>CAVGZQ010000083.1:0-11584 GCA_963633515.1 Bacteroidaceae bacterium
TTAAAATCGGACGCGCGAGACCTAAAAACAGCGTAAGACTTAAAAAAAAAAAAAGGCGAGGACATAAAAACGGGCGTCGGCGCAAAAAAAGCGCGCCGAACATCGCGCAAACTTTTTTTTGCATTCTCGGCTTCGCAACGCTTTTTGCGCGATTGACGATATGCGGCGCGCGCGATTTGCCGGGGCATATTCCGCCGCAAGTTCCGATGTTGAGTTTTTTGATGCAATTGGAGTAAGAACGGCGGCGCGCGCCGCTGCCGCCCGAGTGCAGGGGGCGGCAGCGGCGCTCAAAACGCGGCGGCGGCAAGGGGCCGGAACGCCGGTGTCACTTTTCTGCGGAGTTGTCTGCTTTATGTTAGATGTCAAATACGTATTGGCCAATCTCGATTCGGTTATCGAGAAATTAAAGTTTCGCAATGCGCATGTCGATTTTGATTTGCTTCGTTCGCTGAGCGACGAACGCCGTTCGAGCTGCGCGCGTTACGATCAGCTCAAATTCGAACAACGCCAAGCAAGCGACAAGATGCGATCGCTCTCGGGCGACGACGCGGCTGCATTGCGCGCCCGGCTCAAAGACATGAGCAGCGAATGCAAAGCCATCGACGCCCGCCGATCGGAAATCGACGAACAGCTCGCAAAAATGATGCTCTATATTCCGAATTTGCCCGGCGACGACGTTCCGCAAGGCGCCGACGAAGAAGCCAACGTCGAAATCCGGCGTTGGGGTTCGCCGCGCGAATTCGCGTTCGAACCGAAAGATCACTGCGATTTGGGCGAAGTTCACGGCTTGCTCGATTTCGATCGCGCCGCCAAAGTCTCGGGCGCGCGCTTTGCCTTCTTGACCGGCGCCGCCGTGAAACTCGAGCTTTCGCTCATTCAATTCATGCTCAATTGTCACGCCGAACGCGGCTACAAAATGGTCATGCCGCCCTATATGGTCAATCGCGCCTCGATGACCGGAACCGGACAGCTGCCGAAATTCGAAGAAGACGCCTACAAGACGAATGACGACATGTTCCTCATTCCGACGGCAGAAGTTCCCGTCACGAACCTTCACCGCGACGAGTTGCTCGCTCCCGATCAACTTCCCATTAAATATGCCGCATACAGCGCCTGTTTCCGTCTCGAAGCCGGCAGCTACGGCAAAGATACCCGCGGCATTATCCGCCAGCACCAATTCGACAAGGTCGAGCTCGTCAAATTTGCGACGCCCGAGACGTCGGAAGCCGAACATCAAAAACTCGTCGACGATGCCGAAGAGATTTTGCGCCGTTTGGGCTTGCCCTACCGCGTGATGCTGCTTTCTGCCGGCGATATGGGGTTCAGCGCGCGGAAATGTTACGATCTCGAAGTTTGGTTGCCGTCGCAGAATTGCTACCGCGAGATTTCGAGCTGTTCGAATTTCGGCGATTATCAGGCGCGACGCGCCAATATTCGCTATCGCACGCCCGATGCCAAAGAAAAGACGGCGTTTGTCCATACGCTCAACGGATCGGGGCTTGCCGTGGGTCGCACGCTCGTTGCCGTCATGGAAAATTATCAGGAAGCCGACGGACGCATTCGCATCCCCGACGCATTGCGCGATTATATGAAATGCGATTATATCGGTTAGATGCCGCATAAAATAAGCAAATCATCCGCAGTTTCCAAAGCATGATCGTTCGGATTGCATCGGCTGCGGTGTTTTCGAAACAAAAAAAGCGCCGTCCGAAAGGACGGCGCTTTTTGTTTTCACGCCGAGTTATCGGCGTTTTGCATTGCGGCGATTAGGCGCGGCCGCGACCGCCCATCGTAAGCGCCATGACGGCTTTGGCCGTGTGGAGACGGTTTTCGGCTTCGTCGTAGACGATGCTGTGCGGTCCGTCGATGACGGAGTCGTCGACTTCGTTGTGGCGGTCGGCCGGGAGCGCATGCATGTAGCAGACGTCGCGATCGGCCAGTGCCATTTTTTCTTCGGTGCATTTCCATGAGCGGTGTGCCATAAGTTTTTCGTCGACGACTTTGACGGCGCCGTGATCGGTCAAGCCCGTTTGGTCGGTGACCCAGTTGCCCCAGTTTTTGGGGATGACGATGTTGGCGTCGCGATAAGCTTCTTCTTCGTTGTCGGTAACCGTGACGGTGCCGCCGTAACGTTCGGCATTCGCTTTAGCTTCGGCAATGACCCAATCGGGAAGTTCCCAGCCCTTGGGATGCGCCAGGCAAACGTCCATGCCGAAGCGCGGGAACAAGAGAACTTGCGAAAGCGGAACGGAAATCGGTTTTTTGTGGCTTTCGGCATAGGCCCAAATGATCGACACTTTAATGCGTTTCAAATCGCGGCCGAATTTTTCTTGCATCGTCATGAGGTCGGCGATCGCTTGCATCGGGTGATACAAATCGCATTGGAGGTTCATGACGGGGACGGTTGCCCATTTCGCCATTTCGGCGATGAATTTGTTGCCGTAGCCCCAGTTGCAATAACGCATGGCGATGCCGTGACCGAAACGGCTCAAGATAATTGCCGTGTCTTTGGGGCTTTCGCCGTGCGCGAGCTGCGAAGTGCCGCCGTCGATGAAGTGACCGTGACCGCCCAATTGCGTGATGCCGGCTTCCATCGAGTTGCGCGTGCGCGTCGATTGCTCCATGAACATGAGGAAAACGGTTTGATTTTCCAGCATGTTGTTGACATGACCCAACGCGAAATCGCGTTTGAGGTCGAGCGAAACGTCCAAGAGCGTATCGATTTCTTCGCGCGTCCAATCGCGAAGGGTCACAAAGTGTTTGCCGCGAAACTGTGTTTGCATAAATTCTCCTCAAATCGCGCGGCGCTAGATGCAACAGAAAAAAATTGCAGCGCAGCGCCGGGCGGAAACAAAATCGAACGAAAAAAATACAAAACCCGGGGCGCGCCGGCGGTGATGCCGAATTCGCGCCCCGATGTCGGATATTGCGCCGGAGACGCATCGTTTGCGTCTTCGGAAATCGTTATTTATTGATATTTTTGCAATAGATGAGCGGAACGGCGGCGTACATCGCGCAACACGTCACGAGGTGATCTTTCCACGTCTTTTCGTTGGGGAAGTGCGCCTGTTCTTCGGCGCCCGGACCGAACCCGATGCACGGAATGCCGTAACGTCCCATGATCGAAACGCCGTTTGTCGAGAATGTCCATTTGTCGACAACGGGATCTTTGCCGAACAGACCTTTGTACGATTCGACGAGCGATTGGCATACGACGTGATCTTCGGGCAATACCCATGTCGGGAAGTAACATTCGGTCGGATAGAGCAAATTCGTATAAGAAGGACGCTCGTATTTGTACATGGTGACCGTGACGTCATCGCCCCATTTTTTGACGGCAGGCAAATCGCGGATTTCTTGCAGGCACGATTCCCATGTTTCGCCCGCCGTCATGCGGCGATCGAGAGAAATGGCGCAAGAATCGGCGACGGCGCAGCGGCTGGGCGACGTGAAGAAGATTTCCGACGTCGTGACCGTCCCGCGGCCCAAGAATTGGGCGTCTTTCCAGAGCGGATTGTATTTGGCGTCGAGCATCTTGACCAAACCTTTGATTTCGGTTGCGTCGGCGGCATCGTTTTCGTTGAGCGCGCGCACGTCCTGAATGATATCGGCCATTTTGTGTATGGCGTTGGATCCGCGTTCGGGCGCAGAACCGTGGCAGCTTACGCCGCGCGTCTCGACCCGGATTTCCATCCGGCCGCGGTGACCGCGATAAATCCGCAAACTCGTCGGTTCGGTGCTGATGACGAATTCGGGACGCAATTTCAATTCGTTGACGATGTACTGCCAGCACAAACCGTCGCAGTCTTCTTCCTGAACCGTGCCCGTCACGATAAGCGTGTATTCGCCTTCCAAGCCGAGATCTTTGATGACTTTGCCGGCGTAAACCATCGCCGCCATTCCGCCTTCTTGATCCGATCCGCCGCGTCCCCAAATCGTATTTTCGTCTTCTTTGCCTTCGTACGGGTCGCATTCTGTCCAAAGACGGCGATCGCCCACGCCGACCGTATCGATGTGGGCATCCATCGCGATGATGTGCGGACCGTGACCGATGTAACCTTCGATATTGCCCATCGGGTCGATGACGACTTTGTCGAAACCGACTTTTTCCATCTCCGCTTTGATGCGCAACACGACTTCGCGTTCTTGGCACGATTCGCTCGGGATGCGGATCATGTCGCGGAGAAACTGCGACATTTCGGCCCGATAAGATTGCGCTTTCTTGAGGATTTCCGAGTAATCAACCATGGTTTAGCTCCCAATTCGCCGATATGAAAAAGATGTCCGAACAAACGCATCGCGCGCCTCGGACAAAATCAAACACGCCGCGCCTTCTACAACGATCGCGCCGTTTTCTCAATCTGATATTTGATAAAATCTATATCTTTTTACCCATTTTAGTCTTACATGCAACTACATTTTTGCGATCTTATGCGCTTTTTTGCAACTCGGGTGCATTTGCGTCGTTTATCGCATGACGGCAGCCGGAGCTTTTGACGCATGCATATTGCTCCGAATGATAAATTTTGATACATGTTGGCTCCGGCCTGCGGACCGCAAGCCGAAAACGTCGGCGTTCTTTGGCGTTCGCGGAAAAATCTCCGCGCCAACGAAATAACGGCGCCGCGGTGTTTTTTTTTTGCATTGCGTATCAAATTAAATCGCAAGATTCATAATCTTCTGTTTGTATATAAAATAATGGTGCTTTTTGAATAAAATTCAAAAAATAACCGATTGGCAAAAATTTATTTGAATTATCCGCCTTTTAGGTGTGTTATGCACAAGGCACGCAAGTTGTCGCGTGTAGGCAAATGTGTGCGCGCTTCTGAACTTCCGTTGCCGATTTTTCGATTTTGCAGTGAGAATCGCCCGTGAAACGCTGTCTTCGTCCCTTTGTCTTTCTTCTGTTTGCGGCCGTTGCATGCAGCGGTTGTTTTGCGCCCGTCAAGTATTCCGGCGATCTGAAAACGCCCGAAACTGCCATGAGCTACGGCGATATCGCGCTTTCGGGCGAAGTGCGCAACCGATGGTGGGAGGCGTTCGGCGACGAAGGATTGACTAAATTTGCCGAAGAGGTTTTGCGCGACAGCCCGACGCTTCAGATTGCCTATCTCAAATTGCTTGACGCCGAATTGGCCGTCAAACAAGCCAAATCGGGCTACTATCCGACGGTATCGTTTTCGGCGGGCGTGGGCGGAAACGGCAATCTCTACAGCGATCCGTCGGCCGATCCTTCGTACAGCTTGGGGCTGTCGCTCAGTTACGAAATCGATCTTTGGGGCAAGGTGCGGGCGCAGACGCGCGTCGCGGAACTTTCGCGCGAAAGCGCGCAAGACGATGCCGAATCGGCGGCGATTTCGCTCGTCGCAAGCGTTGCGTCGCAATGGTTTGCCATCCAATACCATAATGACCGGAAAGCGCTCACCGAACAGCTGCTCGCTTTGTCGGAAGATTACTATGAGCTCGTCGAGTCGTATTACGTTTCGGGGCAAACGACGGGGATGGATGTTTTGGAACAGCGTCAGCAGATCGAGACGCTGCGTTCGACGCTCAACGAAATCGATGCCAATATCCGCATAGCGCGTCATGCGCTGTCGATTTTGGCGGGCGGAAAACAGGTTCCCGAGGTGACGGGGAGTTTGCCCGAGGCGATCGCCCCGGGCGGCACGCCCGATGCCGGCGCGCTTTTGGCGGCGCGCCCCGACGTGCGCGCCGCGTTGCGCGCGGCGCAGGCGGCCGACGCAAAAATCGTCATTGCCTTGGCCAATCGGCTGCCGACGCTGCGGTTAAGCGCGAGTTTGAGCTATCGCAACGCGAGCATCGTCGATTTGTTCAAAACGTTGGCATGGGATGTCGGGGCTTCGCTGGCGGCGACGCTTTTTGACGGGTTCAGCAAGACGGCGGAAATCGATCGCGCCAAGATAACGTACATCAGCCAGGCGCTGTCGTATGCAATGACCGTCGAAAACGCGGTGGCCGACGCCGAAAAGGCGCTTTTGAACATGCAAATCGCCCAACGCAAGCTCGCCGATGCCCGCGCGCAGCTTGCCCGTCAGCAGGAAATCCTCGAAGTGTCGCGCGAATATTTTGTCGGCGGATCGATCGAATACAACCGCGTTTTGTCGGCGCTTCGCGGCACGGTTTCGCAATCGCAATCGGAGCTCGACGCGCGTCTCAGTCTGATAAACGCGCAAATCGCGCTCTATAAGACGATGGGCGGCGCGCCGTGGATGCAGGATATGCATCGGGCGGGACTCGAAACCGCAAAACGGCAGCTCGAAGAACTCGGCAAAGACGGCGAAAATCCGTCTGCCGGCGAAAATGCGCAGTCTTCGGATTCGGACGGGAAAGAAGCCGAAGCTGACGGCGCATAAAACTTTTTTGCGCGATTTTCGGATTGCATGCGCATTTTTCGGCAAAAGAACGAATTTTATTTTTAATCATTCCAAACATTCAGGTGTTTAACGACTCAGACATAAGGAAACAAAACGGTGAGCAGCAAAGCACGGCCATACATTGTTCAAGCGCTCATCGCGCTTGCCGTCATCGCGATCGGCTGGTTTGCCGCGCAGGCATTTTACGGCGACAAACAGACGGCTCAGCGCGGCAGGAGCGTGGATTCGGGCATTCTCGTCGAAGTCATCGACGTCGAATCGAAGGCGCACGCGCTGACGATCGAGGCGACGGGCACGGCGCAGGCCGCGCGGACGATGAACCTCAAGAGCGAAGCGAGCGGGCGGATTACCGAGGTAAACAAGAAGTTTTATCCGGGCGCGCGGCTGAAAAAAGGCGAAGTCGTCGCCCGAATTTCGACCGAAGATTACAAGCTCAAATTGATGCAGGCGCAAATCGCGCTCAGCCAAAGCGAGATTTCCCTCGTGCAGGAGCAGGCAAAAGGGCGCGCGGCGCAAGCCGAGCTCAAGGCGCTTCAGAAAAGCATTCTCAATGCCAAAGAACTGACCGAAGACCAGGAATCGCTCGTTCTGCGCGCGCCGCAGCTGCAAGAGGCGATGGCTAACGTCGAGAAAGCCAAACTCAATTTGCAGCAGGCGCAGCTCGATTACGATCGGAGCACGGTCAAAATGCCTTATGACGGCATTTTGACGGCGACGAACGTGTCGGTCGGCGATTACGTCAACGGGGCAGCCGCGCTGGCGTCGATCGTTGCGACCGACGAATTGTGGATAAAAATAAGCTTGCAGCCTGCGCTGCTGCAATGGATCGGCGCAACCGACGAAGAGTATTCGAAGCTCGACGTGCGCGTATCGTACGAAATCGGCGGGAAAACGGTCGAGCGCAAAGCGCGCATTTTGTCGATGCTGGGCGAAGTCGAATCGCTCGGACGCATGGCGCAATACGTTTTGGCGGTCGACGAACCGTTCGGCGATCCGGTTTCGCATCCGTTGCTCGTCGGGACTTTTGCGCGCGCCAAAATTACCGGCCGCGTGCCGCTTGAGAGCGTGAAATTGCCGCGCGATTACGTCCGTGAAGGCAACTTGGTTTATGTCAGCGCCGACAACAAACTCGACGTGCGTTCAATCGTGACGCCGTTCAAATCGGACGATTATGTTTACGTGACCGAAGGTCTGAAAACGGGCGATCGCGTGATTACGACGCTGATTTCGTCGCCGGTGCAGGGGCGCAAGCTTCGCATCAAGGGCGAAACGACGGAAGTGGGCGAAGTTTCCGACGACGACGGCGGCATGATGCCCGGACCGCCGCCGGATTGATAAACGGCGCTCAAATCAAAAAACGCTTTTTTGTCGGTTTGATGCCGATGCAAAGAAGCCCGCATTGAGCCCCGGCGGGGCGAAACAGGGCGCCAAAAGCCCGTATTGAGCCCCGGCGGGGCGAAATAGGGCGCCAAAAGCCCGTATTGAGCCCCTGCGGGGCGAAATAGGGCGCCGCGAAGGCGTATTTGCGGCAAGGCCGCAAACAGCCGAAGCCGCAAGGCGCATTTCGGCCGCAGGCCGAAAAAGCCGCGCCATTCAAAAAACAATCTCTTGCCGATCTTTGGGCTGCGCTCCGAGATCATTGACGGCTCATTGTCAAGTCAAAAGGCGTCTTTATGGACGATAAAAACGTACAAAACGATAATAACGCACCCGAAAACGCGGCCGAAGCGACGCCGCCGTCGCACGTGCCCAAGTCGAGTTATGCGCGGCTCAAAGAGGTCAAGCCGATAGCGGTCATGAACGGCGGCGCCATCGAGCGGCGCCAACCGACGCCCGACGATTTCCGCGGGCCGCTTGCATGGATGGCCAAAAACCACGTGGCGGCGAATTTGTTCATGCTTTTGTTTATCGTCGGCGGTTTGATTTGCGTGCCGTACCTCAAGCAAGAGCTCATGCCCAATGTCGAATCGGAGCGCATCCAGGTCAGCGCGAGTTACCCCGGGTCGAGTCCCGAAGAGGTCGAAGAGGGGATAATCATTGCGATCGAAGAGGCGGTGCGCGGGATCGACGGCGTGAAAAAAGTGACGAGTTCGGCCAACGAGGGATCGGGGCAAGTCATGATCGAGCTCCTCGACAGCGCCGATCTCATGCGCACGCGCAACGAAATCGAGCGCCAAGTCGACCAAATCACGACGTTCCCCGACGATATGGAAAAGCCCGTCGTGCGCGAAATGACGCGAAAATCGCAGGTTTTGAGCATTTTGGTCAGCGGCAACGTCGACAAACACACGCTGCGCGATGCCGCCGAACAAGTCCGCGACGATCTCATGACGCAGGAAGGGGTGAGCATCGTCGAGCTTTCCAACGTCGAAAACCCCGAAATCGCGGTCGAAATATCGCAAGAAGCGACGCAGGCTTACGGTTTGAAGATTTCCGACGTCGCGTCGGCGATTGCGTCGAGTTCGATCGACCTTTCCGCCGGCAATCTCAAGGCCGAGAGCGGCGCCGTGATGCTTCGCGCCGACCTGCGGAAAGAATACGCGAGCGAATTCGAAAAAGTCGTGCTCAAGACCGCCCCCGACGGGCGGACGGTTTATCTGAGCGATGTTGCGACGCTGACCGACGGGTTCGAAGAATCGGACTATACGACGGAGTATAACGGTTTGCCGGCGCTCGGGATAACCGTCTACAGCGTCGGCAGCGAAACGCCGGTCAGCGTCAGCGACGCCGTCCATGCGTTTCTCGAAGAGCGCGAAGGAACGTATCCCGAAGGCATACACGTCAATATCCGATCGGACAGCGCCGACTCGTACCGGGTCCGGATTGCGCTTTTGATGGACAACGCCAAAATCGGTCTCGTCTTGGTTTTGCTCTTTTTGGGGCTTTTCTTGGACGTGCGCATCGCGTTTTGGAGCGCGATGGGGATGGTCGTGGCGTTTGTCGGGGCGATTGCCGTCATGGTGTTTTTCGACACGTCGTTTAACATGATATCGCTGTTCGGGTTTATCTTGGCGCTGGGCATCGTCGTCGACGACTCGATCGTCGTCGGGGAGGCGGTGTATGTGCGGCGCCAGAACGGTCAGAGCGGCGTATTGGCGGCGATTATGGGGCTTCAGGAAGTCGCGACGCCGGTCTTGTTTTCGTGTTTCACGACGATTATCGCGTTTATTCCGCTTTTGTTCCTGCCGGGCATGATGGGCAAGACGTACCGCGATTTGCCCGTCATCGTCATCATCATTTTGTCGATATCGATCTTCGAAGCGATGATGATCATGCCGGCGCACCTTTCGGGGATGCGCAAGAATCCGGTCGGATTTGTCAAGCATGTTCGGCAGCTTCAGCTCAAAATTGCGCTCGTTTTCGAGCATCTGACCGAAAAATACATCCGCCGTCTCGTCGTCTTTGCCGTGGCTCAGCGTTATATCGTGGCGGCGGTTTCGATAGCCATTCTCGTGGGGACGGCGGGTTATGTCGGCAGCGGACGGCTGCGCTACACGATGATGCCCGAAGTCGAAGGCGATACGGTGACGGCGTCGATCCGCATGGCCGAAGGATCGCCCGTGAGCCGGATGAAAGAAGTCGAAAAGTATTTCCTTGCCAAAACCGACGAAGTCGTTGAGCAATTCGGGCGCGATTCGGTCATCGGCATACACAGCACGGTATCGGGCGGGAGCTCGGCGACGGTTCGCGCCTATCTGATGCCCGCGACGCAGCGCACTTACGTGTCGAGCGAGTTTTCGGCGGCATGGCGCAAGGCGGTCGGAGAGATAGCGGGCGTCGAAGCGATGAGTTTCCGGTTCAATCAGGGACCCGGGGCCGGGTCGGCGGGCGCGCAGTTCAACTTAAGTCACCGCGACAGCGCCGTGCTCGATTTGGCCGGCGAAGAGTTTGCGCGCCGGCTCAAGCAATACGACGGCGTCAAAGACGTCGACGTCAACGCCGCCAAGGGCAAGGCGCAAATCTCGTACACGCTCAAGCCCGAGGCGCGCACGCTGGGCGTGACCGAAACCGACTTCGCGCGTCAGCTGCGCGCCGCCGTCTACGGGGCCGAAGCCCTGCGCCAGCAGCGCGGATCGAACACGGTCAAAGTTTTCGTCCGCTACCCGCAAGCCGATCGTTCCGGCGAGGCGCTCGTCGAAAACTTCCTGATACGGACGCCGTCGGGGGGCGAAATTCCGCTCTCCGATGCCGCCGAAGCGGTGCGCGGGCATGCCGAAAAGAGCATTCAGCGCATCGACGGAAAACGCGTTCTGACCGTCAGCGCCGAGCTCGACGGCGAAGTGACGACGATCGAATCGCTGACGCAAAAACTCAACGCAACCGACATCAAAGAAATGCAAATGAGTTACCCCGGGCTGTCGCTGAGCATGGGCGGGATGCACGCCGACAGCGGCGAAATGTGGAGCAAAATGATACTTTTCTTTGCTTTCTCGGTCTTTGCCATGTTCGGCATGATGGCGATAGCGTTCCGTTCGTATGCGCAGCCGATTATGATTCTCGTGGCCATTCCGTTCGGGTTTGTGGGCGCAATCTTGGGGCATATCGCGCTCGGCTACAGCCTGAGCCTCATCAGCATTTTGGGCATGATCGCGCTCAGCGGCGTCGTCATCAACTCGTCGATCGTCCTGACGAGCGTCGTCAACGACAATCTCAAAGAGGGCATGACGCTGTACGAAGCCGTCATCGACGGTTCTGTCCGCCGTTTCCGCCCGATCTTCCTGAGCGTGACGACGACGTTTTTGGGCGTCTTCCCGATGATCCTCGAAACGTCGAAAGAAGCGCGTTTTCTCATCCCGATGGCGATCAGCTTGGGCGTGGGCGTTTTGTTTTCGGCGGTCATCACGCTTCTCATCGTGCCGTGCAACTACCTCATTCTCGACGATATCAAGGCATTTGCGCGCCGTTTCTTGGGCGCCGGCGCCGACCCCGACGAAGAATAGAGCTTTTGCGGACCCGGCATCGTTTTATCGTTTTTTTGTCGGGATCGGTTTCGGCTGTTGCCTGCCTATTTGCCTTCGGCAAATACGGCAGGCTTGCCGCGCTATGTTCTCCCTGCCTTGCCTGCCTGCCGGCAGGCAGGCGGCAGGTGCGAGCATACGCGCGGCTTTGCCTGCCTGCCGGCAGGCTGAGCGCGGCTATGTTCTCAGCGGCTTTGCAAGCCGCTTTGCGAGCATACGCCGCGCTTTTTT
>CAVGZQ010000084.1:0-4577 GCA_963633515.1 Bacteroidaceae bacterium
AAAAAAAAGAGACGGCAAGATGCAGATAATTTGCATGCACGGCTGCGCTGCCGGCAGACAAGATCGCGGCTAATCGGGCGCAGCCAATATGCGGAGCGCCTTGCGGGCCGTTTCGCGCACCCAATCGGTCGGGTGATTTTGCGCGACGCGAACCAAGCAAGCGTTATAAGCCGCATTGCGAGCATTCGCCAGAACGATGCACGCGTTTCGGACGGTCATTGCGGGCGCGGCATCGCCCAACGGAGTATCGGCAAGGCGTCGGCTGAGCGCCTTGCCGCTGAGCGAAAAGATTTCGCCGAACGTCAAATCGGCCAACGGCGTTGCGCCGACGGGGCGTTTGGGGGCGCGGCATGCATGCGGACATGCATTTTGGCACGCATCGCACCCCCACAAACGGCACCCCATCGCGCGCGCCATCTCGTCGGGGATCATGCCGCGATGCTGAGTTGTCCAATACGACAGGCAAAGCGACGCATCCCAGCCCGCTTCGCTCAGAGCCCCCGTCGGACAGGCAAGCGCGCAGCGGCGGCGTTCCGGCGCGCAACATCCGATTTGTCCCGGAGTGCAAAGGGCTGCATAATCTTCTGTATTTTCTTCGATTATCGCATTTTGAACGTTATTTTTCGGCTTGCTTTGAACGCTTTCAACCCCCGAATTATGGCGCAGAATATCGCGATAAATCATTAAATCGTTCTCGGCAAGTATTTCGCCAAGCATAACATGGGAGCCGAATGCGGGATGAATGAGCATGCGATTGAACCCGATACGCCCCAACCCGGCGCGGACAGCCCATTCGCGTTCCAACAGGGGCGCGGTGTCGACGCAGATGCGATGCGCGCCGAGATCGATGCGCGTCGACAAAAAATCGCGCAGCCGTTCCAAGCGATCGCGCAAAACTTTATGATAATCGCCGCAAACGCAATAGCGCGCAAACCCGTTTGCGATGGCGCACGGCGGCATTTCGTCGAGCGCCGCGAGGCACGAAATCACCGTTTTTGGGCGCCCCGACGCAGTCGGGCACAACCCGTCCAAATACTCGCGGCATCGTGCGTTGCGCCCCAAATAAGCGAGATTTGGCGGCAATGAAGAAAGCCGGGCGTCAAGATGACGAAAAGTGAGCGACGGACCGGCGGCGGCAAGCCCGACGGCATCGATGGGCAACGACGCCAAAAAATCTTCATACGCCGCGCGAAACGCGGCGCCGCCGCCCAATGCGCCAAACATCATGATATCGTGCCTTTCTGCGACAGCGCGTTTAAGACGCGCCGGGTCGGATGCGGGATCAATCTTCGCCGCCGCCGCCTTCGCCGCCTTCGCCGGCACCGCCGACGGCAGCCGCGCATGTGCGGGCTGCGGCGGCTTTTTCGAGCGCCTCTTTTGACTGATCGGCTTGGACGGCCGGCAATACCGTGCCGTCGGGACACCCGACGACGTTCCACGTGCGCGCGCCCGTGCCTGAAACCGGCATGTTTGCCGTTAGTTCAAAGCGCCGAGATCCGATTGTATTGCCGCCTTGCACGACCGTCGCATTTGCTTGATATCCGTATTGAAACGCGTGCGTGCCGGAGCTGTCGAAATTTAAATCTTGCCACCCGGGAAGCTTCGACAAATCCGGAAATCCTTTTTTTTCGCCGACGGTCAAACTGTCCGGGATATACGACCACTTTTGCAGCTGCGGATAGACGTATTGAACCTTGCGAAAGACATCGTTACCTAAAACCCTCGGCGTATGGTAATACATGACGGCACTGTCGGAAATCGCTTTGAGTTTTTCGGTCGCCTCGGCATCTTTGCTTCGTTCGATGTAGCGCGACAGCGCAGGTATCGCGATTGCTGCCAAAATCCCGATAATCGCAACGACGACCATCAATTCGATGAGCGTAAATCCCAAGTGTTTAGTTCGGTTCAATATCGCGCGCATATCGCTGCCTCCGAAGTTAACCCCCGATTTTCTTTTAACGCAATTCTCATAAAACGGCAAATGACTTGCGGCGCGAACGCTTGCGCGCTTTTTCGAACGATATGCAAAAATTTCCGGCTATTTTTGCGTCAATCGAGTTCAGTTTCGCGATCATTCGAATTATTGAGCGTCCTGAACGATCGCACCGATTGATTATACGCTTTCACGAAGTCGGGATCTGCCGCCAAATCGATGCGCCAGACGCCGCCGTTCCTGTAGAGCGTATAGTTTTTTTGGCGATCTTTATTGCGTTCTTTGTCGAAGTAAACGATTTCGAGTTTTGCTTTCCCGTCGATCATGTAATCCAAAAATTTCGTCGACGATTTGCGCACTTCGAAGCCGCCTTGTTTGGCCATGCGCCCCATCAGCGTGTCCCAAGTCCAGAACAGTTCGGATTTTTCGTTTGCCGAGGTCGATCCCAAGTCGCGGTTCATGTTGCTGTCATGCATGGCTTGCATTTTTTCTTGGATATCTTTCGTAAACGTCCGCTTAAAGCCTTTGAGATCATGCTGTTGCGCGGCATAAATCGCATCGTCGAGCACGCCGTCGGGCAGACGCACAAAATCGCGCGGCGTCAGACGCATAAAAAAGAGGTACAGCGCCAACAGCCCGGCGAGCAATATCACGCCGCCCAAAGCTTTGAGCCATTTGGGAATAAATTGCATGGAAAACTCCTGCTTTGCAAAGACCGAAACATCGGCGCCGCCGCTGCGCCGCAATGCTTTGAACGCCGCCGCCGCGCCGCAATGCTTTGAACGCCGCCGCCGCGCTGCAAACTTCGTCAATTATGAATTGCCAAAATCGGGTTGCGCCCTTTTCGGGCGCATTTCAAACGCCTTGCCGGCGCAAGCCGGCGCGCATGCGCCTGCGGATTATGCCATATTTGCCGATCGAAAAAAACTCAGTTCGTGCCGGCGGACGCTTTGGAAAAATCCGTTTTTGCCGCCGTTTCGCCGCATATCCGTCGGAAATTATCGGGGATAACCGTCGAATCGACATATTTGCTGTCCGTATCCCAAATATAAAAATCGAGATTAAAGATTTCGCCCGGCACGGCCGGCGCCTGCGCCGTCAGCCACCCCGCGGCGCCGCCTTTTTTGCCGTATGCGTCATCGGTTGCGCTCGACAAACAATCGGGATAAGACGCCTCAGGCTCGGCCGTTTGCTCGGCGGCGCATATCTTGTCCGTTCCGCAATCATCGCTCTTGCAATCGGAATCTTGCGCGCGCGAAGCCCCATTTCCGCTTTCACGCCGCCTGTTTGCTCGGCGGCGCATTTGTTGTCCGTTCCGCAATAATCGCTCCTGCAATCGGATTCTTGCGCGCATGCCGCCCCATTTTCCGCTTTTTCGTCCGAAGTCTTGTCTTCGTCATTGCAAGCCCAAAACGCCGTAGCGCCGATAACGCATGCCGTCAAATCCCATGTTCATCTTCCGATAATGCGCATCCCGCCCTCCGCGCTGTGCCCCGCAGAATTTGTTATAATTTGCTTTCCATTAATCCTTGCCGCAAAATCGCTCGCATCTGACGCACAACGCCGTCAATTGCAAATTGCGCAGATCCGACAACCGCAAATGCGCAATATCAATTTCGCAATCCGTTCAAACGCTCTGCGCAATCCGCGCGCAACAAAAAAAAATTGAAAATCCGCAATATAAACAATTGCAAATTTATGGCGCAAAAACACAAGCAACGCATTCCATGCGCAAATCCTGCATTGCATGGAATCAATGATTTATTATTGTTTATTTCATGCTTGCCGCAAAATGCATGCAATGCATAAAACTATATTTGCACCGGCCGGCGGCAGCGCGCAAAAACCGCGCATCGCCGCCGATTCTTTCAAACGCCGTCAATTCACGATGCTGCCGCCGTCGGCAAAGTCCGTTCCGACCGTCGTTTCGCCGCATTTCCATTGGAAATTGTCGATAATCGCCGTCGAGTCGTAACGCAAATCCCCCGTGTCCCATATATAAAAATCGAGATTAAATATCTCGCCCGGCACGACCGGCGCCTGCGTCGTCAGCCACGCCGTCCCGCCGCCGAATTTTGTTTGCGGATCATCCGCTTTGCCCGAATAATACTCCGGATAATACGATGCAAGCTCTTCATATCCGTCTTTGCACATATTCCCGCCGCACGACATGATTTGGTCGGCTTCCGCCGCCTCGGGGTTTTCTGCCGCGCAGGTCAGCATGGCCGGGCATCGGTTGGCGACGGGCTTTTTGTAATTGCCGTCGCACGGCGCATTGGCGCATGTCGTAAAGAACGCATTGTTGACCGACACCGGATTCCCGGTCTTATCAAACGAAATATTGCCGTCGGAATTGACGCCGGGCAACGGGTTGCCCGATTCGTCGGTCAGCAGCGACAAGAAAAAGTCGTTGTAGCTCGAGCACACAAAATAGGGGTACTCCCGAGAGAAAAACCGGAAATCGAAACTGAAACCTTTGGCATCCTTGGGCGCGCGCATCTTCAGATGCAGGCGCACGGCGTCGTAAATGTCGGCGCCGCCCGACGGGCAATTGGGATGCGTTTGCAAGCGGTTGCCGTGCGCCGTGCGGTAGGGCTCGGGGATTGAACCGCCCAAACTGAAACGCTTATCTTCTTTGCCTTGC
>CAVGZQ010000084.1:4609-8202 GCA_963633515.1 Bacteroidaceae bacterium
CGTGCGGTAGGGCTCGGGGATTGAACCGCCCAAACTGAAACGCTTATCTTCTTTTCCTTGCGCCGCAAGCTCCGTGCGCGCATCGCCCGCTATCCCCGACGACAAAATGACAAACGGGTCGCCGGCGCGCGGCGATATCCGCTTCGTTCCCCCCGAATCGTACATCCCGTCCTTGATATTTATCTGACGCGCATCCAACCCGATATTGTAATCGCTCGCGGCACTCACCGTATACTCGATCAATCCGGGCAATCCCGACTCGGCCGTCACGATATCCATGCATGCATCGAGCGCATGCGCCAATGCCAAAGCCCCGCCCGCCGAAACATTGTCTTGCAAACCGTAGATCCACGACGACAAATCGCTGCAGCTGCGCTCTTTCATCTTGCAGTCGGCTTCGACGACGACTTCCTGCCCGCACACGAAGTCCGAATCGTCAACGATGCCGTCGCAATTGTCGTCGATATTGTTGCCTTTGCAATCGATCGCCCCCGGATGGATCAAATCCGGGCGATCGGTATTGCACATATGCGAATTGTCGCAGCAATCCGAAATCGCGTCGCCGGCTTCGTTGCAAATCGCATAGCCGTCACCGTCGTCGTCTTGCTTGGCATCCGCGCGCCCGTCGCAATCGAGATCCAAATCGGGTTGAGTCGGATCGCACACATAGTCATAGCTCGGCAACACCATCCCGACGCATTCGCTCCCCCATTGATACGTGCCGTACGACGTCTTTATGCACTCAAACACCCCGGCTTTGCAGCGCGAACCTTCAAAAAGCGTTTCTTCCGCGCCGAAATAACACGGAAGCGTTTCGCCCGGGCGGCATATGCATTCGCCGTAATTCTCGCAAATGCCGTCGTTGTCGCAATCGTCGAAATCTTCGTCGCATGCGCACGCGCCGTCTCGGCAGACCGAATTCACGCCGCATGCATTGCCGCATGCGCCGCAGTTGCTGCTCGACGTCTGCAAATCGATGCCTTCGCACGCGTCGCCGCCCGATGTGTTCCCGCCCGACGTGTTCCCGCCGTTTCCGCCGTTTCCGCCGTTTCCGTTTCCGTTGCCGTTGCCGTTTCCGCCGGTTTCGCCGTTTCCGTTGCCGTTTCCGCCGGTTTCGCCGTCTCCGCCGTTTTTGCCGCCGTCGGAATCTTGCGTCCCGCCGCCGTTCGCATCATCCGACTGCGACGGCTTCTTTTGCGCATCATCGCTGCCGCACCCCTGCAGTCCGACCGCCGCAATCGGCAGAGACATCGCCAAAATTGCCGCTGCATAACGCCGATAACAATGCATATAAACCCCTCCTCACGCGCTTACGGGCACGATTGCGCCCGTCCTTGCCCGGCCAAAACGCACAAATGCCTGCCGCGCGCCCGCAATAACGCGCATAATTTGTCTGCAAAACCCCGATAAAACCGTCAAAACGGCCTTTCGGCTTTGCCGCCATCCATGCGCATGGCGGCGCTTTAAACCCTTTATTATAATGATTTGCGCACCTTCTTGCATGCCTTTCGCCCGCTCCGTTTTTCGTCGGAATTCATTTTATTTTGTATATTGAAAATTCGGCCGCAATATATTCAAATTATCGACACAATCGTCAAAGCACAAGCAACGATCGTTCGAATATCTGCAAATAATTTTCGCCGATTCTTTTTGGGCATTATCGGTCAAACGGCGCTTTTTGAGGCGATCGGCAACGATTTCGCTTCGCTCAATATGCCTTCGTTTTTTTTCGGGCAGCCGATTGCTTTGCAATACGGCTGCCGGCTTCGGCTATTTCGCCCCGCAGGGGCGAAATACGCCTTCGCTGCCGCGCTATTGCCCGCGGGCAATACGCGCGGCTTGCCTGCCTTTTTGCGCCCTGCCTGACGGCAGGCGCGCGCAAATGCGGCAGGCTTTGGCGCGGCTATGTTCTCCCTGCCTTGCCTGCCTGCGGCCGGCCGACGGCAGGTCCGAGCATACGCCGCGCCTTAATATGCTCCGCATCGCATGCTCCGTCCGAAACATGTCCCCAAAACCGCGATGTTCAAAAACCGAATAAAAAATGCCGCGATGTTCATACACCCGAACACAAAAAAAAGCGGCATTCCTGCCGCTTTTTCCTGCCGTTCGGCGCGCAAATCCGCCGCTGCCGCGCGATTATTGCTGGATCATTTTTTTGATCAACGCCTCGACGCGCGTATCGACCCACGTTTGAAGCTGCGGTTTGACTTCGGCTTGGATGAGTTTTTTGAGATAACTGCTGACGATGGCCGGCAACATTTGCTTGACGGCGGCAATGACTTCGGCGCGCAAAACGGCCGGATCGATTTGAACCTGACCGCCGCCGGCGCTTGCCACCGCCGGCGATACCGAAGGCACCGGCGTTTTGGGCGTCGCGCTGTCGCCCTGCGGCTTCGCAACGGGAATTTGCGGCGACGACGTCGCCCCCGGGAAGTTAAACCGACGCGAATGCAAACCGCTCGCCGTCGTCACGCCGGCGATCCCCGATATCGGCGCCGGCTGCTGCGCCGGCGATATCCCCTGCTGCGACGAGACCCGCGCAAATTGCGACGAACTGATCTTCGAAAACGAAGGCGCCGCCGCAGCCGGTTCGGACGCCTGCGGCTCCGGCGCAGGCTGCGAAAGCGGCTGCGCCATCGCAAGTTCCATCGTTTCGAAAAATTCCGCCGTCTTAAACGGTTTGATCAATACGCCCGACGCACCCGCCGCACGCGCCTTGTCGGCATCGAATTCGGCATACGTTCCGCCCAATGCAACTACGCGCATTTTCGCCCGCAGCGACGACATGAATTCATAACTGTCGGCATCGGGCAACGTGTAATCGACGACGGCGATATCGACAGACTCCGATGCCAATATCGATCGCGCCGACGCCGCCGAATCTGCGGTCACGACTTTGTCTTCGAGACCTTTGTATATCCATTCGCACATCGTGCGGACGGTTCTGCTGTCATCAACGACGAGGATCTTTTTCATGCTCAACACCCTACATTCGCCGCAAATTGCGGTTTTGTCTGCCGGTTATGCAAAAACCGAAGTCTGATTCGCTTAGAATCGCCCATGCCAATCTCAGAATCGGCGGCGATCCGCTTCTGTTACCACATGCCCGGGCTTTGATCAAGGATTGCAAGCGCTTTTGACCGCCGCGCGCAAAAATCGGCACGTCGCCGCCATGCATCTGCCGCCCGTTTCGGCAATCTTTGCCCGCGCATCGGCCTTCAGACCTGCGGCGCAACGGCGGCGATGCGCAATCGGCGATACGCCGATTGCCAATGCGCCGCGCTGTCTTGGCGCAATACCCATACGACGCCGGCCAAGTCGCGGCGTTCGGCGGCCGCCTGCGCCGCGCGCGCAAGCCCGAGACCGCGCCGTTCCAATCGCCCCATTTCATCGACGAATACGACCGACTGCGGCGGCGCTGCGCCGATGCATCGTTCCCCCGACGCAAACGCTTCGGCGTCGAAAACATAACGCCCGATGCGCAATGCGCCTCCGAAGAAAACATCACACTTTATATCAAAATTCAAATTTTCTTCGACTGCCCGAGCGAGCGGGCGAGTTTCCGACGTCGAAATATCTTCGATGTCGTATCC
>CAVGZQ010000084.1:8212-11525 GCA_963633515.1 Bacteroidaceae bacterium
AGCCGCGCGCGCGACAAAACGCCGCAGCACGTCATGCCGCGCGCCCGCAGCGCGCTTATCAGCGCGCGCGCCGCTGTCGTCTTTCCGGCATGCACGGCTCCGGTTATCCCCCAAAAAAAAGGGCGCGCGGTTTCGCCGTCCGACCTTCGGCGCAAAGCCGCCCAAAAATCATCAAATCCGCGTTCAATCCCGTTCATCGCGGTTCTCGGCGCGCGCGGCATCCGCGCAATGAATCAGATAATCCCGAGGCACGATGTCGCCGACATCTTCATGCCCCGTCGCCATGGCAATCGATCGGCGAAGCGCATCGGGCGTCGTGCCGAGCAAATGCGCCAGCTGACGGACCGGCATCGGTTCGCCGGTTTCCAGAGCCATGCGCAGTTCGGCGCGCCGCCAAGCATGCGCCCAAGGGCGGTCGCCCATCTTTTCAAACGACGGCAGCGCCAAAACGCCGCTTGCTATCCCCGCAAAAAGCAAATCGAGCAATGCATCGAGATAATCGCGCACGGCAAACGCCGGAATATCCATGCCGCGCGCATACCGAAACAGCGTCTTCATCCCGACGGCAAACGCGCTGTCATCGTCATACGCAATCGGTTTGCCGTCGTGATTAAACCAGGCATTGTCGCGTTTGCGGCGCGCCTGTATCACCGACAAAAGACGCCGGCATTCCGCTTCGGCGGCTTTGTCGCTCAAATCGAGCAATTTCATGGCGCTGATCCTTCGGGCGGCGCATTATTTTTTTCGATCGCGCGAATCGCGCCGTAATTGATGCCGTCGCCCATCGACAAATATAAATCGGCCGCCGCGTTCAGAAGATCGCCGGCCGCCGCGCCGTCGGCGCTCTGCGCGCGCGCCGCATACATGGCGGCCAACGGCTCGCGCATGTCCAGCGCGCGCCATCCCGACATTGCGCGCCCGAAGACGCGCCCCGACATCGTCCGATTATTATCGCGCATCCAACGCGCCGCCTCCGCCGTCATTTGGAGATATAACCGCTTTTGCTGCGCCAAACGCGCATATTCCGCGGCGTTTTGCCAAGCGATCGTCACGGCTTCTGCGCCGGAAACATTCAGCGCGATTTCGCGCCACAGCGCGACCGACAAATCGGGATATCCCAACGCGTCGATTTGCGACGATAACGACAGCATTTCTTCCAAACGCGCATTGTCGGCGTCTTCGTCCGTCATCGCCCCGACCGACAAACGGCGCGCGCGGAGATCGGCCGTCAGCGCAAGCGCTTCGAACGCCGCATTGAACAGCGGCAACCGGGCGTTCTGCCCCCTTGTTTCGCAATAATCGCTCAGGGCGTCGTATCGGGAAACGGGCGCCTGCGCCGAATCTGCGCCCTCGGAAGGCGCAGATTCGCCCGCAAAGGCATTCAGGCATATCAGCCAATCTTCGATCTCGTTCAACGCCGCCTCGGCGTCGCTGCGCTTGCGCAGAAGCGTCCTGAGCATTGCGCTGTGTTCGGACATTTCCGACGCCGAAAGCGCAAAACGGAAGGATCGCTGCCATTCCGGCGAAAGCTTCCCGATGTTCCGATATACCGCATCATAGACAGAAGAAAATTCTGCGCTTCGGCGGCATATCGACATTACCGCCGTTTGCGCCGCCAATGCTTCGTATTTTGTTTTTCCGTCCGTCTGTCCGGCGTATCCCGCCAATTCCAAGCCGATTTCAAACGCCCAATCGGTTCGGCCCATTGCCCAATAAGCTTGCGCCAACGCCGGCGCAAGCGCCGATTTCGCCGATATTCCGGCATCGCGCCACGCCTGCTCGCCGATAAACGCCGCCGACGCCCAATGCCCGATCATCGACAGCGCCTGCATCGCAATCGCCGCCGCAACGCCCGGATCGGACGGCGGCAACGACCGAAGCGGCGAACGCTGCGGCGCGCGCGATGTCCGAACCCCCTGATCGTAAAACGCAATATGCCCGTTCTCTTCAAAAACGCGGATTTCGAGCATATCCGTTTCCGATTGGCTCATGTCCGATATCGACGTTTTGGGCAACGCAGACGCGTGAAATTCTGTGCGGATATGCTGCCGTCCGGGCAAACGCTCGGTCAAAAGCGCATCGATTTTCGTCTTCAGATCCGAAAGCCCGGCGCCGTAAACCGATATCCGCGCGCCGTAAGCCGGAACGTCGGGGGCATCGAGAAAGACAAACGCCGCCGCGTCGGACGGATCCCCCGAAACCGACGGTTTGCCCGATTCGGGCCACGCGCCGGCGACGCGCGTTATGGCGATTTCATCGCGATTGAGAAATCCGTCGGCAATCGCGCCGAGCCCTGTCATTTGCGACGCCAAACGCGTTTGCGCGCCGCCGCGCAGCGCAATGATCGCATAAATCTCGCTGCCTTCGACCAAATCCGAAGCGCCGAGCCCCGCCGCAACCGATTCGTCGGTCGGCGAAACAGCCGTCAGCGGATACACGAGCCGCTTGGGCATGGCGTGAAGACGAACGGACGCCATGCCGGAATTGTTTTTTGTTTGCTTGGCATTTTGATTATCTGAATATAATTCGACAATCGGCGATGTGTCGCGAATTGTCGACTGTGCCGCCAAAATTTCGACGCGCGCGCCGAACGGCTCCTTCGAAGCGATGCGCCCGACGAGCAACGTCGGCTTGGACGCATCGCCCGGCCACGACGCCCCCGGAAGCGCGCGAATCCATGCGCCGACCGGCAAATTTTGCGCTTCGCGTCCGACGATGTAAGCGCCCGCCGGCACGAATGCCATTCCTTCGGACGCCGGCGCCTGCGCCGAATAACCGCGCGCGCGCTCCGGTCCGACGACCGCCCCCGTGCTTGCGCACGACGATGCCGCAAACGATAAAAGCATCGCCGAAACAAGGCGCAAAAAGCGGACGCCGCGCTTTTTATCCCTCCGAAAACTCCTGCCGGCGCCTTTCATACGCGGCGGCGGCGGCCTTCGCACGTCGCAAAACCGCTCGGAACTTGCGTGCATCCCGACGACGTGCATGCCGTCAGCGACATCTCCGACGTATCGAAACCGTCAATCGACACATTGCGCAAAACGACCGATTTCAGCTCGGCTATCCCGTCGATATGCCGCATCGCGCCGTCGGTTATCGTAAGCGAATCCAAAACGGTATCGAGAAAATGCAAATTCTCCAAATCGCACGCCTTGAATTGGCAATTCGTAAACTCAGCCGCTTCGAGATCTTCGGCATCGCGGACGGCGCTCTTTTGCCAAACGCAACCGTCGAACGAGACTTCGGCCAACACGGCATTGCAAAACTCGCAGTCATGAAACGTGCAACCGTTAAAATAAGCGCCCTGCAAATC
>CAVGZQ010000085.1:0-8691 GCA_963633515.1 Bacteroidaceae bacterium
GTTTTGATCCAAACAGCCGCCAATCGCGAAACCGCCGTTTCGCCGGTTTCGAATTTCCCCGGCATCATGCCGCAAAATGTGACGCGCGATATCTTGGCGCAATTGGAAACCGCCGATTTCGATATCGGCGCGCATGCGATGGCCGATAATTCGGCATCCGAAAATCATAAACAAACGGGAAAAAGCGCGAATTCTGCCGTCACGCGAATGGCAATTGCGCCGATCGATCCGAATGCCGCGCCGGCCGATCCGTTCGGCGATACCGCGCAAGCCGTTGCTCCCGCGCCGGCGGTCTCCGTCCCATCGCTTGCAAATCGCTCCGAAAACGGCGGCGCGCCTGCCGGCTTGACCGGAAATTTCGCCTTAAACGATCCCGGCTTTTTCCCCGAATCTTCGCCCGTCCCCGACAGCGCCGCGCCGATCTCAGACGCCGACGTCTCATTATCGGATCAATTCCGCTCCGAAGAGTTTTCAATCCGCGGCAATCGCTGCGAATTCGGCTTTCCGTCGGACGAAACATCAGCGCCCGTCACTTTCCGGCGCCGAAACATTTTCGACGAAGTAAATCGAAAAAAATCAGCCCCCGACGATGCAAACGGAAAACGCGCGGCTTTTGCCGATCCAAACGCCGACGCAGAGCATTCGGAACAATGGCGCGCACTCATGGCCGATGCCAATCCCGATTTCTCGTTCAATCGCAATAACCCCGTCAGGCGCAATCCCGTTTTGCGCGCAATCGCGCCCGAACAAAAAACGCGCATTCCGACGATTATCCCGTCGGACAACGGTACAGATGTCCGAGATAATCCGAACGCCCAAGTTCCCGCGCGATCCGATGCAAGCGAAATACGCACGGACGATTTCGCCATGGAAAACGATAACGCCGAATACGGCAATCTCAAACGGCCGATCTGTCAAAACGCCGCAAAATCGCCCGATTCGGGCAACGATAACGCCGGCATCGCTGAGTTTAGCGTCGCCGAAGAAAAAAAACGCCCGAGCGCCCAAGAACTCGACAATGCCGACAAAGCGCGAAGACTCGAGAATTCGCGCACAGATTATACGCTGCCGCCGCTGTCAATCCTCCGCTATGAACAGAATGCGCAAAAAGGGTTCGAAATGGACGCTTTGCGCAGCTATGCAAAACGCATCAAAGAAAAACTCGAAGAATATAAAGTTTTCGGCGACGTCATCAACATTTGCCCCGGACCGGTCGTCACGCGCTTTGAATATCTCCCCGCTCCGGGCACAAAAGCCGCAAAAGTCGAAGGGCTGTCAAAAGATTTGATGATGGCGCTCGAAATCATGTCTATCCGCATATTGGCTCCGATTCCCGGAAAAAATGTCATCGGCATTGAAATTCCCAACGAACGCAGAAATACGATCTATTTTAAGGAAATCGTCGGTTCCGATGCCTTCAGAAATGCAAAAAGTTTATTGACGATTGCTTTGGGAAAAGACAGCGAAGGAGAACCCGTCGTAAGCGATTTGGCGAAAATGCCGCATCTTCTCGTCGCGGGAACAACCGGAAGCGGCAAATCCGTGGGCATCAACACAATGCTGTGCAGCTTGCTCTACAATGCAAGCCCCGACGAAGTAAAACTCATTCTCGTCGACCCGAAAATGCTCGAATTGAGCATTTATGCCGGCATTCCGCATCTCCTCGTCCCGCCGATTACGACCCCGGGCGAAACCGCCGCCGCCCTCGAATGGGCTTGCGGCGAAATGGACGATCGATACAGAAAACTCGCTTCGTTCGGCGTGCGCAACATCGCAGGATACAATCAGCAACTCAAAACGCCCTCTCTCCCGTCTGCCCTCGAATGCGTCAAACAAACCGACGAAAACGGCGATCCGATCTATAAACCCATGCCTTATATCGTCATTGTCGTCGATGAATTCGCCGATCTCATGATGGTGGCAGGCAAAGAAATCGAAAAATCCATCGCCCGTTTGGCCCAAAAAGCGCGCGCCGCCGGCATTCATATCATTCTCGCGACGCAACGCCCGTCGACCAATATTATTACCGGCGTCATTAAAGCAAATTTTCCCACGCGCCTGGCGTTCAAAGTCATGACGCTTACCGACTCCCGCGTCATTCTCGATCAGCGCGGCGCCGAAACTTTGCTCGGAAACGGCGACAGCCTTTTTTTGGCGCCCACGGGCGCACTCACCCGCGTGCACGGCGCTTTCGTCTCCGACGACGAAGTGCAGGCCGTCGTTTCTTTCTTGTCCGCTCAGCGCCGCCCCGAATACAACTACGACATCACCGCGCCGAAAGACGACGGCGAAGAACAGCCGAGCGCGCCGCAAAATGCTTTCGACAAAGACAAACTCGACGGCCTTTTCGCCGACGCCGTCGACGTCGTCCGCGACGCAGGCCAAGCGTCGGCCTCTTTGCTGCAACGCCGACTGGGCATCGGATTTAACCGAAGCGCAAGGCTCATCGAACAAATGGAACGCCAAGGCATTGTCGGTCCCGCCCGCGGCCAAAAACCGCGCGAGGTTTTGATGTAAACGGCGATCTGCCGATGACCGCCGACGCGCAGGCATCGGTTGATATATACTTTTCAAATTGTTATTTTTCGTATTTTTGTTTATAACCCCCGCCGCGTTCCGAACCGATGCGCGCCGATATGCGCTGTCGATTCTGCTGACTTTTATTTATTTCGGCATGGTTGAAAATAAAAACATGATAAACAAATCAAAATGCGCTGACGCAACGCGCGCCAAAATTGCTTTCCTGTCTATTTTTGCCTGCGTCGCCGCCGCGCAATTGTCCGCTTGCTTCGGCGATGCCGACTTGATCGGCGAATACATCGCAAACCGCGATTATCTCATTACATGCCGCGGACGGTGTCTCAACGAAGACCGAATCGAAAAAGAGGATTGCAGCGGTCCTTATGCCGTTTGGATCGATAATTCCGCCTCAAAAACAAACAATCCCGATAACGCATATTCCAAATCCGGCCGCTGCCTCGTTCAGAGCGCAGATGTTTGCGCCGCCATCGGAAACGCCGAAAAATACAATGCCGACGAAAACGCCAAAATCAAATGGCTTGACCTCGACTTTCAAATGAGGGATTTCGGAAACGGAATTTACGGCCGTTTTATCGCAAAAGACGCATACAATCCGCAAAATGATCCGTCCGAACGCAAAGATATGGAAGGTTGGCACATCTGCGGCACCTTCGATCAAGTCAACATCAAGAATCGCGATGATCTCGATTCAATCATCCGAAACAACGCGCTCCCGTGCTCCGAAGAACAAATCAAAAAACTGAAAGTTTCGTTCCAAGGCAGAAGCTGCCCGGTCATGGCCGACAAATGCAGCTATGCCGATTGGTTCACAAGCGACCTTAATGCGTTTTTCGATAATGCGGACAACACCGTCAAACAGCCCGTCGGCATTTGCAGCACATGCGATATCGGGCTCGTTTCTTGCGGCGGAAAATGCGTCGATTTAAGCAACGATCCCGATAATTGCGGCAGTTGCGGTTCGCGTTGCAATGCCGACGGCAAAAACGAAAAATTCTGCCAAAACAGAAAATGCGCCGAAGTCAAAGAATGCACTTCTCCGGCGCATTTTTGCGACGGCGACAAAAGCAATGTTTGCGTAAACCCGCTATCCAATGATACCTGCGGCGCAACGTGCGACTTCGTCGCAGGAACAAAATGCCCCGATGATAAGACTTGCGAACGCATTGACGATAATTACGAATGCCGCTGCAAATCCCGCATTTACGAAATCCGAAACGGCGAAATGTCATGCATAAGCGACGCCGATCCCGCCACCTGCGGCGCAACCGCCGATAATCCCAAAGGCAATCCGTGCGTTGACGGCGAAAAATGTCAAAAAGACAGCAACACAGGAAATTATGCATGCTTCTGTCCGTCGGGCATTACGCTCTCCGAAACGTCTCAAGATTCGGAAGACGGTCCGATTATCGAAAAACGCATTTGCGTAGATCCCGCGTCCGATCCATACTGCGGCGCAAACAAAAACAATCCCGAAGGCATCGCATGCAACGCAAATACGCATTGCGAACCTTATGAAACATCCGAAGGAAAAAACGATTATCGCTGCGCATGCAACGCAAACTGGCAATTGGGATGTTACGACGAAAACGGAAAAGTCGTTTGTCTCGATATCGTTTCCGACAGCAAATATTGCGGCATGACGGCAGACGATTGCAAAAACCTTAAGGAGTCGAAGCAAATTTGCGACAACAATCAATCCTGTGTCTCGGGTCAATGCATATGCAACGACGGGAGCATTTTATGCGAAACAGGAAACAATGCCCGTCAATGCGTCAACGCAAACAGCAACATCAATTATTGCGGCGCAAAAGGACTGTGCAACAGCGACAATCCGCAATCGCAAAACTTCAAAGGCGCCCGATGCGCCTCAAACGAAGTTTGCCAAAATGGCGCGTGCGAATGCAAAGGCGGAACGCGTTGCAGCGACAATTCATGCCCCGATCCGTCTTATGTCAAAACATGCGGAATCAAAAACGATTGCACGGGCGGCGAAGATTGCACAAAATCCGGGCGCGTATGCGCCTCCGACAGCAACAGTCATTCTTGCGTTTGCCCCAACCCGGGCGAAATCTATTGCGGCGCAACGCCCGATGCATACGGCCGGTGCATCGATCCCAAAACAAACGGCAGTTTTTGCGGCGCAAATGCCCCGTGCGGCGACAACCCCGGCGAAGACTGCGCCGCGCAGGGAAAGGTTTGCCGATACGATGCGAATACAAACCAATCGACATGCGAAACGTCTTGCGCCGAAAATCTCGTCAAATGCGGCAACGACTGCGTCGATATGAACGTTTACCATGTCACAAAAGATTGCAAACAATGCAATTTGAATTACTGCTACACCGGAAATCCCGAAGACCTCGAAAATGACGGCGCGTTCGATTACAGAAAATGCCGGCTTTTGGACGATTACGGCAATCCGATTAAATTCATCGACGCCGACGGAAAAGAACAAGATGCCAATCTCAAAAATTCGCCCTACTTCTGCAACGGCTGTTCCGACGTAAAAGAATACGATTATAATCTCCCCGAAGGCTCCGCCGTCCGATGCCCCGGCTCGATGTATTGTTCAAGCGAAGAAAGCGCAAATTACGAATGCGCATGCAAGAAAGATAACACGCGCTGCATCTATGCGGCAAACGACAACGGCGAAGGCGATGTTTTGCTCTGTCAGAATTTCGAAAAACTTCATCTGACCGGCTGCGAAGAATGCGCCGCGGGATACGGAAACTGCGACGGCGATTGGACCAACGGATGCGAAACGGATTTGTCCGATCCCGAAACTTGCGGCGCATGCAATATCAATTGCTTCCAAAACGTCTCAAATGCATTCGGCGCAATGTGCAAAAACATGCAATGCGATTACCTCGGCTGTTTGGATGCGCACGGCGATTGCGACGCAAACCGCGCAAACGGATGCGAAATGAGCGGGCTCGACACAAACATGAATCATTGCGGACGATGCAATTCGCCATGCAAAGCTTCTAAATGCGAAAAAGGCACTTGCTGCTGGGAAAACAAAAAAGATATCGGATCAACGGAAAAATGCTGCGACGGTTATAAAAAATACTATTATAAACAGTCAGGCAAATGTTGGGGCAGCACAGAATACCGATGCGCCGACTCAAAGCCGTATGCTGTCATTTCAAGTTGCTGGCAAGAAGTCAGCGATTAACCGCAATGCGCGCCGCTCAAAATATGCGACGGCGCGCTTAAATGCGCACTCTCGGCAATCCCGATGCAACATGATGACTTATCCGTAAAAGCATCGGGATGATTATCTCTGTCGGGACGCTTAAACCTATGCTGCCCGAACGCGCGATTTGTAAGCCTCGTGCTCTGCTTCCGATTGCGCATGCATTTCTTGGGAACGAAGCTGAAATTCAACGCGGTTTTCGTCGATTTGCGCCACGACATGGATGCTTCGGTATCCCGAAGCTTTCGGCGTTGCAATGTAATTTTTAAGCGTTCCCGGCACGATTTCGCACGCATCGCAAATGATATTGAGCGAACGATATACATCGAGCTCATTGCGGACAACGACGCGCATGCCGTACAAATCGTTGAGTTCCCCGACAGAAACGTGTTTTCTTCGCGCCTTTTCCGCCGCGCTCTCTTGCGATTTCACGCGATGATATACTGCCGCGCCCTGTATTCCGCCCGCTTGCAGCCATCGCGCGACAGACTCTGCCCGACGGCTCAGCCATTGCGATTGGCGCGCCGCGGCGCTGCGTTCGCCCGACGTTTCGAGCGCTGCCGACGAATCGCCGATCGATCGCGCCAAAGCGCGTATTTCGGTCTGTTCCGCCCCCGAACAGAAAAACGCAAACAACACCGTCAGAAAAGCGACGAAAATAAGCCCGCGATCGTAAAAAATCTTCGCCAATTTCAGCCACTTATGTGCGTGCTCATGCCGTTTTTCCATAACACCTCTCCGCGCCGTCGCGTCACCGAACAAGCCGCGCCGCAGGTCTTCTTGCCGCCCGCAGACGCGCTTGCCCCAACAAACGCCGACGCTTGCGAAATCATTCCCCGCCGCCGTTTGCCGGCCATACATTGTGCACAAACGAAAAAAGTCAACGCGATTTTCGGCGATTTTCGGCGCTCTGTTGCTTCGGCTATGCGCGTGCCGCCCTGCGGCGGCGCGCGCATACGCCTTCGCGGTTGCGCTTTTGCCTGCGGCAATACGCGCAACTTGCGCGGCTATTGCCATGCGGCAATACGCCGCGCTTTGTTTCGGTGCGAAATGAAATGCCCGATATTTATGCAACCTTCCGCGCTGCTTTTGACGGTTTATCCGTGCCGGCATCCGAGAAAAATCCAATCGCTCGGATCTCCCGTCCGGGAATTGCGATTGCGGATGCCGTCAGGAACGCATCGCCGGAGAAAGAAAATATCGGTGAAAAGGCGCTGCGGTTGTGCTAGTGTGCCCGCCGGGGGAGTTTTTGTGCAACGTTAGCGGAGTTGTATCGATGGCACGGACGGAGATTGAATTTCCGAGTTTGCCCAATGCGCGGCTTTTGTTCGGAACCCAAAATGTTAACTTGCGCTTTTTGGAGACATCCCTAAATATCGAAGCAAAGTCAGACGGAAACAGCGTGCGATTGGCAGGCGGAACCGCCGACGTCGATATCGCCCAAAAGGCGCTCGTTGCATTGTATGAAACATCCAAACAAAATCGCGGCGTCACGGTTTCCGAGTTTTCGGAAATGCTGCAGGCGCTCCGGGACGGCGGCGATGTCGCCCGAAACGGATGCATTTTGCTCACGGACGACAAACGCGCCATTCGCCCCAAAACGCCCCGACAAGAAGATTACGTGCAAGCGATTCGCGACAACGATATCGCATTCGGCATCGGGCCGGCGGGAACGGGCAAAACGTATCTGGCCATGGCCATGGCCGTCGATGCCCTTTTGAAAAAACGCGTAAAACGCATCATCTTAGTTCGCCCGGCTGTCGAAGCCGGCGAACGTTTGGGATTTTTGCCGGGCGATATGGCCGATAAAGTCAACCCCTACTTGCGGCCGCTCTATGATGCGCTCTACGATATGGTCGACAGCGAACGCGTTCAGCATTGGATGGATCAATGCGCCATCGAAGTCGCGCCGCTCGCTTTTATGCGCGGACGCACCTTAAATCACGCCTTCATTATCTTGGACGAAGCGCAGAATGCCACGCACGAACAAATGAAAATGTTTTTGACGCGTCTGGGATTCGGTTCCAAAGCCGTCGTTACCGGCGATTTGACACAGACAGACTTGGGATCAAACGCGCGTTCGGGGCTTGCGCGCGCCGTCGATATCTTGGCGCATGTCGAAGGCATTGCCATCGTGCGTTTGACGCAAAGCGATATCGTCCGACATCCGCTCGTGCAACGCATCGTAAATGCTTACGAAAAATGCGATCGCATCAATGACCGCTCGTCCGCCGGCGGCAATTGCGATGACAACGGCAATAATGACAAAAATGACGGTCTGTTTTCGCAACAACGCGACTGACGCATGCATCGCTGCAATTTCGCCAACCTTTCGCGCATATCGCCATGTATGAAAAAATATGTATTTTTTCATACATGGCTGTTTTGCAAATCTCCGGCAAAATCCATCGGCGATTCTTATATCATTTCATATATTTCTGCAGATAAAACATATCGGAAAATTCGGTTTTAAACCGCGATAATATCCCGTTGTGAGGCAATATGGACGAGTACCGGCAGCGCGAAAGTTTGAGTTTTGATAAAGTTACGCGAAAAAAACGCCGATCGCGTTATTTGACGTTCGGACTCGATAATCCGCTGATATCGTTTGGGATCATCGGACTCGTTTTGGCTGCCGTCATTTGGTGCGTCGGAAGCTCGGGCGAAAACGAATCGGGCGGAATGTCGCGCGACGATATCGGAACAATCGCAACGCACGATTACAAAGCGTCGCGCGATTTTACTTTCGATCGCGTCGATCGCGAAGCCACCGACCGAATTCGCGAACAGCGCGTCGCCGAAGTTTTGCCCATCTATCAATGGGATCGCGCAAGCCGAAATGCGCTGTCTTCGAAAATTCAGCTCGTTTTCGCAAACATGCGAAACGGCTTGCGCGAAGAAGCCGATCGCCTTGACGCCTTGCGGGTTAAATGCCAAACCCCGGGCAGTCTCGC
>CAVGZQ010000085.1:8710-11470 GCA_963633515.1 Bacteroidaceae bacterium
ATGGGTCGATGCTCTCCTTTCTCCCTTTGCAGGAACCGCCGTTTTTTCCCCCTATCTCTCGATATGCAAACCCGATAAATCTGAAATCGGCGAACAAATGACCGAATGGGCAGAGGCGCACCGCGACAGCTTCGTTCAATCGATGGGATACGTCATCGACGACACGACGTTTGCCTATTTGGTCTCAAACGGGTTTTCCGAATCGTTTGAAACCGGACTGCGCGAAATTTTCGACGTCGTGTTGGATCGCATGATCGTTTCGACGCGTCAGGCCATCGACGGCGTCGGCGATATCAGCGTGCAATGGCAGGAGGGCGATGCAAAACGGCAAAAAATCGTCGACAACTCCGAAAAAACGATGATTTCAACGCTTGAATCGAGCGAAATGATGTTTTTGGGGCTCGTCCGCGAATCATTTCCCCAAGCCCCCGACGGGTTTTATGCCTATTTCAAACAATTCGTTCGCCCGAACATGACTTACGACGAAACCGGAACCGAACGCGAACGGCAATATGTGCGCGACAAGACGGCTGAATTGCGCGTTATCGAAGAATACAAAAAAGGACAGACGATCGTCGCCCGCGGAAACCCCATCAAAGCTTCGCACTACGATGTCTTCGAAAAAATGGCCCAATCGCAGGGCGATATCGAAAATCGCGCCATTCGGTGGATTTCTTTGGTTATCGTCATCGGCGCATTGGTGTTTATGCTTTGGCGAAGCATGCGCGGAAGCGCCGGGCGTCAGAAAAATCGGGATTTGGTGTATTTTGCCTCGGGCGTCCTCGTCTATGCCGTTTCGCTGCGTTGTTTTGTTTTGCTCAATGACGTTTTGGATTCGGTTTACCATTGGGCGTTCTCGGTATTGCTCGTCTTTCCTTTTGCGGCGGCCCCGATGATTATGCGCATTGTCGTCAATCGCTTTTATGCCTATTTGTTGGCTATCGTCTCGATCGTGCTGACGAGTTTAATCGTCGAATCGCAAAATCTTCTGATGGGGTATGCGATTATAAGCACGATGGCCGGATGCATGCTCATGGAGCGCCCGAAACGAAGCAACGTCATTTTGCGTTACGGCGCCATTTTAGGATGCATCTCCGCCCTCGTCGGCGTGTCTGCATACCTGCTGCGCGGAACAAACATGACGGTTTCCGATTATTGGGTCGTCGCTTTTTTGGGACTGTGCAGCGGTTTTATTTCGGCGGGCATCGTAACCATCGGCTTGCCGATCGCCGAAAGTTTGTTCGGATACGTCACGTCGAATAAACTCTTGGAACTCTCAAACCTCGAACATCCCGCCCTCAAAGCGTTGTTTATGGAAGCTCCGGGCACCTATCAGCATTCGATTATGGTCGGCACGCTCAACGAAGCCGCCGCCGACGCCATCGGCGCAAACTCGATATTGGCGCGCGTCGGCGGCTATTATCACGATATCGGAAAAGTCAAAAATGCGCAGTATTTTGCCGAAAATCAGCGCGGCGATAACCCGCACAACCGATTAAATCCGAACATGAGCGCTTTGATTTTGAAAACCCACGAACGCGACGGATTGGAAATTGCCAAAAAATATAAACTGCCCCAAGACATTCGCGATTTTATCGCCACGCACCATGGCACAAGCCGAATCGAATACTTTTATCAGCGCGCCAAAGAACGGCAGGAACGCGTGCATGAAGAAGATTACCGCTACCCCGGACCGCGTCCGCAAACCCGCGAAACGGGCATTTGCATGGTCTCCGACATGGTCGAAGCCGCCGTCCGCTCTCTGCCCGACAAAAGCCCCGACAAAATCCTCGTCCTCGTTCACAAACTCATTAACCATAAGTTTACCGACGGACAATTTGACGAATGCGATTTGACTTTGCGCGATCTGAACGATATCGCAAATGCCCTCATCGGCATATTAAACGCGTTCTATCACCATCGCCCCGAATATCCCGATCAAAAGAAAGAACGCGAAAAAATCGAAGCCGAAAAACGCGATAAAGCCGAACAGCCCAAAAACAATTCCGACAAAACCGATAATCCCGATCCGAACAAAGACGGCGACGGAAAAACGGCGGCAAACAAAGATAATCCGGGCAAATCATCCGAAACAAACGATATGCCCGACAAAAACGCCGCGCCGAAAGATAATGCCGTCAAACCGAACAAAACCGATGCCGCTCGAGACAAATCCGACGCGGCTCTGAAAGCCGAAAAATCCGGAAGCCGCGCAAATCATGCCGACGCCGTAACATCGTCCGACAAAACGATCGTCAGCATCGAACCGGTCAAACGCGGCAAAAATAAATCGCCGGAAGTCCGCCCCGATGATAATCCCGAACGGCCGAAATCGGGCGCAGACAGCCGCGCAAATCCTGCAAAAGACGAAAAAAACGCCGCGCAAAAAACCGAAAAACAAAAGACGAAGAACGATAAATCTTCGGACATCGCGCAAAATTCGCAGAATTCCGATAATTCTCGCGCGAAATCCAAAGAAGATCCGGCGCATAAAGATAATGCCGGCGCAGACAAATCTCCCAAAAGCGCGCCGAGTCCGTCCGATCTTGCGCCGCAAAAGGGCAACCCCCTGCCGACCGATCCCGACCCTGCCGACGAGAACGCATCAACAGTCATTTTGGATATCATCGACGAAAAAGAGGAAGTCAATGCTTTGCTCAAAGAAGAAGGCGATGCCAACGCCGCCGACGATAAACCATCGGCTGATGCCACGAAAAGCAACGATCGCGACCCTGCGCCGGAAACGATTCAAGGCATTCA
>CAVGZQ010000086.1:0-4853 GCA_963633515.1 Bacteroidaceae bacterium
ATCAAACGCTTTAAACGTTGCAGCGAACTTTCTCCGAAAACAGACCTCGGAAAACGATGCGCGCAAAACGCCGACATCTTGCGATAAAATCGCATTGACTCCGGCAACGTCTTGGCATTATCTGCGAAGAACAAGGCGACACGGCAAACGCAATCAAACGCTTTAAACGTTGCAGCGAACTTTCTCCGAAAACAGACCTCGGAAAACGATGCGCGCAAAACGCCGACATCTTGCGATAAAATCGCATTGACTCCGGCAACGTCTTGGCATTATCTGCGAAGAACAAGGCGACACGGCAAACGCAATCAAACGCTTTAAACGTTGCAGCGAACTTTCTCCGAAAACAGACCTCGGAAAACAATGCGCGCAAAACGCCGACATCTTGCGATAAAATCGCATTGACTCCGGCGCCGGATATGCCCCGAGACCGCCGGTTAAACGCGCACACGCCGATATGGCCGATAGGATCGCGCAAAAATCAGTGATTCCATACGCTCCCGCCGCGATTGTTAAACGAAAACGTCCCCGTCACCGTTCCCGCGCGAACGATGTCTTCTGCATACGTTCCGTCCGTCAGCGCTATCTTCGTCACATGCTCGAGCGTGCCGCGAATCGACCCCGATATCCGTTCTCCGCGTTTGGATGAATACGCGTCCAACGTCAATTCGCCGATCACGCGCAGCGCGCGCGCCGGTTCGCAGCGGTTTATCGCAAACGTCGCACGAACGCATCCGTTTGCGCTTATCGCGGCAGGTTCGCCGCCGGCGATTTCTTCCGGACCCGCGCACGGCTCAAGCGTTTCGCCGTCTGTCGGCATAAAACTCACCGACAAAATGTTTTCCGATATGCGCCGCGCAACCGACTCGTACATCATGATGCGGGCGAAATCCGCAAACGGTTCGTCGCTCTCAAACTGTTTAAACGTCATCGGAAAACTTTCGGCGGCGCACGCCGGAAAAGCGCCGCCGTCAGACGAATCGGCCGCTTCTTCGATGCTGAACGACGCCGTGTTGTCTGTGCCGTCAATCCATGCGCATCCGCCCAAACCGCAAAATAATGATGCATTCAATGCAAATGCCTTCGCCCGCGCCAATCGGCCGCATTTCTTCATCTTACCGTTTCTCCCCCCGTCCGCCGGCTTCGCTTTTCGCGCCGCAGGCGATCGGCATCTTTGCCGTTTGCCGGCAAAATAATCCCTTTCCGATTAACGCATTCCGCAACCGCGCCGCGCAATCCAACACCGAATATTCCTCAATAATTCCGACTTTGAACCGAACTTTTTTCATCCCCGGAAACGCTTGCAAATCAATCGCGCTTTTTTCCGAAAACTCGCGTTTTTCTTTTGACCTTTCGCGCATGTTTTTTCGTCTCCGCGCATGGATTATTTTCGGCCGCCATGCATTTTGATTCCCTATCTTTCGCCGCAGTCGGGTACAATGCCCTGCGGCATTCCTGCCGCCGATTTGCATGCCGGCGCGATTATACTCCAACATGAGGCTTCCGATGAGTTTTGAACAATCCCTTAAAACCGTAAACCTTCTGCGCGATCGCATGAAACACGATGTCATGGGCCGCGACAACGTTATCGATCTCATCATCGTCGCCCTCTTGGCCTCGGGCCACGTGCTGCTCGAAGACTTCCCCGGAAGCGGAAAAACGACCCTGGCAAAAGCCCTGGGAAACAGTCTGAGCGATTGCGCCGACGGCATGGCGCCGTTTCGCCGCATGCAATTCACCCCCGACCTGCTCCCGGGCGACATCACAGGCGTCATGGTCTTCGACCCCGACGCAAACGTTTTCGAATTCCGCCCCGGTCCCATCTTTGCCCACATCGCACTCGTCGACGAAATCAACCGAACATCGCCCAAAGTTCAATCCGCTCTGCTCGAAGCAATGGGCGAAAAACAAGTCACCGTCGACAACGTCACGCACTCCCTCACCGATCTCTTCTTCGTCATCGCTACGCAAAACCCACTCGATCAAGTCGGCACATACCCGCTCCCCATTGCGCAGCTCGACCGCTTCCTCTTCAAAATACGCATGACCGACATCTCCCGAAACGACGAACTGCGCGTCATTCGCTCTTGGGGAAAATCTCACCCCAAAACTGACTTGCCCCAAGCGTGCGTTGCCGACATTCTCCAAGCCCGAAACGACGTCATAAATAACATCGCCGTCGACGACGCCGTCTTCGATTGCCTCGTCGATATCATCCGCGCCATCCGAAGCGACGAACGCTGCATTCAAGGCGCCTCGACGCGTTCCGTCGTTCAGGCCGTCGCCGCGCTCCAAGCGCATGCGCTGCTCTGCGGACGCTCCTATGTCGCGCCTGCCGATATCGAACAACTCGCCGTCGCGCTCTTCTCACACCGCCTGCAGCTCGCCCCGGGCGCGGGAAACCCCGACATCATCGTCAAAAGCGCAATCGAAAAACCGCTCAAAAACCTCGCTGCGCGCGCTTTGCGCGCATAATCTTCTCCGAATTGTTTCCGTTTTGCTTTTTTTGGGGGGCGTCGCTATGGGCTAAAGCCCATACGCTCCGCTGCGCGTCTTTCGCGCCCCTTTTCGGGGCGCAATGCGCCGCGCTTTTCGGGCTTTTTGCCTGCGGCAAATACGCCCGAAACGACGGTACGCAACGTCTGCTCCGAATCGATCGGAGTCACGCTCCGGGAGTCTCTTGTCTCATGATATTTCGGCGTTCGATTTCAATATGTCTCTTCGTTTTGGCTCTGGGCTGCGTGACCGTTTCGCATGCCGATGCCCAAGACTTTATGACCGACTCCGAAAAACACGCCTTTGCTGACGTCGGAAACGGAAAATACATCACCGCCCGAAACAAAGCCGAAAATCTCATCGCCGAAGACAAAAACGCCGTCGGCGCCAACTACATCATGGGGCTTGTCTATTGGGAGGGCGAAGGAAATCTTCTGCGCGCCCTGACGTTCCTCAAAAAATCAATCGCCCTTTTCGAAGATAAATATTGCAGCAAAAGCACCGGCATTCCCGACTCTTCCGACAATCAAATGTGGCACCGCCGCATGCTGCGGGATCTCGCAAAACTCTATAACGACCTCGACGATCGGCAGGCCGAAATCGACGCGCAAACGCGATTGGCAACGCTCTATAACACTTCTTTGGGCATCGACTCCGTTTGGGCGCTCCTTAAACTCGGACGCTTCGCCCAAGCCGAACAAATCGCAAACCAAACCATCCTCGGCAACAGCCAAGAAGATTATTGGGTCGATGCCGCATACAATGCGCTCACCGCCATCGCCGATGCAAGGCACGAACACGGACTCTCGTACCGGCGAAGCCTCGATTCCTTGGCCTATACCGCCGAACGTTCCTGCGTCGTGCTGCTCAATCACGCGCGATCCCTCACGCTCATGCTCAAATTCGCCGAAGCCCTCGAATATTTGCAAAAAGCATCAAAAGCAAAAAATAACGATTGCGTGTCCAATCCCTACGAAGAAATGTCGGCCGTATATCTCCTCGATACCCAATGGCAAAAAGCCATTTCCGCGATGCTTAAATCACGGAAACGCCCGCCCGAACGCCGGCTTTTCGAACAAACCGAACCCAAAACGCGCGCCTATATCGCCGACATCTTCTACGCCATGGGGTTCGCGCAAAAATCATGGGATCTCGAAGTGACCGTCATCGAAGCCCCGCAAAGACTCGGCTTCGACAGCTTGCTCAAAGAACAGCTCCATCTCAGTCAGCGCATCGTTTTCTATGCCATTTCAGCCGATTATCTCAAACGCCTCGACGAACAAATCGACGCTTGGAATGCGCAAAGCGTCTTCTTTCGGCTCGCGCCGCTGCAGTCTTTCGCCGCATTCGATCGCTTCAAATCCGAAAATGCGCGAACCGTCGCCAAGCTCATCGAAAAACGGAACGACGTTTGGAAAAAACTCTGGTCGATCCATCAAGAAATTTTTAAAGATGCGCTCAATCCGCAAAACCTTCTCTCCCTCATCGTCCCGACCTATGTCCTGTCGCCGCAATACAACACATCGATCGTCGATGCCATCGGAAGAAAAACGGCTCTGTATCTCGTCGATTTTCAGGAAAAGAAACTCACCCCCGATGAGCTCGGGGCAATGAAACCCATTTTCGATCTTTTCCGCGCATATATTGCGTTTCGCGGCGGCGATGACGTCAATGCCCTCAAATACATCGAAGAATATCAAAAAAACGTCCCCGCCGGATTGGGATTGCTCGATGCGCAAGCCAAACTCATGAAAGCAAAAATCGATTTAAACCGAAAAAATACGCAAGAAGCATACGAAAAAATGGCCGAAGTTTTCGCTTCCGTTCCGTCGCTCTTTCGCCGGTTTTCCGTCGCTTTGCCCTTCCGATTTGCAGACGTCATCGACGACGCCGACGCCGATATCGCTTTGGCAATGCGCATCATCCGCAAAGGCGCGCGATTCGCCGAAACCCCCGATGCGCCCTTTGTCATCGATATCTCGAAAAATGACGGCATCTGCAAGATTTGCCTCAGCTCAAACTTCGGGACGCGTTATGCGTGTTCCTCCGTCAATCTCAAAGATTACGACGTGCCGCCGAATCAGCCGGTTCCGATCCCGCTCATCGCCGACAATTTTTATCACGCGGCATTTTCCCCGAAAGTCGATTTGTCGCAAGCCGATTTGCATTCCCTCGACGGTTCGCCGATTCAGATTTCTGCCGATCAAGCGCTCGAAAAACTGATGAAATCATCCGACGGCCGCTTCGAACGCGGCAATGACGATGATTAATCGTTCAATCGCCCCGTCGGCTTCAATTGAGTTCATATCATGCGCAAAACCCCTCCTGCCGAAATAATCCGATATCATACAAAAATAAAC
>CAVGZQ010000086.1:4863-11444 GCA_963633515.1 Bacteroidaceae bacterium
CAAAAAATGGGCATCCATCGCATTGGCTTCCGCTGCGATCCTTCCGTTCGCCGGATCGCTTCGGCAAGCTTTTGCGCAAGCCGTGTTCGACGGCGCCGCGCAAAAATCCGATATAAGCGATCCGGCTTCCGTCGAAACGCCGCCGTCGGATCCTTACGTTTTGTATTATATTCCCGAGAAACCTCAAAAAGCGCCCGATATCAGAAATTCTGCCCGGTGCCGCCATAACGGCGGCATATGGAAACGCGATGCTTGCAGCCTCGGTCAATGCGTCGGATGCTTCATAAACGGCAAAAAAAACGGACTGTTTTATGATATTCCGGAAACGCGCGAAAAGAGTATCAATCTCGATATTGCCCCCGAAAATGCTTTGGGATTCGGTTGGTTTGCCGACGGAAAACGCGAGGGATACTGCGACAGGCTTTCCGCGCCGGGGAATTCTCCGATCCGTTTGGAATATTACGAAAATGACGTTCTCAACGGTCCCGTTTTCAATTGGACGCCTATCGGCATCCTTGTGTCTGCGGCCAATTACAAAAACGGAAAACCCGACGGCGCTTACGAAGAATATGCCCAATGCCTGCCGGTGCTCTCGGGACAATACAAAGACGGAAAACCCGTCGGAAAATGGAAGCGGTTTGCCGAGCCGGGCATGATTTCTTCATTGACCGATTATGACAAACCGGCGCCGAAAGAATTGAATTTGCCCGAAAATGCTTATTGGACCGAATGGTATAACGGACAAGGCGTCCGAATACTTGAGAGTTACGCCGTAACAAATGCCCCCGACGACGATAATATCTTTTACGTCGGAAAAGCGCAGCTCTACTCAAACAACAACATTCCTTGGATTGCCGTAAGTTACAGCAACAGCGGCAGAATCTCAGATAACGGTGTTTTTAAACTTTGCGCAAACGACGGCAACGCCGCAATTCCCGCATATATCAATTTCGCGCACGACCAAATGACGATTTATTGCAAAGACGGCGAAGGCATCGTCAATCAATTTGTCGAATATTATCCTTCGGGCGAATTGTGGCGCATTGTGCCGGTCAATGCTTCGGGCAATGAACACGGAACGGTTCGCGAATATCGCCCCGATGGCGGACTGCTCGCAGAATACAAAGCCGAAAACGGCATTCCGCAGGGATCGATCCAATACCTCAATGCCGACGGATCGGTCATGCATGAGTCCGTCATCGAAAACAATACCGGCGATTTCTTCGCCTATTGGCATAACGGGATACCGCGCTTCGAAGCGCATTTCCTGAACGGAAAAAAAACGGGGACTTGGAAAAGTTGGTTCGAGTCGGGAAACCCAAAAACCGAATCGCATTATTCAGCCGACGGAAACGATGTCACCGAACGCGAATGGTTTTCAAACGGAGTTTTGGCCTCCGAAGTCCGCATTTCCGGCGGCGTCTACGACGGAAATGCCGCGCAGTATTACACCGACGGACGCATCGCCCGAAAAGCTGCCTACAAAAAAGGCATCGAAACCGATAAAACGCAAGTCTTTTTCCATTCCGGCGGCGTCGAATTCGAAGACGATTACACGCTCCGATCTCCGCAAAGAACGCAATTCTTTTCCGACGGCGCAAAGCGCGCTCAAGGAAGCGTTGTGCCGGCTTTTGGCAATCCCCTCCCAAACGGGCTGTGGAAATATTACCTCAAATCGGGCAAAAAATGGCTCACCATCGAATACGATTACGGCGCAATCACGGGCAAAGACGCAGACTCATGCGCGGCTTATGGCGGCGATTACGCGCTCGACGACGAAAATCGGCAGCTCGGCTGCGCCGTCTGCATCGTCAACAGGCAATCCCCGCTCAATCCGAAGTTCTTTCGCCACGGCCCGTGGAAATGGTGGAACGAAAACGGTCAAATCGAAACCATCGGATCGTTTAACCGCGGAAAACTCGACGGCGATTGGACCTATTATTATCCAAACGGTTCGCTCATGCTCAAAGGGACTTATGCCATGGGCAAGAAAAACGGCGAATGGAACGGGTTTTACGAAGACGGTTCAAAAAAGTTTTCGGGAAAATACGACAACGGAGCCGAATCAGGAAATTGGCAGACCTTTTTCAAAGGAACGGGCGCAGTTTCATCGTCCGGCGCATTCGATAACGGAAAACGCGCCGGACGTTGGATCTATCGCTATGACTCGGGAAATGTCCGCGAGTCGGGCGATATGAAAGACGGAAAAGAAACAGGCACCTGGACTCAGTACTACGACTCGGGCGAAAAACTCGGCGAAGGAAGCTTTGAAAACGGAAAACGCCAAGGTACATGGACTTGGCTGCGTCAAGACGGCGCCGTATGGAAAACCGCAACATACGAAGACGGAAAAGAAATTTCGCAAAACAAAAACAATATGTAATCTTATAAGGATGCGCGCCCCTTTCGATGCGCATGGTCAACCGTTATTCGCATGAATTGCTGAAAAATCGGATCGCTCCCGTCATGAATATCATCGAAAAATTATCGCAAAAAGGCGTCATTTTTTTGGCGCCGCAATCGGTTTATGTCGATCCCGGCATCGATCCCGAAAAAATTTCCCCCGAAACCGTCATCTATCCGGGCACGACAATCGTCGGCGAAACGACGGCTATCGGCAAAAAATGCAAAATCGGCATGGGCGGCGGCGCGCATATCGAAAATATGCAAATCGGCGACGGCGCATCCCTCATGCAGGGCGTTTATCGCGATTCCACATTGCTCGCAGGCGTATCGATTCGAAACGGCGCCGAATTGCGCGATAATTGCCTCTTGGAAGAAGGCGTCGATATCGGACACACCGTCGGGCTCAAACAAACCATACTCTTCCCCGATGCCGTCTTGGGATCGCTCATCAATTTTTGCGATGCCTTGATGTGCGGCGGAAAAAGCAGACAAAACCACTCCGAAGTCGGTTCGTGCATGGCGCTCTATAATTTTACGCCGCAGGGCGATAAATTTGCCGCGCTTTTCGGAAACGCCGCCGATGGCATTTTTCTCGATTGCGATCCCATTTTCATCGGCGGACAAACGCAAATCGTCAGCACCGTTTCCGTCGGCTTCGGTTCCGTCATTGCCGCAGGCTCTAAATTAAATCGCGATATCGATGCCCGAAAACTCGCCGTTTCGCAAAAATCATGCGGCGAAACGCGCGATTTCGATGCGCAATGCATCATGTCGCCTTCGCGCAAAATTGCCCGAACCCGCGGCTATATCGCGCAATTGCGCACTTTGGCGCTGTGGTACGACAGCATCCGCATCCCGACGGCGCAAGACAATGCCCAAAAATACCTCTGCAATGCAGCGAGAATGCGCATCGAAAATGCCATAAAAGAACGGCAGAAACGGCTTGAGCGATTCGCCGAAAAACTCGGCGCAAGCCTTCGGCTGCACATGGCGCGCGGCAACGAAAAACAAATCGCCGACCACCAAAAAGCCATCGCAATGTGCGCCCATGCAGATAACGGCGCGTTTGACCGATTGGCGGCGCAAATCGATTTTTCTCAAATCGCCGGCGCATTGGCTGCTGCCTTGGTCAAAGGCGAAACCTATCCGCAAGCCGTTCGCCGGCTGCCCCCCGACATCGTTTCGCCGATAAAATCGGCGCTCAGGCGTTTAACCCCGTCCGACGATAACGCTTTCCCGTGACAGCCGGGGCAAAATGACAAAAATAATAACGGATTCTGCCGATATTCTTTGCTGTTTTTGCGCTTTCGGCGTATAATTTTCTTGGTTGTGTAAATTTCGGTAACGCGCGAATTTCAATAACGGCACAGGAGGTCAATATGTCGTCAGGAACAGCAATCGTAAAGGCCAAAAGCGGGTTAAACGTCCGAAAAGGAGCAGGCGCGAATTATCCGAAAATCGGCGCGCTCACCGACGGCACAAAAGTCAAATTCAGCGGCGAACAAAACGGATGGCTCAAAATCGCCTACAACAATCAGCAAGGATTCATTTCGAAGCAATACACTTCGATTACGTCGTCGGCAACGGCGGACGGCAACGCAAATCAGACGCAAAACAACGTCTCGTCTTCGTCAAAAAAAGCCGAAGTGACCGCTTCGGCGCTCAATGTGCGTTCGGGCGCCGGCACAAACTACGGAAAAATCGGGCTTTTGTCTCAGGGAAAAGTCGTGCAAGTGACGGGCGAATCCAACGGGTGGTATCGCATCGACTTTAACGGTCAAAGCGGCTGGATCAGCGCCCAATACACAAAAGCGGTCTCCGCAGGCGGTTCATCATCCAATGCCGTCGCCCCCTCCGGCGAAAAAAGCATCAACGAAAAATACACCGTTACGGCGTCGGCGCTCAATGTGCGTTCGGGCGCCGGCACAAACTGCGGAAAAATCGGTTTGCTTTCTTGCGGCGATGTCATTACTGCCGTTGCGCAAAGCAACGGTTGGCTCAAGATCCGATTTAACGGCGGCTTCGGATGGATTTCGGCCGATTACGCGCAAAAAGGCGAACATAAATCAACCGTCGACGCAAGCGGTAGCGGGGCGACGCTGCGCTCTCTGTCAAACAAGCAAGTCGCTTCGATCGAAACCGGACGAAAATCCAAAACGCTCGTCGACCTTACCACCGGAAAACGGTTTAATGTTTCGTGGGATGCATGCAAATCTTATCACTCCGACTGCACCCCGATGACTCAGTCCGACACAAACGTCATGAAAGATATTCTGCATCCCGAAATCCCTCACGACAGCGATAAGTGGAAAGATATCAACAAATGGAGCTGGGCAGGACGCCCCGGAGCCGTCAAATTGGCCGACGGAAAATGGGTCGCTTGCGGCTTCCATATGCGGCCGCATGCCGCAATCATGGGCGGTAACCCCGGATATCCTTTCAAAAACGAAAGCAATACCCCCCTCTCAACACCGGTAAATGGCAGCAAGTGGCGGCTTGGCGGGCATTTCTGCATGTATTACGGCGATTCTGTCGGCGGCACGCCGTCGTGCAACGACGCCGCCAAACGCGCTGCCAAGATGACGCTTAAATAAGACGGCTTTTATGACTCTCAAAGGCGAAGCTTCGATGTGCTTCGCTTTTTTATTGCTTTTTGTGTGACGCCGCTGCTTTGTTTTAAGTATAATGCAATTCCGTTATGAGAATAAACGGCCGTTGCCGCTTGCAACTCACGCAAATCGGAGCTGTTTTGACGATTACATTTTTCGCCGAGCGCATTAACCCAAGGAGTCAAACGATGAACCGAACGTTACCCCTTATATTCGCATTTGTTGCCCTTTTAACTTTTGGATGCAATCCAAAAAATGCAGATTCCCCCGCGCCCGTCCCCAAATCCGATGATGTTGCGCATAGCGATGAGGCGAAAGCCATCGGCGCCGAAACGCAAAACGATGCCGCGCAAGAAACCGGACAAAATGCAGAAAAAACGGATCTTCCCGGCGAAATCCACTCCGACAACACGGCTGACGACGGAAAATGCGACGAAACGCCCGACGAAGGCGGTTGCGGTTGCCTTTACGGAAAATTGGCAAAGACAAACGCCGTTCCGTTGCCTAAAACAGACGGAAAACCCGTTCAATATATCGACGGCTTCTGCCAAGGCAATTACAATGCATTCAGAATGGAAAATTTCGATTTTCGCAATGCATACGAAAAAGATCTCACTGCGGCGGGCTTCGAAAACAGCAGCAATGCTTTCGTCAAAAACGAAGGCACGCCCCAAGAAATCGTCGTTGCATTCATCGAAAACAAAGACGACCCATCCGAGCCCTATGTCCTTGTCATCGCAAATTCCCGCGACAGGTACAAACGGAGTTCTCTGCTCCCCGACAAACGCATCCCCTATCCGCTCGATAAAAGCGGTTTAGGCGCCTATCCCGACGAAATCGTCGAACCCGACGAAGCTTCGAACGAAACCGTTTTCGTCTACGAATCTGTTGACAAAGCTTTTGTCGGGGCGTATCAAGAACGACTCGAATCGCTCGGCTTTGCAAACGTTCGCATCCCCGAAGCTCCCCTCTATACGAAATCTGTCGACGGAAATGCCGAACTCTCGGTTGCCATCGACTTCGACAATGATGCCGGGCTATTGCGCGTCAAAATGATGGTCATCCGTTTAAATTGATCCCGATCGCAGCCCGCATGCAATGCGGGCATTTTTTGCTGTTTGGTCCTTGCTTTTTCATAATTGAATTAAGCGGCGTGACTATGCAGGTGTTGCCGTCTTAAGCTGAGCGTTATTTTCGATGATGCCTTTTGTATTGAAAAACAAATCTTTGTCTGACCATTTTGTTCTTGCAACGCTTGCCGCCGCCGTTTGTTTGCACGGATGCACGCTCGAAACATTGCCCGACTACGGCTCCGCTTGTCCGCCCGCCGGCACAGAAGGAGAACTCGCTTATATCATCTTATCCGACGGAGCGTATTGCAAATCGGGCAACGATTGCCACCCCAATTCCTTCGAATATAATGTTTGCCCGGGCAGCGCTCCGGCGTGTTACCGCGATTCCGACAATAATTATTATTGCCGTCAGCCATGCCCCGACAGCATGATTGCATGCAACGGAAAATGCATCGATCCGCTCTCGGATTCAGTTTTTTGCGGCGCAAAAGGC
>CAVGZQ010000087.1:0-1581 GCA_963633515.1 Bacteroidaceae bacterium
GCCTGCCTATTTCGCCTTCGGCTCAATACGGCAGGCAGACCTGCCTATTTCGCCTTCGGCTCAATACGGCAGGCTTGCCGCGCTATTGCCCTGCGGGCAATGCGCGCGGCTTGCGCGGCTATGTTCTCGGCGCCGCTGCGCGCCGCCTTGCGCGCATACGCCGCGCTTTTTTTTTGTCAATCGGCGGTTCGCTGTCAGATCTAAGCTCTAAGCTCTAAGCTCTCAGTTCTAAGTTCTGAATTTCAAGCAGTCCCGCATCGGGCCGGCGCAGCGTTTGGCATTTGAAAAGCGAACGGTTACACGCTATAGACGCCGTCAGACTTCGCGGATATATTCGGGCGTGACGCCGTTTGGCGTTCAAACGGCTTTGAAATCAAGGAGAAAAGAGTATGAAACGATGGCAAAGCGGTATTGCGTTATGTGTTGCGTGCGTCGCGGCGCAAGGGTGCGCCGACAGCTCTTCGGACGAAGCATTGAAGCTCGTGCAGATCAATCCGGCCAAAGGGACGCAGGGCACGGCCGTAACGCTCAGCGGCGCGGGGTTTGCGCAGGGGATGGAAGTTTGCTTTGCGCAGACGTGCGGCGCGGCAACGGTTTCGTCGGCAACGTCGGCGACGGCGGACGCGCCCGCCGGAACGGGCACGGTCGATGTCTGCGCCAAACTCGGCGCCGATTCGAGCTGTTTGTCCAACGCCTTCCGCTATGAAGAGACGACGGTCGGCGAATGCGATGCCGACGGCGTTAAATGCAACGATGCAATGACGGCAGTCGTAACATGCAAAGACAAAGTCGAAACGACGCAGCCTTGCCCCAACGGGTGCGAACAAGGGCGCTGCAAATCGACCGTCCCGAGCGACTCGTCGCTGCCGTCGGTGACCGAGATTTCGCCGGTCAGCGGCAAAGCCGCAACGGTTGTGACGGTTTCGGGGGCGAATTTGTCGCAAACATCGAAAGTTTGTTTCGGTCTGACGTGCGTCGATCCGTCGGCGGCGCCCGAAGCGACGCGCGTGACGGCGGCTGCGCCCGAAGGTTCGGGGACGGTGAGCGTGTCGATCGTCGTCGGCGAAAAGAAAATCACGGCCGGAAGCTTTACCTATTTGACCGACTCGGGCGACGACACGGCCGTCGATTGGTGTCAATTGACCTATGTCGCCGCGTCGATCGAAGAAGGCGATGCGCTCGAAGCGTATGCCCAAGTTTACAAAGGCGGCGTGACGGGCGCAAACGGCAGCCATGATGCGTTGGAAGGCGAAATCGGTTATATCGATTCGACGTCGCAAGATGCCGGCGACATTTCGAAGTATCGATGGGTTTCGGCAAAACGCAATGCCGCGTTTTCGGGCGAAGCCGCCGGCAACAACGACGAATATATGGCCGATTCGCTTGTTCTCCCCAAGGGAACGTATCGCATCGCGTACCGATTTTCGGTCAACAAGGGGGCGTTTTTGTATTGCGATTCGACCGGATCGCAAGACGGTTTTAACGTTGCCGATGCCGCCGTCGCGACGGTCAGAGAAAAAGGCGCCGCGCCCGAAAAAACGGTGGAATGGTGCCAGATCGTCGGACCGCAAACGTTATCTT
>CAVGZQ010000087.1:1591-7911 GCA_963633515.1 Bacteroidaceae bacterium
CGTCGGCGCCGAATCGGAAAACGCATATGCGCAGTTTTTTGTCCGCGATTGCACGAATTACGCGTCGCATTGCGCCGATTTGAAAGCTCAAATCGGTTTTGCGCCCGAAGCGCAGGCTGCTTCGGGCGATGTCGCCGAAGTTTTTTCGTGGAGCGACGCCAAGATAAATCCGGCTTATGACGGATCGGGCGGCATCAATCACGACGAATACATGGCGACGGTAAAAACGGACAACGCCGGCGTCTACAAAGTCATCTACCGCGCAAGTCTTGACGGCAAAACGTGGACGTATTGCGACGCGGAAAACAACAGTCAATTCAGAGCCGTCGAAGGTCTGACGTGGACGGTGACAAATCCCGATGTCCCGGCGGCCAAAAAAGTCGGCTGGTGCAAAGTTCATTATCCGACGTCGATAAACGCGACGGTCGGCGACGAAGCGGCATCGGTCTACGGTCATGTTTATGTCCGCGATTGCACGGGCATGAGCCAAGGCGAAACGGCGTGCGACGGACTTTCGGGACAGCTTGGGATCAAAAAAACGGGCGAAGAAAGCTATACATTTTCCGATGCCGCGTTTAACAAAGCAGCGCGTCACAATTCCGGCATGAGCAACAACGACGAATTTATGGCGCAATTGCCGATTCCTTCGGCTGCGGGATCGTATTCGTATGTGTATCGGTTCAAGTACGGAACCGACGAATGGACGATGTGCGATACCGCCGGCAACGTCGATGCGAACGGAGATCCGACCTTTGACGAAACAAAAGCCGGAACGCTGACGGTCGCCGAACCTGCGGCAAAAACGGTTCAATGGTGCAAGATTGTCAATCAGCCGGCGTCGCAAACGGCGCAAAAAGGCACGGAGTCGGCGGGGATTTATGCGCAAGCGTACGTGCCGGGCTGCACGAATGCAACGACGCATTGCGAAGGGCTCAAGGCGCAAATCGGCTTCGGCGCGAAAGGCGCCGACGTTTCGGCGATGACGTGGTCCGATGCGCAGATCAATGCGTCGTTTGCGCCGACGGGCGATGCACAAAATAACGACGAATTCGAGGCAAAAATCACTTCCGCCGAAGCCGGCGAATTCGACGTGTTCTATCGCATGTCGTTTGACGGCGAAAACTGGCGCTATTGCGATACCGCCGGCGGCGAAACGTTCGACAAAACAAAGGCATACGGCCTGACGGTGACCGACGGCGCGCCGACGTCCAAAACTGTTGAATATTGCAAGCTCAATACGGCAAATGCGACCGTTTTGAACGGGACGTCGAAATCGAAAACAGAAATCTCGGGCGAAGCTTATGTTGCGCAATGCACCCAAGGAGAAAACGCTTGCGCCGACCTGAAGGGATATGTCGGTTACGGCAAAGCCGAAGACGCATTGGACGATTACACGTTTGCCGAAGCTTCTTACAGCGGGGAAAACGGCAACAACGATGTGTTTAAAGCCGAATTGAACGGGGCATCGGTTGCGTTGGGCGAATACAAAATGGTGTTTGCGTTCAGCGCCGACGGAGGCGCGACCAAGACATATTGCGACGCCGACGGAACGAAGCCCTTTGATGCATCAAAAGCCGGCATTCTCGTTTCGAAGCCGCGTTATGAGACAACCGACGATTTCAAATGCGGTCTCACCGACGCCAAGCTCGCCGGTCAGGCTTCGAATCAGAACGAGATACACGGGGAGTTTTATTGGAAAGACAAGACGACGGGCGGAGCAAACAAGCCCTACGAACTTAAAGATGCGAATGTCTATTACATCGCAAAAGATCAGGCGGCGACGCATAAGGCGGAAGAAGATTTGACGCAATGGACAAAGGTTGCGGCGGTTTTGAGCGGGACTTCCGGTCCCGAAGGAAACAATGTCAATCAGAAATACGTCGCAAAAGTGCAATTGCCTGCCGGAACGTATGCTTATGTCTTCGTGCTCGATTTGCTTTACGATCCGTCCGATGCAACCGAACAGCCGCAGCATTTCTTCTGCTATGCCGATTGGAACGAGGAGGAAGCCAAATACGGCGAACTGACGGTTAACTGATTGCAGATCGCATGCGCGCCGACGCTGCGGCGCGCTTTTTTTGGATGTTTGCCGTTTTGCGGCATCATTCAAAGCCGAAAACGCCCCGTTTCGGGGCTTTTTTTTGTGCGGATCGTCCGACCGGGACGAAAACATGCCGGCCGCCTGCGGCGGCGCAATGATCGCCGCTGAGCGTCGGCTTTGCGTCAATTCGCCCGCGGGCGCTTTTTGGTGAACCCGAAATTGAAGGGATTCTGCAAAAACGAAACAGCGCATCGAAAAAAGGAGTACGCTTCGGCGAAGGGAGAGACTCCGAACAGCCGGCGCCAAAACGCGCCCGACTCGGAGGAAATAGCGCGCAAAGCGCGGGTTTTAGGAGGGAAACGCGTCGGCGCGCGAAAAAAAACGGGAATATTTATTTGTTGAGACAAAAAAAAGCGCGTGCTATAAGCACGCGCGTATTTGCCTGTTCAAAAACAGGCAGAAGGTTCGATTCTTAGTACCGGCAGGACACCTGCCGCCATCATGAAGTTCAGGAAGGAACGGAGGGAGTTTAAAAATGGAAGCAATTAAGTCTGCGTTTGCGTGGGATAACGGCGGTTTCTGGATGTGGATTATCTGCGTCGTTTCCGTCGGGTGCGTGGCCCTTCTTGCAGAACGCATTTACTTCATTTATTTCAAATTCAATACGAACGCGCGTCAGCTGATGGAGGCGGTGCAGCGTAACATTCTTCAGAACAACATCGATGGCGCGGTTCAGGTGTGCAACGCGGCGCGATCGTCGGCAGTCGCCCGCGTCGTGAAAGCAGGGCTTGGCCGCGCCGATCGTTCCCAACTCGATATTCAGAATGCGATCGAAGAAGCAACGCTCGAAGTAACGCCCGAAGTGACGCGTTTTCTCCCGACATTGGCATCGTTGGCAAACATCGCAACGCTTCTCGGACTTCTCGGCACGATTATCGGTCTTATCGATTCATTCGCCGCTCTTAAAGACGCTGCCCCCGACGAACGCCAAGAGAAACTGTCAGGCGGTATCGCAGTCGCCATGAACACGACGGCATTCGGTTTGATCGTCGCCATTCCGACGCTTTTGTTCCACACGATTATGTCGGTTACGGCCAAGAATATTTTGGATAACATGGAACTTTGTTCGACGAAAGTCGGTAATCTCCTTGCCCAACGCGCAGCGAAGTAATGCTTTTGCGAAGCGCGGCCGGCTGTGCCGCCGCGCACGCTTGATGCATTGAAATTGCGCGGCGCGGCTTGCTCCGCGCAAAGCAGGCGCCGAGGAATATTCTGATACGGCAGTTTTTTCCGTGTCACTGGAACGGAGATAAGGATGAGAAAAGTTCACGTCACGAAAATTGAGGAAGCCGAAGGTCTGAACTTGACCCCAATCATGAACATGGTTCTGGTTCTGATTCCTCTTATGCTTTTGAACGTCGTATTTATGACGATTACGGTCATCGACGTGACCATGCCGCAGCGCAGCGCGGGCGTTGCGCAAAATGGCGAACCGCCGAAGCGTTTGCAATTGTTTATTTCGAATCAGGGATTTACGATTGTCAAAGGTCAAATGACGATGCCCGCCGAGAGCAATTGCCCCGAAGGCGGTCCGACAATATGCACGAACAATCCCAACGGTGAGTATAGTACCGACAAGCACAATTGGCTGTCGCTTTATAACCATCTCATCGAAATCAAACAAGAACCGGATTGGCAAGACCACGACACGATTGAAATCGTCGCCGACTCGCAGGCCGAGTTCGGCGTTCTCGTCAAAGCGATGGATATTGCGCGTTTTCAGCGCGTGCCGCGCGATGAAAAAACAGCGCTCAAAGGCAAAGTTCTCTCGTCGGAAGATGAGCTCAATCATGCTCTCGTCGTCATGACCGATGTCAAAGACGAAACCGGCGCAACGGCAAAAGCCGGTTTGGGCATGTTCCCCGTCGTCGTGCTGGGATTGCCGACGGTTACGCAGTAATTGGCCACAAATTGGGTTTGCGGCGCTCAGAAGCTGCAGACAAAGAATTGCAAATTTCCATCTTGGTCGCATCGCTCCGAGATCATACATAGATAAGGTTGGGACAAAAATGGCAGACGATAAATTGCGTGAACAACAAAGCGAGATGGAAGCTGAGTTACTTGCGTACATGCAAGCCAAACGCAAAGCAAAACGCGATACGAGCAGTGGCAAAGCCGACGTTACCCTCAACTCGATGATGGACATGATGACGATTATTCTCGTCTTCTTGCTCAAATCTTACGGCGAAGAGCCGATTACCATTTTGCCCAATACCGACGTCCCGATTTCGGTCGCCGAAACTTTGCCCGAAGACATGACGGTATTGACGGTCAACAAAGAAGGCATCTTCTTGGTCGGCACGCGCATTCTCGATTTGACCGATAACAAAGTTGCCGCAAACTTCAAAAAAGGCGGCGAAAGCGGTTTGATTATCGAACCGCTCGAAGCGGTGTTGCGGCAGGAAGCCGAAAAATTAAAGGGCATTGCTTCTGCAAGCGGGAAAACATTCGAAGGCGATATGACGATTATCGCCGATTTCAGAACGAATTATCGCGTGCTCGTCGAAGTCATGCAGACGGCTATCGGCTGCGAATTTAAACGGTTCAGATTCGCAGTCATTCAAGGGACAATGGAACAGAGCGGCCGTTTCTCGGGCGCAAACCCCATTATTCACTGATTTTTGAGACGCAACGCAGATGACGCCGGCGTGTTGCACTCCGAAAGATTGCAACATCGCGCCGTTATGCCCGGTGTTGCATGATGCCCTTGGGTCGTTGGAGATTGCGCGATGGCCGTGCAAGAGATAAAGAAGAATCTTCGCATCGGCGTGTTCCGCGGCAAGCAGAAGTTGTGCGAACGCGTCGTAAAAAAACGTTCAACCGTCGTTGTCGGACGCGAATGCAAAGATAATGAAGATTCGCAGTTTCCCGTATTGTCGTCGGTCATGCCGCCGCAATGGGATCTGTTCGTTTATTATCCCGAAAAAGATGCTTTTGCGCTGCACGTCACGAAGCAAATGCGCGGGCGCATTATCGTCAAAGACGGCGTGTCGATCGAAATCGGTCCGGATCTGAAAAACGGCACGGGCATACGCATCAAAGGCGGTGATATTTATATCGCGCTGACGCGTTCTTCGCGCGGGCGCGTGATTGTCGGCGGGAAAATACTGTTTCTCTTCCAATTCGTGTACAACCGCGACGAAGGCGCGGTTGCGCGCATGCTCAGCCAAAAATCGGTCTATCGCCACAGCATCGGCAGCTTTTTGGGAAGCGCATTGGGCGTATGTCTCATCATATCGCTCCTGGCGCACTTAATTCCGCTCCTCTACATCGGATTGCAAGATTGGCCGCGCAACGACGAGACCGTCCTTATGCCGTCGTGGGCCAAAGAAGTTACGATCGAAGAGATGAAAGTCGAGGTCGAGAACGAAGAACCCGAAGAAGAAGAACCGACGATCGTCGAAGACGGCGGCGAAGCTTTGCCCGGTCTCGACAGCTCTCCGTCGGTGTCGGATTTCGACTCGACGATAAGCCGCGGCGAACTCATGGACAAAATTACCGATAAACACCGCGAGCAAGGCGCTATGATTACGGCGCAGATCCTCGGCGTAGACGGCGGCATCGAAGGGTTCTACGGCGATATGCTCGGATCTAATACGCATATTGCCGATATGTCGGATATCGCCGCCGGCGATATCGGTTTGGGCGCTTCGGGGAATTTGCTCAATCAATTGGCTGCGGCCGAAGGCGGTTCCGGCGGCGGTTTGATGGGGCTTGAATCGGGATCCGGCGGAAATTCCGGGCCTAAAGTCGTTGTCGACGGCGCTGCAAAAAAACAAACGACGGCGCGCGCGCAAGTCGAATTCAAAATGACCGATAAGAGCGATTTCGTCGGCGCGGCCCCCGCAGGCAGCAAAGAAGCAATCGAAAGCATGTTCCGAAAGAAACAAGGCGATATCAAATCATGCTATCAACGCGTGATGAATGCTCAAGGAAAAGCCGCAGGGCGTTTCGTCATTGCCATCACCGTTGCCAAAGACGGTACCGTTTTGAAAGTCGACAAAATCGAAGATCAGATCGGCGGCGAAATGTATACATGCGTCAGACAACGCATCATGAACTGGAAATTCGGTGCGCTCAAAGCCCCGATTGCCTTCAAGAAGACTTGGATCTTCAGCTAGAATTGAACCTAAAACCCGCGAAAGCGGGTTTTTCTTTTTGCATGCGCCAAAACTTGAAAACCGCGTAAAAGAACAATCTTTGTTTTACGCTTTAAACC
>CAVGZQ010000087.1:7921-11438 GCA_963633515.1 Bacteroidaceae bacterium
CTTTAAACCAAACACGCGGATCCAAAGTCTTTGACTTTTTTTATTATCGAAACTTTGCTGCATCAAATTCGCATAAAATTGATTATTTTGATTGCATATTCGAATTTTATTTCGCACCGATTGGGGGCGTCTGACTGTCGCCGATTCGGTTCGCTGTTTCTCCCGAAAGCCCTGCCCCCCTGCCTCTGTTTTGAGAAATGCGCAAATGCTTGACGATTCCCGGGGTTGAACGTAGAATGCGTGCCGATTTTTCGGTTTGCAACAGCGGCTTGCGGACTTCTTTGTTCTGATGAATCAATATTAAGAGGATTTCATGTTCGAAACGATATCGAAAGGGTTTCGCGACATCACGCAGCGCATGCGTGGCGTTCGCGAACTCAACGCGTCCAATATCGATGAAGCGCTCAAGGCGATACGGGCTTCTTTGCTCGAAGCCGATGTCAATTATCACGTCGTCAAACGGTTTTTGGAGCGCGTCAAAGACCGCGCAATCGGCGAAGAAGTGCGCCTTACGGCCAAAGACGCCCAAGGCAATGTTCATAAAGTTACGCCCGGGCAGCATTTTATCAAAATATGTCAAGAAGAACTCGAACGCCTCATGGGACCGGTCGACGAAGAGCCGATTAAAATGGCGCAAAAAGCGCCGACCAAAATCATGCTCGTCGGTCTGCAAGGCAGCGGCAAAACGACGACAGTCGCAAAGCTCGCTTTTTGGCTCATCGAACAATACAAAGCAAAGCCGCTTTTGGTCGCCGGCGACGTCTATCGTCCCGCCGCCGTCAAACAGCTTCAGGTTTTGGGCGAATCGCTCAACGTTCCCGTCTATTTCCGCGAAAATGCCGATCCCGTCGATATTTGCGCCGAAGGCATCGATTATGCCCGCAAAAATAGTTGCGATTTCGTCATTTTCGACACCGCCGGGCGCCTCGCCGTCGACGACGTTTTGATGAGCGAGCTCTCGGAAATTGCCGAAGAAACAAAACCCGAAAACGTCTTCTTGGTATGCGATGCCATGATCGGACGCGATGCCGTCAACACCGCCGTGCAATTCAACGAAAAACTGTCTCTCGACGGCTTTATCATGACAAAACTCGACGGCGACGCCCGCGGCGGCGCCGCGCTCTCTATCAAAGAAGTTACCGGAAAACCTATTCGCTTCATCGGCGAGGGCGAACAAGTCGAAAAATTAAAGATATTCCGCCCCGAAGGCCTGTCGAGCCGAATTTTGGGCTTCGGCGATATCGTCGATATCATGATCGACTTCGAACGCGTCGTCGACGAAGAACGCGCCCAAAAAGATGCCCTCGAAATGCTTTCGGGCGATTTCAATTTCCATCACTTCCTCGAACAGCTCAACATGATACAAAAAATGGGTTCGGTTCGGGATATTATGGAACGCATGCCGTTTTTTTCGGGCATGAGCGACAAAGTCAATATCGATGAGTCGGAAATTACGCGCATTAAAGCGATGATCCAATCGATGACCGAAGCCGAACGCCGCCAACCCGATTTGATGAAATCGCGTTCGCGGCAGTTGCGCGTTGCAAAAGGTTCGGGATTGACGCTGAAACATGTTACCGATTTGATGCAGCGTTTCGAACTCATGCGATCGATGATGGGACGGCTCGGATCGAATACGGGATGGCTGTCGAAAATACCCGGGCTTGCGCAACTCAATTCTTTGCGTCAGCTTTCCAATATGGATTTCAGCGAAATATTCGGATCGATGGTCGAATCGGCGCTGCCGCAACCCGATCCGGCGCAAATGTTTGCAGGTTTGCCGCGCGGCTATACCCCCCCCGGATTCCAAGGCAACATGATGGCGCGCGAAAAGCTTACAAAAGAGCAAAAACAAAAACGAAAACTCGCTCGCGAGTCGCGCAAAAAAAGAAAATAATATATTGGGCGTTGCATTTTAATATATATCATCCCCGTCTGGCGGCATATATGTTAAAATGTTGAGTTTTCGGGCGGCGTTTTTTCGCCGCCTTTGTTTTTGAATCGATTGTTTGTTGCATCCATCCCGATTGAGCTTAAACCGATTGACCGGAAACAGCCCGTCCCCCGAAAGAGGATTGACATGACCGATATATACGCCGACATCCTCGGACATGATGAGATTAAACGCGGACTTTTGCATGCCGTTTCGCTTGGACGACTTCATCATGCCATTCTCATGACGGGGATTGCGGGCATCGGAAAATCCTTGATGGCACGCGCATTCGCTCAATCGTTTTTTTGCGAACAATCGACAAAAAATAAGCTCAAACGGTGTTTAAAATGCGTAAATTGCATGCGCATCGCGCAGAAAATGCACCCCGATGTTATAGAAATCGAACCCGAAGGATCTTCGCTCAAAATCGATTCCATCCGCGAATTGCAAAAAAGACTCGGCCTGATGCCGTTCGAAACCGACAAACGGTTTGTTATCCTCAAAGATGTGCATAAAATGCAAGATGCGGCAGCAAATTGTTTGCTCAAAACGCTCGAAGAACCCGATCCGTATACTTCTTTTATATTGTTAACTTCGCAGCCGCAACGCCTTTTGCCGACGATTGCCAGCCGCTGCCAAATCGTCCGTTTTGCGCCGTTCGACCGAGAAGTCATCGCGCATTATCTCGTTCAAAATGAAAACATCCCCGAAGACGTCGCTTTGCAATCGGCCATTTTGTCAAACGGAAGCTTGGGGCAAGCAATCGACCTGTCGCAAGGCGATTATCAAATCGAGCTCATCACGCTTCTCGACGCCATATTGTCGATGAAATCGTCCGACGACGCGCTTTCGGTCGCCGCATCGCTTAAAGGAAAAAAAGATAAAGCCGATCATTTGCTTTTGCTTCTTCTGACTTATATGCGCGATTTGGCATTGCTAAAAACATCGCCCGACACGCCCATCATCATGACCCATTGCCGCGAAAGCATGATGCGCCGCATTGACGGCATTTCTTTTCAATCGATCGAACGCGTCATTAACAATATTATGAACGTGCAAGCGGCTTTTTTGGGCAATGTTAACGAAACGCTTGCATGGGAACGCTTAACCATGGGGCTGCACGGCATCGTTTTCAATGATTGAATGCCGAAACACGATAAAATACGCGTTTTTCATGTTTCTTTATTCCGATATTATCCGGCGCAAACAATCGGCATCGCCGACGCACCCGACAAATAACAAATTATTTATCTTTATAACATTCTTTTCGGGCTTTTGAGTCTAATGCAGAGCAGCCGATCAAGAATTCGCGCGGAGCATGATTGCAGCGATCCGATCTCAGAAATGAGAGCTTAAAACTTAGAGCTTGAGCGGCGATCCGCTCAAAACCGACCGCTGCCCCCTGACCGCTAACCGCTAATCACCGACCGCTGCCTGTCTATTTGCAAGCAAATACGGCAGGTGATCCTGTACAAAAAAAGTTGACACATTAAAGCCGCTGAAATACAAAGAAATTGCGGAAGCCATGAAGAAGATACGCGCCGTATAGGAGATATATTCATGAGCGACCGGAACAATAGGAGT
>CAVGZQ010000088.1:0-11341 GCA_963633515.1 Bacteroidaceae bacterium
GACAAGTTCTTCATCCGAAAATCATTCGGGTTTCAAACGCAATTTACGCAAAAAAAAAAGCGCACATATGCTCGCAAAGCGGCTTGCAGAGCCGCTGAGAACATAGCGCGCTCGCCGCGGCGCATCGGCTCCCGCCGACAGCCGCGCAGGCTGCGCGCATTGCCGCAGGCAATGGCGCAGACACGCCGACAACCGCCGTTAATGCCCGGCAGCCGTCAATTGACAACTTTCATGCAATTGGCGCCGCAGTTGCCTTTGCCGTTATTGTCGCCTTCGTCGCACGTTTCAAAACCCTCTTGCACGATTCCGTCGCCGCAATGCGGCGCGGCCGTGCAATCGCCGTTGCATGTGCCGTACGATCCGTCGTTGACGCCGTCGTCGCATTCTTCGCCCTGATAGGAATCGACGACGCCGTCGCCGCATCGCGGCGCCTGATAAGCACAGCCCAATCCGCAATGACCGTATGCGCCGTCGTTGATGCCGTCGTCGCAAACTTCGCCCATAAACGTTTGCACGATTCCGTCGCCGCACGTCGGCCGTTTGCATGCATTGGTGCACCCGTCGTTATCGATCGCGTTGCCGTCGTCGCATTCTTCGCCTTCGTCGACGATCCCGTCGCCGCAGCCGACGATGCGGCACATATTGCATGTCAAACCTTGGCTTTCGGCCTCGGTTTTGCCTGCAAAAACGACTTTCCCGCCGACCGTGTCGCAACCTTCGTGTTCGTCGAGTTGATTGTTGCCGCATGTCACAATCTTGCAGCTTTTGCACCAATCGTTATCGCCGCCTTCGTCGCAGCCCTCCCCCGTTTCGACTTTTCCGTTGCCGCAATACGATTTGAATTTGCATTTGTAACATCCCGCTTTTTGCGCGACTTCGTCGTCAACATGCCCTTCGATATCGCATTCTTCGGCGCCGGCGACGATCCCGTCGCCGCATTTCGTGTCGCACGTCGATTTGCCCATTTGAACAAACCCGGTCAGCGTCAGCTTAAACGACGAACCGCCCAAGCAGCGTTCGGCATGGAACATGTCAAACGGATAAATCCCGCCCGGAAACATCTTCAATTCTTTCGCCTTTGACTCGCTCAGCGTAATCGATTTTTCCCACGCCGGGTGAATGCCGCCCACGTCTACCGCAAGTTTGCGGTTGAAAAACACCCACACATCGTCGTCGCCGTCAAACGTAAGCGTTTCGTTGCCGTTATATTTGAAATATGTATGAAATTCCGACGTAAACTCGCCGTATCCCGCAATATCCGTATACCCTCTCCCGCCTTCGACATCCTTGATGCCTTTCAAAGGCAGAAAACTCGTATTGCTGTACGCGTATGTGCCGTTGCCTTTATGCGTCAGCCGCAATGTCGCATCGTATCGCTTGTTAAGCCCGGCAACATCTGTATACCACCATTTAAACACTTCCGGACATGTATACAAATACCGGCATATCACGCCCTCGCTCATATTGGGCGCTTTCTGGATATTGTTCGCAGCATTGAGCGCCGGTTTGCCGTCGGCATCCAAATCGGGCAAAACGGCATTCAGACAACGCGAATCCGGGCAATACGAATTGAAATCCGGACTCGGGCGTCCGACCTCAAGGGGATACTCTTGGCGATAGCCGTTATCCGTGCCTTTGCACGAATCGGGCACGCTGTCGTAGAGCGCTTGCGAAACATAACCGTCGCCCGTTCCGGTGCTTTTTTCACCGTTGTGGTATTTAATGAAATCGCGATACGTAATCGGCAAATCGAGGTATTGCGGCCATGAAGCCGATGCGCCCGGTGCCTCGCACGTCCACCCCGATTCGATCTTGCAATCGGGCGAACATCCGTCGCCGGCAATGTTATTGCCGTCGTCGCATTCTTCGCCGGCATCGAGCAATGTCAAACCGTCGCCGCACGTCGGGCGGCATTCCGAACCCGTGCATTCGAATATCGGCTCGGTTTCGCATATCGGGCTGCAACCGTCGCCGGCTTTCGTGTTCCCGTCGTCGCATGCTTCCCCCTTATCGAGTATCCCGTCGCCGCATGCGCCTTTGATGCACGCTTTGCCTGCGCCGTCGGGACAGCGCCAGCCTGCGGTTATCGCGCACCCGTTGCAACCGTCGGTCTTGTTCGTGCCTTCGTCGCATTCTTCGATGCCTTCGAGTTTTCCGTTCCCGCACACCGCCGTTTGCGTGCATGATGCGCCGGGAACGAGGCATTCCCAGCCCGGCTGCATCTTGCAATCGATGCAGCCGGCGGTCTTGTTTGTGCCTTCGTCGCACGTCTCGTCGCCCGTCACCTTCCCGTCGCCGCATGCATCTTTTTCGCACGCGCCGCCGCCGGGCGGGCAATGATACCCCGGCTCGCGTTTGCACGACGACGAACACCCGTCGCCGTCTTTCGCATTCCCGTCGTCGCATTCCTCGCTGCCCGCAACGTAACCGTCGCCGCAAAGACGCGCATAGCACGTCGATTTTTGGCTGTCTTTGGCAACGACGCAATTGTATCCGGCCTCGGCTTTGCATGCCGACGAACACCCGTCACCCGATGCGGTGTTGCCGTCATCGCACGTTTCGCCGTATTGCGGTTCGACAACGCCGTTGCCGCACGTCTGAACGCAAACCGATTTTCCGGCATCGTCTTTTTGCGCGCAATTCCAGCCCGATTCCGCCCGGCAATTCGCCGAACACCCGTCGCCCGATACGCGCCCGCCGTCGTCGCACTCTTCGCCGTAGTCAGGCTCGACAACGCCGTTGCCGCATGCCAGCATCGTGCATGCCGATTTGCCGTCCGTATAGACGCAAGTCCAGCCCGCTTCGACTTGGCACTGCGACGAACACCCGTCGCCGTCGGCCGAATTGCGGTCGTCGCACATCTCTCCGTCCTGAATTATCCCGTCGCCGCAATAATTCAGCCGCTTGCATTCCGTGCTGCATGCGTCGCGATCTTTCGAATCGGCCGGCACATTGCCCGCGCCGCGGTCGCATTCTTCGCCGTTGTCGATATCGACTTTGTCCAGCAAGCCGTCGCCGCAATAATGCGCTCTCTTGCATGCCGGCGAGCACGCATCCTTGCCGTAGTCGACGTTAAACATCCCGTCGTCGCATTCTTCGCCGTCCTCGAGATAACCGTTGCCGCACGATGCAAGGGTGCAATCATAGCCCGGAACGTCGCAATGATACCCGTCTTCGACCGTCTTGCAATCGGCCGAACACCCGTCGCCGTCTTTTGCGTTCCCGTCGTCGCATGCTTCGCCGTCCTCAAGTTCGCCGTTTCCGCATATCGACGCAACGCACTTGCCCGCATGGCACAACCCCGACGCGCACCCCGAATCCGTCTTGCAATCGTCTCCGATGCCGCCGGGCGTCGCATTCGGCGAAACGCACCGCCCGTTGTCGCAGCGATTCGACGCGCAGTCGCCGTTCGCCGCGCACGCATCTCCGATGCCGCCTTTTTCGCCGTCTTTTGCCGCACACTTGCCTTGCGCGCAATTCCCCGACGCACACTGCGCATCTGCCGCGCACGGCGCCCCGTTTGCGCGGTTTCCGTCGGGCGTTTCCGCCTCTGCGCACGCGCCGTCTTTGCAATTGCCCGATGCGCATTCCGCGCTTTTTTCGCACTGCGCGCCGATTGCTTTGTCCCCTTGCCCCGACGGATCGGAATCATCGCCGCACCCGGCCAACACAAATGCGCAGGCTGCGATCAGTGCCTGCAATCTACGTCGTTCCATGCCAAACTCCTTGCATATAAACAAAATTGCGTCTGCTTTTTTTCTTTTTTTTGCACGGCTTCGCTATTTCGCCGCGCCGCCCCGGGCCGGGGCGGCGCGCGCTCAATACGCTTCGCCGGCGCGGCTATCGCGCCCCGCAAGGGGGCTTAATACGCCGCGCTGCGCCGCTATTTTGCTGCGCAAAATACGCGTCGCTTTTTTTTATGGGCGCTCCGCGCTGCCTGTCAAAAATCGCCGACGCGACCCGGCGCGTTTATAGCTCAAATTCCCCCCGATTGCCACGATCCCGGAAACTGTCCGTTTTTTTTCCCCTCGCGTCCGCCCGTTGCTGCGCCCGGCCGTTTCCTTTGCGATATAATCGACGGCGCGCGTAAATCGGCGCGCGCTCTGAACAAAACGCGGCTATCGGCATGACGCATTTTCTTTCGAAAAATTTGCGCATTGCGCATTATCTTCCTTGCAAATCGCCGAACATCGCACATTCTTCCTCAGCAGCGCGATCGCGTTCTTTTTTTCTTTCATCCTTTTTTCAGCCGCATTCGGCAACGATGCGTCATAAACGATGGCGATCGGCGCCGGCAAGAGCCCTCCCGATGACACAACTCTCCGACATTCTCGACGATCTCAACGAAGCCCAGCGAAACGCCGTTACTTCGTCCGAAGGCTATATCCGCGTCGTTGCCGGCGCAGGTTCGGGCAAAACGCGCGCCCTCACGCGCCGTTTTGCCTACCTCGTGTCGTGCATCGGCATTCTCCCCGAAAACATCTTGTGCATTACGTTCACAAACAAAGCCGCCTTCGAAATGCGGCAACGCATCAAAGCCATCATCGGCAATGCCTTCACCGGAAACGTCTGCACTTTTCACGGATTCTGCGTCAATTTCCTTCGCGATCATATCCATAAACTCCGATATCCTTCGAAATTCGTCATCGCCGACGCCGAAGATTGCCGCGCCATGCTCGATATTATCTATGCCGAACGCCATATATCGATGCGCGATTATACATTCAGAGATGCGCTCAAGCTCATCGCCCAAATCAAAGAAAAACGATTCGCCGACATCGCCGCCCAATCCCGCCATCCCCTTCACGCCGATTGCAATTCATACGCAGACTTGCTCATTCATCATTCTGCCGACGAAATCAAATCGATCTATGACGGCGCAAAAACAACCGAAGCCGCCATCTTCTTCGGTTTTCTTTATCTTCAGAAATTGCGCTATGCCCTCGATTTTCACGATGTCATTCAATTTACGCTCGATATCCTCGATGCTTGTCCCGATCTCCGCGCGCTTTATCAAGAAAAGTTCGAGTACATCATGATCGACGAATTCCAAGATATCGACGATAAACAATACCGCCTGATGAAAATTTTGTGTCAGCATCACAACAATCTTTTCATCGTCGGCGACCCCGATCAAACCATCTATGCTTGGCGCGGCGCGCAACTCGGCTGCTTGCTCCGTTTCGCCGACGATTTCCCGGGCGCAATCACAATCGGCATGATGCAAAACTACCGAAGCGCGCCCCAAATCCTCGAAGCCGCAAACAGACTCATTGCGCGCAATCGCTTCCGAATTCCGAAATCTCTCGTTGCGATGCGCAAATGCAGCGGAAATGTCATTTTTCATCACGCAAAAAACCAACGCGCCGAAGCCGATTGGATTGCGCAATCCATCAAACATATCGCACAATCCCAATCCCGTTCCTATCGGCAATTTGCCATACTCGTCCGTTCGGCATTTCTTACGGCTCCCATCGAACGCGCTTTGCTCGCCGCCGAAATCCCCTTTCAATTGCAAAGCGCGCACCCCTTCTTTTGCCGCGCCGTTGTCAAAGATGCCGTCTCCTATCTGCGCATGATTGTCTGTCAAGACGACTTTTCTTTCGAACGCATCGTCAACAATCCCAAACGCAACATCGGCAAACAAAAACTTGCGCTCGTCAAAGCCTATGCCCAAAATCATTCCTGCTCCTATTTCGAATCGCTCAAAGCATTGGCTCCGAACCCGCCTTTTTCGAACAATTCGAAAGCCGACGCATTCATTTCGCTCATCGAAAACATGGCGCGAAAATACAAAACGCAATCCCTGCGCGATACCGTCGCCCAAATCTTGGATCTCAGCGGCTATGAAGCCGCCGTCCGCGGCTCGGGCGATCAAGACAATCTCGATAATCTGTCCGAATTTAAAGATTATGCCTGCGAATTCGAAACCTCGGCCGGCGAAGACGCCGACCTCCCCCATTTCCTCACCCACATTGCCCTTTTCTCGCGGCGCGACATGAACCTCGAAGCCGAAAAAGTCAAAGTCATGACCGTTCACGCCGCAAAAGGCTTGGAATTCCCCGTCGTCTGCGTCTTTTCCATGAACGAAAACACATTCCCTTCCCGGCGCTGCCAAACCGAGCCCGAAATCGAACAAGAACGCCGCCTGGCATTCGTCGCCTGCACGCGCGCGCAAGACCGCCTCATATTCACCGACTCCGAACTCGGTCCGGGAAATGCCCCGCAATATACGTCGCGTTTCGTATGGGAAGCCGAAACCCCAGCGCTTGAATTCGATCCGCCCCTTCCCAAAGAAACAATCGAAGCCGCAAAACGGAACATTCAAAACGCGCCCGCAACCGCCGATGCGCCCTGCGACGCTTTCTCCCCCGGCGATATCGTCATTCACAAAATCCTCGGAAAAGGTATCGTCGTCGAACACAACTTCATGAAAAAAAAATATATCATCAGGTTCGACGGACTCGCGACGGATCGCTCTTTGTCCGAAAACGCCCCCCTCGAACGCGCCGGCGATTCAAACAAATAATGTCCCGGCGCAATCTTGTTATAATTATTAAATTGCAATCTTATAATATCGCAATTTCATAACATTGCATCATTGCAAGCAAACCGAAACGCGCAATCCAAGCTTTCGGCCATGCGTTGCGCCCCCATATAACGCTCCCGTCATCAATCCTTACTCAGGCACAGGTCGCCGTCCGACGCAAATCATTTAAACCGCGGGCGCGTTTAAATGATTTGCCCTTTGGGCGGCAGAAAAATTGCGATTGAGAATGGCGGCATATTTGCGTATAGTGTCCGTGCTGTTTCTGCAAACCGCAAAAGGAGATTTAGTATGCGTTTTTTATCGATGATGCCGTCTCGCATGGCTTTCGCCCTCAGCCTGGCCGCAGCCCCGCTCGTTGCCGCTCCCGCCTTTGCGCAGGTCAAAGCATTCCCCGTCTCTGTCGATGTTGAGGTCAACGTCGCTTATCAAGGCGAAGCGTTGATCAACAATACCGTTCGATGGAATGTCGTCTCGGGAAACATGACAAAAATGACGTTCATGAATCCCGCCGTCAAAGAGCCGAGCTTCCTAAATGGCAGTCTTTACGCCGAACACGAAAATTCCGATCAACGCGTGCCGCTCTCCGTCGAAACGATCAACAGCACAACCTGGAAATTCGCCGCCGATCCCAAAATGCCCGTCGGAACCTCGTATTGGCACTTTGCCTACAGCGGAAATCTCGTCTCGCAAAAACTCGTCGGAAAAACGGAAACCGACGACGGAAAAGAACTCGTCTTCTTCCACTGGAATCCCGTCGATTGGGACGCAAATCTCGAATATCGCAACGTCTCCATGACGATACCCATTGCTCTGAGCACGAGCGAACTCGTCACCCCAACCCCTGACGCTCAAGGTCATTACCTCGTTTCCGACGACGCTTTCTATAAATACATGGGCTACAAACGCTCCGACGGCTTCGATTCAGGCGATGCAGGAAATGCCGTCATTCTCACCGAAAAATCCCTCAACAAACGATGCAAACTCGACATCTTCGGAAAGAAAATCCCCGGAAATGACACAATATACCTCACGTTGCGCGTCTACCAGCCCGACGTAAAAGCCAAAGAAAGCCTCGATTTGCTCTTTTACGTTCCCCGCAGCCAAATCGCTTTCTCCGACGAAGCCTTCGAAAACATGACCGATCAAAACAGCGGATCCGCCAACATGCTTATCGCCGGCGCCGTTTCGGGCGCAATCATGGCCGCCATCTTCCTGCTCTATGCGCGAAGCGCCGCAAAACGCCGAAAAAAATACGAAAAAGCCTGCGAAAAAGTCGCGCAAAATGGAAGCATCCTCGACGAAATTTGGGAAGCCCCGCAGCTCCAAGTCGGCGGGTATGCCGTCAAAGGAAAAATTGCGAAAAATCTCCATCCCATCGAAGTCGGATTGCTCATCGGGCTGAGCGTCGAAGATTGCATCGGCATGATTGCGCAAGCCATGGCCGATCAAGGCAAACTCGTCATCCGCTCCCTCGAACCCCTCACCGTCATTCCAAATTGCGACGAAGACGATTTGCCCGATATCGAAAAAAACTTTTTGACAATATTCAACGAAATCGGCGTCGCCGACGAAGACAAACTCAGAGATTTTGTCGAACGCGTCATCGGATCTTTCAAAGATCGCACATGGGACTGCGATATCGACGCCACGCGGCGGTATTATCGCGAACTTATGTTCGAAAATCCCGACGAAACCGATCCGACAAAGATGAAACTCAGAATCTTCAAAGACAAAACCGTCTCGACCGGCGCTTCCGACGAGGATAACAGCGATTATCTCTATTACGCTTCATACTCCTGTTATTGGATGCACTGCAGCGGATACTACACGCACGAATATTCATACCGCCACGGGCTCCCCGACGCATATCGTCAATCATTCGGCGATTACGTCAAATCCGATTCGTGTTTTGCAGGATGCTTCGATCAGCCCGACCTCGGAAACGTTTGCCACAGCGCCTGTCACAACGCATGTCACGACGCGTGCCACGATGCGTGCCACAGCGCTTGCCACGACGCATGCCACAGCGCCTGTCACAGCGCCTGCGTTTCGGGAGGCGCCGAATAATGACACGCCCAAAATCTTTTTCTCTCGATTGGATCGACGATTTTTGGCAACGCCAAGGAACGTTCATCCTCATGCGCCCCGAAGACAGCGTCCTCATTTTGCCCCCCAATCGCGTCTATCGCGTCAACAAAACCGCCGAACGCATCATCTCGTGGCTGCGAGACGGAAACAAAGCCGAAGATTTCCCGGGGCTTAACGGCGAACGCCGGCTCCAAGTCGATGCTTTCTTCCGGAATATCGCCCAAGCTATCTCAGGAAAACCCCATCAAGCTGCCCGCATTCCGCTCGATTTCGACTACAGCAAACTCCCGATTTTGGGCGAAATCGCCGTCACCTATCGCTGCAACAACCGCTGCCGCTTTTGCTACGCCGGATGCGACGGCGCCTGCGGACGCCTCGATTCACAAGATCTCCCCGCCGATAAAATTTATAAAATTATCGACATCTTCAAAGACGAAGCCAAAATCCCCTTCTTTTCTTTTACAGGCGGCGAACCCCTGTTGCGCCCCGATCTCGAAGATCTCATGCGATATGCATCCAATCGCGGACTGCGCATCAACCTCGTCACAAACGGAACCTTGGCCGACGAAGACCGCGCAAAAGCGCTCTTTGACGCCGGACTGAGAACCGCGCAAATCAGCCTCGAATCCCCCGACGAAGGTATTCACGACAAGCTGTGCGGACGAAACGGCTCATGGAAACAAACCGTCAAAGGCATAGAAAATCTCCGAAACGCCGGCATTCGCGTCCAAACAAATACGACCTCCACACGCCTCAACATCGATACGCTCGCCGATTTGCCGGCGCTGTGCAAAAAACTCGGATGCGTCCGGATGTCCCTCAATCTCTTCGTCCCAACAAAACGAAGCCCGCAAACCGACCCGCTCTTTATCCCATACGAAGAAATCGGAAAAACGATCGACGCCGTCCGAAAAAAAGCCGCACAAGCCCGACTCGAATTCCATTGGTATTCGCCCATTCCCATATGCATCTACAACCCCATTGCGCGCGGCTTGGGCAATAAATCTTGCGCCGCTTGCGACGGGCTCATCTCTGTCGATCCTCAGGGAAACGTCCTCCCATGCTCGTCTTGGGACGAATCCGTCGGAAACCTCCTTGACGAAGGCTTTCGCGACGTATGGTTTAACAAACGCGCGCAAGCCATCAAACACAAATGCTTTGCCCACGAAAAATGCCAATCTTGCTCCGCTTTCGCGGCTTGTCAGGGCGCTTGCCCGCTCTATTGGCAATATGCGGGATACGACGAATTATGCAAATACGCCGATGCCTATAAAGCCCTTCACCCAAAGGAGATGATATGTTAACTCGGGATAAAATTATCGTTCTCGCAATCGCAATCGCCGTCTTCGTGCAATCCCTCATTCCAAGCTTCTTGGCGGGCGTCGGCATCGCCGCCGCTCTGCTCATTTTCATCCGATTCGCCTACAATGCCAAAATTCCCGTCGACAAACCGAACAAGAAAAAAGCCAACCCAAACAAATACGAATGGGTCACGGTCAAAAAAAAAAAAAAAAAAAAAACATTGAACTTCATCGACGACGCCTTCGCCATGGACGAATCGCGCGTCAAAAACGATGTCGGCATTATCAAAATTTTCATCGTTTTCGCGATTGCATCGCTCTTTCCTTTTCTCTTTTCGGGGCTTCTTTTCGATTTAAGGCAGGATAGCATCGCCTTATCCGCCTGCGGACTGACGATCGGATGGTACTTGGTCGACTATGCGGTATTCAAAAGCTTCACACTCCGCTATTGCCATATGGAAAATGCCGTTAATTATATCAAATTTGATCCGGATAAAGCAAATGCCGTCAAAACAATATTAAATGCAAACGACGCATGCGCTCTCGGATTCTCACTCGTTCCACAGCTCGAAATGCGCATCAAAGCACCCCACAAAATCAACGATATCCGATTGCTCATCAAACCGAATCAAACCATCTCCAATCTTCTCTGCTGGATGATTCAAATCTCCCTGAACAAAGTCGGCGACAAAGTCTATCCGTATGCTTATATGGTCGCCGTCTTCGAAGGTTATTTAAATCCGGATAATCACGGCGCGTTTGACAAAGCAGTTTCAAAATGCCTCAAAAAACATGCCCGCCAATTCGCAGGAAATATCAATTATGATGGCGGCAATGCCATTATCGTCGTCAATCTCAAAGGCGACGATTACTACACCGACGATCAATGCATCGAACAGCTCATTAAAGCGATCAATAATTTATTGCCCATTTTTCAGCGTTTCAGCAATCGGTTCGGCGTTCCCGACGAACAACCCGAGCCGTCAAATTCTGCCGATTCGGCAACAGCCGACTCCCCCTTGTTTCCCATATTCATGCTCGATCATGACCAATAAAACGGCTGCGCCGCCCTAAACCCGCTCATATCCGAAATCGCAATAATCAAGGCAGATAATCAAAACGCATCATCCGACAACAACAAAAAAAAACGCCCGCAACGGGCGTTTTTTTTGTTGCGCAAAACGCATCGCTCCGAATGCAATTCCCCGCGCAAAAATGCGTTTAATCCGATTCGCCGCATTTAGCCGCGAAAACCGCGCGCAAACATCGCAAAACGCAAATAAATTTAATCCGATTCGCCGCATTTAGCCGCGAAAACCGCGCGCAAACATCGAAAAACGCAAATAAGTTTAATCCGATTCGCCGCATTTAGCCGCGAAAACCGCGCGCAAACATCGCAAAA
>CAVGZQ010000089.1:0-6285 GCA_963633515.1 Bacteroidaceae bacterium
GAATATTCAGCCTCTCCAAAACTCAACGGATGTGCCATGCTTCGTCTCCCATATGTGAAATCCCCCAGCAATGAAATGTATCACATTTTATCTATTATGTAAATCGCTCAATTATTCAGACTTTCCCAAAGAAAATGTCGGTCTTATGGCGTGTTCGTTTTGATGCGATTCGATACCCCGAATCGCCGGAAACAGGATTATTATTTTTATCTGCCGCGCGAATCGTTCAATTTATATATATGCTGCCGATTTGAACAATGCCGGAACGGCAAGACGGCTGCGCGCAAAGGAAGGCATTTCTTATATGACAATAAATTATGAACAGAAGCATTCGGCATAATAAAAATGAAAATATGGCGCGCATCTTGCGAGTCAGTGCGAATGCGGGCATCATGCTTCATTGCTCAAGGAAAGTCTGTTTTTAATATATATATATATATTGCGCATATCGCATTTGCATTGCATCGAAAGATATCCGTATTTGCAATATTTCGATTGAAAAAAGCCGTCCTTGTCCGCTCGGATGTTTTATGCGCAAAAGCGAGCATTTCTCGCTTGCCGCAAAGTCGGACGGCGTTGATCTTTTTTTTTTCGTGCCGGCCATGCGTTTGGGATGTTGCGCGTTGCGCGCCGTTTTGAGATAATTCGCCGAGAAATGTTTTATAATCGTTGTTTTATGATTGCACAACGTGCAATAAGGGCGGATTGCTTTGGCGCCGGCACGCGGCGTCATTGCGGCGAAGGCGCAGGCGTATTGAGCCCGCAAGGGCGAAACAGCCGAAGCCCCGGAAGCGGGGCGTATTGAGCCCGCAAGGGCGAAATAGCCGCGCAGCGCAGGCGTATTGAGCCCGCAAGGGCGAAATAGCCGAAGCCACGCCTTCTCACCTCTGAACAGTTAATCCGGATACGCGCGAAAATTGCCAAAAAGTCCGGCGATTGGCGCGCATGGTCGTGCAATGGACATGGAGCGTTGTATGCAAGACACAGAGTTTCAGAAACTTCTTTCGGATATCCGCGAGAGAATACGCGGCGGCGAAGTCAGCGAAGGCATCAATGATTTGGTTCAGCTGAGCGCGTCGCAACGCAATCCCAAGCATTCGGAAGAAATTTTGCTCGATCTGCTTGCCGTGTCGATCGCGACCGGCGAGCACGACGAAGCGCGGGCGTATTATGCGGAATTGCGGCGGATAAAGCCCAAGCCGACATCGCTTCGCAGCCGGTTTTACATGACGTTTTTGTCGCCCGTCGGGATGCGATCGTCGTCTCGCAGCGCGGGCAAGACGGCGCTCGACGGATTTGTTGCGCAGTCGCCCGATTGCGCCGAATTTTACTTTATGCGCGGCATTTTTTACCTCGACAGCGAGGCGTTCGATTATGCGCAGGCCGATTTGGAGCGCGCCAATGCGCTGAGAAGCAACGATGTGCTGATTATGTCGGCGCTGGCCGAGGCCGTGATGAACAAGGGCGATCATGCGCGCGCGACGGCGCTCAACGAAGCGGTTTTGGAGAAGTGCCCCAACTTGCGCCGCAGCCTCATCAATTTGGGGATTTTGTACTACGGCAACGGGCGCAACGATGATGCGTATCGGCTTTTCGAATGCCTGTTGGGCTACGATCCGATGAATTGGTTTGCGTGGACGTGTTTGGGGGACATGTCGATAGAGACGCCGGGGAAGTCGTTCCAGTCGCTTTTGTATTACTCGGCGGCGATTGTGGCGGGAACGGGGCTGCCGCATACGTATATACAGGTTGCGCGTTCGCTTTGCTTTTTGGGGCGTCCGGAACGGGCGCGGGAGGTTTTGGCGTTGCACGAGCCTCGCGCGAGCAAGTGGCCGGAAGAGTTTCAGGCGACGGTGCGTTATATCAGGCTAAGCGCGGAAATCATCAAATCGCCGCAAGAATTCGGCGAAACCGCATATCTGGAGGAACATGCGCGGCGCTTGGGCGCGCGATGCGACGATATCACGCTTCTTTTGTTTCGCATGCTTTCGGCGGTTGCGCGCATCGATTACTGCGACAGCATGATGTCGATTTATTCGCGGCACATTTCGATTTTTTCGCTCATGGCCGAGTTCATGCATTCGTGCGATCGGCGCGCGATTTACGAAGAAGAAGTCGTGCTCATCGCATTGGTGACGCGGTATTTGATTTGGATCGGCTGTCTGTTCGAGGCGCGCGCGATGCTTTTTCTCGCCGAACGATCGCCCGACCCGCATATGGCCGATATGTGCAGCTTGCTTCAGAACGAAATGTATCGCTGTTCGGGCATGGCGCAGCGCATCGGCGTTCACCCCGAACAATTCCATGAGTTTGCGTTTAAAAATGATAACGCCGACATCGTCCCCCGAAAAGCCCGTCAACGCAAACGCGCATACGGTTTCAGTCCGAATTGGCGAAAGGCTTTGGTTTCGTGCTTGAGCGCCCCAAGCGCGGATCCGCTTGAACGCGCGTTGACGGGGACGATGTTTGACGCGCTGATGCAGGAAGTCGGGCGTCTTTCGGAAGAATGCGATGAAGACGACAAAAATGTTTTTGCATTTTGGCGCGCATGCCAAGACTATTGCATCGCTTGCGAAGCCGAAAACCGAAATGCCCGAAAGCGCAAACCGGCCGATGCGTCCGAAATCGGCAAGAATCTCAGCGGCGAATGGGCGAGTCTTTTTGAGTCGTTTGCGCATATTTGCGGCGGGAGTCATGAGTTTTCGGGCGCGGCGCCGATCCGGATTAAATGGTTGGGGTTTGCGCAAGTTCTTCGTCAGGCATGCGGCGCGCCGGCCGGAGAAAGCGCCGGCATTTTTTCGCAAATTGCAGCCAACGACAACGAAGCGGCGGTTTGCGCGACGCCGATCGGCGAAGCGCTCCGGGGCTTCGAACCGATGCCTTTTGCCGTCGACGGCACGGCATTTTGCCGCATTTTCGGCAGACCTCAGGGGCTTGAACTGAATTCGGGTACGGCAGAAGCTATTTTGGACGATATGCTGTCAAAACAAAGTTTTGCATTTTATCGCGGCCGCAGCGATGAACCGATCGACAAGCAAAGCCTCAAAGAAACGAGCGGCGGCGCCGGCGTTTACAAGCGCATGCATATGATTTGGAAACAGATGCATGGGCTTGAGCATTTCAAAAGCGCCCCCGTTCTCGAAGAAGTTTTGTTCGCGGATTTCGCCGCAGAAGCGAATCAAGGCGCGTCGCGCGCCGCCGGCAAAGAACCCCCCGACGCCAAAGCGTTCGAAGCGGCGCAATTCATTTACGGGCGGATATCGCGCAATCCGACGATGCATGAACTTTGCGATGCGGCGAGCATCGGGGCATTCGAACCCAAGCCGTGGAAACTTCCCGCGCAGCCGCCCGTCATGGGCGCAACGGCGTGCACGTTGCAAACGCCGCCGAAATTTCCGAAGTGCGCGGATCTGCTGCGCGGCTATGTCGCATCGGGGTTTGCGTCGCGCGCCGATTTGACGGAGCAGTTCTTCAATTATGCCGCCTATGCCGTCAATACATGGCGCGTGACGCATGACGAACAGCTTTTGAGCCCTTTTTTCGAGGGGGAAAAGCAATTTCAATTCAAAACGTTTTCCGGGGCGGCGCATAACGAACGCGAGCAGATGCCGGCGCCCGAATCGGGGTACGGATACGATCCGGATCGCGCGCTTGAGCAGCGCCGGGATCAAGAAAAGCTCGGGAACGCTTCGGCGTGGGCACGCTCCGCCGCCGAATTGGGAGCGTCAATCGACCGTGCATATCGGCATATTGTGCAGAGCGATCCGACGCCGCGCGTTTCCGATTACGAGAAATTTAACGTCGGACATGTTTGGGATCCTTTCCTGCAGCAATTCAGATTGTGGGCAGAATACAAAGCCGAAACCGCATACCCCGAACTGTCGCAATGCGACGCGGCGCTGCGCCATTGGAACGGCGCCGATCGATTCGTGCTTGAGTGGCGGCTCAACGCATTTATTCAAAAATATCCCTTTTTGTCGCGGCTGTATTTGCTCCTCGTCAAATTCTGGCTCAACGCCGGCGATGAAGAAAAGGCGCAGAAAGCATTCGAAATCGGGGCGGAATGGGAAGACAAGCTCTACAAAAATGCGGGGTGGGCGCCGGCAAGCGGCGGCAATTGCATCGAAAGCGGGATCGAACCCGTCGCTTCGGGCAACGAATTCGAAGATCCGCAGCTTTTGATTTGGCCGGAGCGGTATATCTTTTCTGCCAACGACGAATCGATGTTCCATTATCGCCCGCGCGACGGCGCTTTCGGCATGCGGAAAATGCGGATGCAAAAAGCGCGCGCCGAACTTTTGTATCCGGTGATTTACGGCGATAACGGCGGCGCGTATGAGTTTTATCGGCTTTTCAGAAAATTCATCGTCCGGGATCATTTCATCAAACGGATTTGGATCGATGCCATGAAGCAGAATGATTTGTTCAGCCTCAACGATTATCTGCGCCACGCGCTCGTCGAAATCAACGATCCGCGCGATTTCCCGTTTCGCCGCCAATTGGCAGAACTCTATTATCAACTCAATCCGCAGGAAAATCCCGGCGCCTTGGGGCGCTTCTTTTGCGATAACATGCAGCCGGTCAATGCGCTTCCCTATGCGGCGCTTGCGCATTTTATGGGCACAAGCGACGATGAAGAAGATTTTGCTTCTCAAGGCGCGCTGACGCTCGGGTGTTTGCTCTACGACATGGGATATATGGAAGCGGCCGTAGACTATTTGCAAGCGTCGCTCAAAGGCCGCAAACCGCATCCCATGGCATTGCTGACGTTGGGATGCGCATATATCGAGCTCGATCGCAATGCCGATGCGCTGAAACTTCTCAAACTCGGGGCGCAAATCGATCCGACGGGCGATCGCTTCTATTACAATATGTCGCTGGCGCATTTTGCGCTTGGGCAAATCGACGAAGCCGAAGAGGCGGTCAAGAAAGGAATCGATTTGGCGTCATATCCCGTCGATTTGCGCCTTCAGCTCATGCGCATTTACGTCAAAAAGAAACAATTCGCCGAAGCGCTGGCGCTTGCTCAATACGTGGCAAACGAAGATCCCGACATGTTTGCGCAGGCAATCGTTCACGACGAATTCGCCGAGTTCCGATGCGTGCCTGCCGTTCGCAAAATTGTCTCCGACTTGGGGATCGACCCGGCGCTTTGCAACGATGATTTATCGGAGATTTCCGATATCTTCGGCGAGTCCGCGGGCGATGACGGACCGAAAAAACCGCCCCGCGGACACAAACCGCGCAAACCGGGCGGCAAAAAGCCGCCAAAATCCGATTCCTGATGGATATTCATGATGTATAATTGATGCATTTTTTGCGGCGGCGTCATCGCAAGGAAAAAACGACGAGGCAAAATAACCGATGAACCATACGACCGACAATCTTCGAAAAACGACTTGGATTTTTTGCGGCATTGCGCTGCTTGCGTTTGTCGTCGCTTATATCAGCGGCCAAAAGACGGCAATCGAAGCGCCCAAAAATATGGGCGCATCGGAGTACAGCGTGCTTCCGAACGAAAAAGCGCTGATTTGGATGAGCTTGGGGCAGCGCGAGTTTTTGGCCGATTTGATTTGGGTTCGGGCGCTTCAGTACAACAATCTCAGAAATGAAGCGCATTTGGCGGAACACTTTGCCGACGCCATCATTGCGCTCGATCCCGATTTCAAAGCGGTTTACAAATGGGCGTCGGTTGCCGCAATATACAGCGAGGGCATGACGGCAAAGTCCGTGAAAAAAGCAAACGAATACCTCGCTTTGGGCGCCAAACAGTTCCCCCTCGATCCATATTACGATTATTCCATCGCCCTCAACGATATATCGTATTATCCCGACGATACGCCTGAAGAGCGCGCTTTTTTGCGGCGTCGGGCGATTAAACATCTCCAAATCGCGCAACAGAAACCCGGCGCAGACCCATCCATTACCATGCTCATTTCCGGGTTGCTCAGCGATAGCGACGATCAGACGGCAAAAATCCAATTTTTGCAGCAAGCCATATTGACGGAGACGAATCCCGAAACTAAGCAACAGCTCCAGACGCGGCTGATAATGATTTCCGAGTCGTCGGGATCGTCGGCGCTGATGCTTTCGCAGCGCCGCGATCAGTGGCAGCGCGAACATCATCCCTACCTTCCCCTGATGCTCGACTATTTGCTCAGCAGCGTGACGCGTTAATTTCGGATGGCGCCGATTTGAGCGGTAACGGCGCCGGACCGTTGCGCTGACGGGGGGCGGCGTTGCGGAGTTTTTTCTGTCCGATGCGCCCGGCGCATCGCTTCAAGC
>CAVGZQ010000089.1:6295-11235 GCA_963633515.1 Bacteroidaceae bacterium
GCCGCAGAGGAGAAAATGCAATGCGCGCAAACCGATCGATTCGATTCCTAATGCCGGCGTTCGTTTGTTTCTCTTGCGCATCGGCTGCCGGGTGTTTCGATATCGACGATTACATTCACATCAATCGCGAAGATCCGAATAACGGCGGCCAAACAAATGACGGCGGCACGACAGACGGCGACTCGCCGTCAAATCCGTTCGACGGGGGCGACTCCGACAGCGAAAACAAGCATAACGGCGGTTCGGGCGGTCTTATCGAGAATCCCGGCAAAGACGACGAAACGGGCGGAAAAATCGAGGAACCTGCCGTTTTGTCGATCGAATCGCTCTCTCCATCGCGCGGATCGGTTCGCGGCGGCTATGAAATCCGCGTTATCGGAACGGCGCTTTCAGACGGCGGCACGCTCTATTTTGGTCAAACGCAAAGCCCGCAGCTTCGGTATGTGCATTCGCAAGCCGTTCGCGCAACCGTTCCGCCCGGGCGCGCGGGGTGCGTCGATGTTGCATGGGAGCAAGACGGAACGCGCATCGAATTGCCGCAGGCTTTTTGCTACGAAGACGACCTTTCGGTTACAAAGATCGAACCGTCGGCCGCCGTCCGGGGCGAAAGTGTTCCCGTCGCGGTTTACGGAACCGGATTCGACGCGCAAACGCGCATAGCCTTTGTTTTGACGAACGATTCGGGCGATGCGGCGCAAATTGACGCCGGCGCGATGCGTCTGTACGATTTGCGCCGCGTTTCGGACGAAAAAATCGTCGGCGAACTTCCCGATCTTCCGCCCGGGATTTACGACGTCATCGCGGCAGGAACGCGCGGGGCTGCCGCCGCCCGGGCGCAGATTTCCGTCGTTGCGAAGCTTTCGGTCGCGCAAATATCGCCGAGTTATGCGGAAATCGGGCAAAAAACGGATTTCGTCCTGTCCGGATCGGGGTTCGGTGCCAATACCCGCGTCAAAATCGGCGCCGAAACCGTCGGCGCGGCGATCGCCGGCGACGGCGAAATGACCGTTTCGTATGCCGGCACGCAAAAAGGCTGCCGCGATGTGCTGATTTACGACGATTACAGCCAGCAACGGATCGATTGCGCCATTTATATCGCCGATGACAAAGATTCCGGAAAAATCTTGTCGGTCGCGCCCGACGTCGGATCGACGATCGGCGGCGATGCCGTCACCGTTTCCGGCGTTCGGCTTCCGAATGCCGGCGATGCGTTCTTGGGCGATGTTTCTGCCAAAGTGATCGCCCGAACCCCAAGCGCTTGGACTATTGCCGCACCGCCGCACGAAGAAGGCGCGGCCGACGTCGCGATTGCATCGTCGATTTTAAAAAATGCCTATACATATGCTCAATATCCGACGCTCAAATCCGCCGTGCCTGCCGCCGGATCGAAGTCGGCTGCCGTCACGTTGACCGGAACGGGATTTTCGGACGGTTTGCGCGTTTTCTTCGGAACGCGCGAAGCCGCGTCGGTCAGCGTTCAATCGCCGACCCAAGCCCAAGCCGTCGCCCCCGACGGCGACGGAACCGTCGCCCTGAAACTCGTTCAGGATCGTGCCGAAGTCCTTTCGGATCTGACGTTTGCCTACGAACGCAACGTCGAAATCGTCGGGCAATCGACGCAAGAAGCCGTTACATCGGGCGGTACTTCCGTTGCGATTTACGGTTCGGGCTTCGGCGGCGACCTCGTTTTGCGCGTCGGCGGGCAAGAAACGCCGTATGCATTGATTTCCGCGCTCGAATTGCGATTCGTCGCCCCGCCGCGCGAAGCCGGCGCCGCCGACATCGAAATCATATGCCCCGAAAATCCGCAAACGCCGTGCGCCAAAGCGTCAATCGAGTATTTCGATCCCAAAACAAACATGACCGGCGCGTCGGGCGGCAGCATCGACGGATCGATCTATGTCAGCGATTTCGAGGCGAAAACCGGAAACCCCATCGAACATGCAACCGTCTATATCGGAACCGACGAAAATGGGCTGTCCGAAACGACCGACGCCGGCGGACGCGTTTTGCTCGAAGATCCTCGCCTCAAAGGCAGCCAAATCGTCATTGCATGCGCCGATAATTACGCCTGCAATTCCATGCAGCCCGTCAATGCCCGTTATATTACGCTCTATCTCGAAAAATGGAGCTCCGGCGCCGGCTCGTCCGAAGAAACCGCGCCGCCGCCCACGCCCGACGGCGGCGGAACGATCAACCCCATCGACATCACGATCCCATACACCCCAAAACCGGCGTATTTCACCGGCACGGTCGGCGATTTCGGAAAAGTCGATCTCGAAACAAATCCCAATCACATCCGCGCCGGCATCGTCATGCAATCGGCGCTTTCGGCCTATCGCTATCCCTACCAAGACGACGACGTTTATTTGCTCACCGAACCGGGACAAACTTATAAAATTCGGGCGCGCTCGGGCGAAGTCGCCATTGCGCTTTTGTGCGGCATCTACAACGCCGAAACGAAACTCTTCGTGCCGCGGTATTTGGGCATTAAGCGCCGGATCATGGTTTCCGACGGCGCCGTCATCGAAAATCATCTCGATTGCGACTTGCCGCTGACGCAAAATCTCCGCGTCAAACTCCTCAATGCGCCGCTCAAATCCGGTCCCAATATCGTCAACGCAAGCGCTTTCCTCAATTTGGGAAGCGACGGCTACATCGGCGGCTTTATGAACGGCGTTTCTCAGACCGATCTCGTCGTCCTCGCCGGGCTGCCGCCGCTTAACGGCGCAATCGATGATGCCGATTTCACGCTCCAAGTCGGCGCCTACACAAACGGTCATTACCCGGCGACGATTTTTTCCGCCGAAAACGTCGTCCATACGTCCGAAACCCTCGAAGTCGGTCCCGCTGTTCCGATTCCCGTCTTCCTGACGCAATCGGCAACCGACGTTTTCGCTTCGGGCGTCGTCGAATGGCGCGTCGAATACCCGCAAAACGTCGATTATTACGTCGTCATCATGCGCATGTATTCATCGTCGCAAAGCGGCGACGTCGTATTCCAAGCGTATCTCCCCGGATCCGCGACGAGCGTCGAACTCCCGCCCGCCCTGCAATGGCCGTCCGACAACTCCGGGCAGCTCTACATCCAGCTCTACGCCTACAAATCCGTCCGAAGCGGTTTCGACTTCGATATCTTCACGACAAGCGAGTTGCGCTACAACTACGTCCATTCGTCGGCCTATGCCACATTGACCGTATCGCAGCGATCCGCCGTCCAAACAACCCCCTGACCCCAATTCATCATGTGCCGATATTCCGTCACGCCCGACGTCGAGTGCCAGCCGATCGACGACGTCCTCATCGTCTTGCATCTCTCGAAAAATGCCTACTACAAGCTCAATCATTGCGCGCGCTTCTTCTTCGAACATATCGCCGCCGGCGAAGCCAAAGGCGATATCGTGCAAAAAGCCCGCGCCGTTTATGCCGACGCCGACGAGGCCGCGCTCAGCGCCGATTTCGACGCCATTGTCGGGCAATTTGTCGATTTGGGCTTTTTCGTCCGCAAATAGTTTTTCGTTTGCGGCGCCCTATTTCGCTTGCGCTCAATACGGGCTTTTTTGCGCCCTATTTCGCATGCGCTCAATACGGGCTTTTGCTTCGCCTATTTGCCCCGCTCGGGGCAAATACGGCTTCGCTGCGCGCCTGAGGCGCGCTTTTTTCGGCAGTTTCAGCGATGTTCGGAGCACAGCAGCCGCATAGCGGGCAATCATACGCAGTTTCTTGGACCGATCCTTTCGCCCGATGGGGCATTCCGATTTGGCAGACATTCCCCGAGGCGCAGCCCGATTGCGATCCGCGCCGGCTGCGATGCATTCATCGGTCCGACGATTGCGGACCGCTTTCTGTTTGGCTGTCGCCGGCAGCCGGCACCTGCGAGATCCGGTATCTCGGCGCCGTTGCGCAATGCGATTTGTCTGCCGCGAAAGCCGATATGCGCATTCCCTCCGAATCGCAGCTTTCGGATTATTACATGGCCGAACGTCTCGCGAGCCCGTTTATGCGCTATTTGCGCGGCGGTGTGTTGCTTCACGCAAGCGCCGTGTCGCGCGACGGGCGCGCCGTCGCGCTGTTGGCGCCTGCCGGCGTCGGAAAATCCACGCTCGTCGGCGCTTTGCTTCAAGCCGATATCCGCGCAAATCTTTTGTCCGACGACGTCCTTGCCGCCTGTCCGTGCGCCGGCGAAGACGGCGCGCTTTGGGCGCTTCCGGCGCAATCCCATATCGCCATGCGCCACGATATGTGGAAAAATGCCGATTTTTCCGATAATTCATCGGCTTTTTTCGGAAAATCCGTTTTGCATATCAAAAAAGAAAGATGCGCCGATGCGCCCGCGCCGATTGACGTTCTCGTATGGATCGAAAAATCCGGAAAACGCGGTTTTTCTCCCGTTTCTCACGCCGATTTCGTCGGACGTCTGCTCCGAAGCCGATTTGCCGTCGCAAACGAATGGCAATATATGGCGTCTTATCAGTTCAAAATGATCATGAAACTATCGCGGCATGCGCAGATTTATCGCTGCGCCGTCGCAAATGACGGATTCTCTGCGGCGGCTCAGGATATACTCTCCGTTTAAAAGCCGTTTTTCTTGCGCCGCGCCGGCGAAACGTCGCTTTTCCGGTGAAAAATAATGCCGAAAAATGTATAAAACCCGGCGCGCGGCGCAAGTTGCGCCGTCGCGTTCGGTTACCGTTATCAAGGATTAGAATATGAAACGTTTTTTTGTGTGCTTTGCGATGACGGCATGTTTGTGCGCATCATGCAGCGACGATGACAGCGGCAGCAAATACCAAACCCCCGATTATGCCATTCCGGCATATGCCGAAGGGGACGCGTGTCAAGAGAGTTTTTCGGCTTTTTGCGACGGCAACAAACTCGTCTCATGCGATGAAGGCAAGCAGAAGGTTCTCGATTGCAACGATTACAGCGACATTAAAGAT
>CAVGZQ010000090.1:0-7244 GCA_963633515.1 Bacteroidaceae bacterium
GGGCACCGACGTCAATCTCTACTACGGCGGCAGCCCCTTTATCGGCGGTTATTCCGCCGATCAGGCCCGACAAGACATGACGGCGCTTTCGCCTTGGGTCATCGGCATCGTCATTTTAATCGTTCTCGTGACGAGCAAATCGATTTTTGCGACGCTCATCGCACTGATAAGCGTCGGCATAAGCATGGTTTGGGTCTTGGGCGGAATGTCGCTGTGCGGGCTTAAAATGACGCTCGTCGCGACGTCGCTGCCCATTCTCCTCGTCGCCTTGGGCAGCGCCTATGCCATCCACCTGATTTCGGCCATGTTAGCCCAGCTCGACCGCGGCAAATCGCGCAAAGAAGCCATGCGCAAAGCGATCGTGCTCACAGGTCCGCCGATCGTCGTCTGCGTTCTGACGACCGCTGCCGGATTTTTCAGCTTCCTCACCATGGACGTCGAACCCATGATCGAATACGGCGCCGCCATGGGCATTGCGACGCTCATCATCATGTTCGTCACGTTCTGGTTTGTGACCGCCGCCTGCACGCTGCTCCCGATTAAACCCCAAAAAGAAGGCCGCGCGCCAAAATGGGCGATGAATGCCATGAAATCCTCCGCCGATTTCGTCTGCCGGCACGGCAAAATCATCGCCGTTTCGGTCGGGGTCTTGGCCGTCGCATGCGGATTTCTCACAACCCGCGTCGAACCTCACGGCGACAACAGCTCCCTTTTTGCCGAAGGATCGCTCCCCGTCGTCGCCGACGATTTCATGAACAACAATTTCGGCGGTTCCAACTTCATTCAGACCGAAGTCAAAGGCAATATCAATAACCCGCTCGTATTGCGCCAAATCGAACGCATGACCGCCTATATCAACGCGCATCCGCGCATCGCCGGCATGCAGTCCATCTCCGACGTCATCGTCATCGTCGGCGGCACCATGGGCGACGGTCAGCACATTCCCGCATCCCCGACGCTTACCGCAACGCTCGCATCGTTGGCCTTTGCCGACGACGCCTCCGTCGCCATGATGGCCGAAATGTCGTGGAAAACGTCGCTCATGCAAATCCGCGTCAAAGGCAAAGATATCAGCGAAGGCGCGCGCCTTTCGGACGAATTATACGAGGGCATGGCCGAGCTCTATCAGCCGCGCATTTCCGTCCCGCGCGACAAGCTCGACGACGAAGCAAAGCAAATCGAACGCGAAGAAATCATCCGCCATATTCAATGGATTTTCATGAAATACGGCATCGATTTGCCGCGCGGCGATATCTCCGGCGCCGTCTTCGGCGCCGACGCAAAACTTGCGCTCGACGATATCCGCGTCGTCGCCGAGATCAATCTCTTCGACGAAAACGACGCCATCATCTACATGGACGAAGAAAAAACATCGCTCGGCGCGCTCAGCGCACAAATCGCCCAAGCCTTCGGACAAGGCACGTATTCCAAAGAATTCCTCGCCAAGCTCCTCGAATCCGTCGCCCAAGAAGGCGAAACCGACAATCGCGAAGCTTTCGATAAAAGCGTCGAATTCATCGATTTGGCGCTGCGCGACGCGCAACTCGAAAAAATGCGAAAAGTTCGCGTCGATGCCTTATTCGCTGCGGCAAAAGTCACCGAACGCAGCGAAAAATTCAATCAGCTCGTCGAAAGCGCCGTCTGGTGCCTGGGCGACGGCGTCGCATTCCTGCCCCAAAACAAAGTCAGCGATCGCGTCCGCGCGGCTGCCGTCGACGCCCAATCGTTCGAAGTCATTCCGTCGGGCTATCCGGTCATCTACCGCGCGATGAACGCATCGGTCATTCACAACCAAATCTGGAGCTTGGCGGCATCGTTCATCATGGTTTTCGCATGCCTGCTCTTCTTTACGCGAAGCGCCCGCGTTGCCGCCGTCTCGCTCATCCCCGCATCAATGACCGTTTTGCTCACATTCGGTTTCATGGGCGCGTTCGATATCGGCATGGACGTCGGGTCGTCGATGATCGCCGCCATCTCGTTAAGCGTCGGCATCGACTACGCCTGCCACCTGATATGGAAATTCGGCCGCCCGGGCGCCGACCCCGAAAAGCAGCAAAAAGCGAGCGATCACATGCTCGAAACGACCGGCTGGGGCATCGTCATCAACGCGCTCGAAGTCGGTTTGGCCCTGAGCGTTCTCTACTTCGGCGAGCTCTTGCCCATGCGCAATTTCGGGATATTGACGGGGTTTGCGATGATCGTAAGCGCCGCCGCGTCGCTCTTGCTGCTCTCGGCGCTCTTGCGTTTCGCGACCAAAAAACTCCGTCCCGAACCGCACCCCGACGCCGATATGAACGGATCCGACGCCGATGCAAACGACGCAGAAACCGACGGCAAATCGCCCGATATTCAGGCGCAAGAAGCATAATCGGCGCTTTTTTTTCGGAGCGCCGCCGACGGCGCTGTCGGCGCTGTCGGCAGGCTTGGCTCCGGCTATTGCGGCTTGCGCCGCAATACGCCTTCGCGGTTGCGCGCATTGCCGCGCCGGGCGGCAATGCGCGCAACCCGCGCGCTATGTTCTCGGGCGGCTCTGCGAGCGCCCTTGCGAGCATACGCGCGCTTTTTTTTCGATTATTTCGAACATCAGGCGGCCGATCGGCTCCGCCCGAATTCCGGCGCCTTGTTCCGGAACAGATCTTCGGTTGCAAGACAACTATCGCTTGCAAAAGATCAATCAAATCTTTCACAATGACGCGCAAAAAAAGCGCGGCGTATCCCCTTTTGGGGATGCGCCGCGCTCCCGGCGCGTATGCCGGCGCAAGACGGCATAGCGGCGGGCGCAAAGCGTATGCCGGCGCAAGACGGCATAGCGGCGCGCAAAATATGAATTGCATTTAATTTGGTTGTAAGGAGAAAGGATGAAATTCCCGACGGCAAAATCTCTCAAAAAACGCGCTGAATACTTTAAAAGCGCACTTGCTTCGATGAAAAAGTACGGCGGCCCGCAAGAAGCGATTATGGGCGCGGCGCGTTTTCTTTTGCAAAAGCCGAGCGACGGCGCGCGCCGTTTGCGCTGGAAAGCCATGCATGCCCATACGCGCATCGCGCAGAATATCGTCGATTTCGACGCATTCAAACTCATCGTCGATGCCAAAGACGAAGGCATTTCGGCAGAACTCGCCATCGACCATATGCATGAACCGTTCGGGACGGCGATTTTGTGCCATATTTTGACCGACGGCATGACCGTCGCCGAACTTGGCGCCAACATCGGCTACTACACCATGCAGGAATGCGCGGCGCGAAAACTCAAACGCGTCGCGGCCATCGAGCCCAATCCGAGAAGCTTTGAAATTCTGCGGCAAAATGCCGAACTCAACGGCTGCGGCAACGTTTCGCTTCATAATATTGCCATCAGCGATTGCGACGGAACTTTGCCTTTTTATATTTCGAAACATTCGAATATATGCAGCATCACGCCGCGAACCGATTATGCACGGATTATCGACGTGCCCGTTCAGACGTTCGATTCGTTCGTTTCGCGCGAACAGATCGGCAAAATCGATATGATACGAATGGATATCGAAGGACATGAAATTTGCGCGCTTCGCGGGATGCAGGAAACGCTCCGACGCGACAAACCTTGGATTTGCATGGAATATCACGCCACGCTTATATCGGAAAACGATCGCGAATATTTCATCTCGGCGCTGGAATCTTTGGGCTATGAATTGAAATGTTTTACATTCCGATGGAGCGATTATCCGATTTTCGGCAAAACGATCGCCGACCGCCGGACGGTCGTCAAGACCGGGGCGCTGCGCGAGGTTCTGGAGAATATTCCCAAACAGGTTTTGCTGCTCTTTTTGGCGCCCGAAGAAACGGCATTTGAGCTTCCGGCGTTTTGATTCCCGATAACAGTTCCGAGCATTCATGACCGCATCCGCCTGGCTTGAAGATAATGCGCCGATTGGGCATAAGATCGCGCGCATTCTCATTTTCCTGACGTCGTTTTCGTGGACGTTCAACCCGATACAAGACTACATCGAGGGCGGGGCGCCGATCGAAAAAATCTTGACGCGCATGGTTCCGATGGCTTGCGTTGCGGCATATTGCCTGTTTTGCGGACATGCGCGGCGGATAAAGCAGATTTTTCGCCCGGGATTGATGCCGGTGCTTTGGTATGTCGCTTTCGGGGTTGCGTGCGGTCTGGCCGGCGCGCAGCCGGCGCTTTGCGCATGGAAAGGCGCAGAAATCTTAATCTTGCTCATGTGGGTTTCGGTATCGTGCACGAGCGCCGATGCGACGCGGCGGGAATTCGTTGCAATGACGCGGCTCATCGAGATTTTGCTTGCGGCCACGGTTTTGCTCGCGATTGCGAATCCGAGTTTGGGGCTTCGGCGTTCGGCTTCGATTCTGCCTTGGCTGCAAGGTTATTTTCCCATACTCAATCCCAATGCCGTCGGTTTTTTGTCGGCAGCGGTCATCGCCCGGCTTTTGTTTTTTTCGGCCAAAGCCAAACCGCTGCGCTTGGCGTTTGCGGCATGCACGCTCGTTTGTTCGCAGTCTCGGACGTCTTATGCGGTGACGGTCGCCATTTTGGCCGTATTTATCATCGACGGACTTCGCGAACGTCAGACGATTCGCGCCATTTTGGCGCTCTCCGGGATGTGCGCGATGCTGCTTTTGCTTCTCGGCCAACACGATGCGTTTGTTCGGATCGTGACGCGCGGGCAATCGGCCGAAACAATGGATACGCTTTCGGGGCGCACCGATTACTGGGATTTTGCGCTTCGATACGTTTCCTGGACGGGCAACGGTTTGGCAACGGGATCGCGCAGTCTCATCTTTGTTCAAGGGCAGGAAACGTTCATGCGCGGGAGCGTGAATCTTCACAACTCCTATATCGAAGCGCTTATCGGAGCGGGAATAATCGGCGCCGCGCCGTATATTCTGCTCATGGCGGCGAATATCGTTCGGCAGGGATACCGCGCCCTGGCACATCCGTCGGTGTCGCAAGGTCTCTTTTTGGTCATGGCGATTGTGTTTGCCGCGCGATCGATGACGAGCGTCGTTTTGGCGATTTTTTCCTACGATATGCTCATGCTCATGATCTTTTTTGCCTGGCTCAGCCATGCCGAATGCGATCGCGCGCCCGGGGCGAAAAAATGGCGCCCCAAACCCGTCGTGTACGAACGATCGCTTTATGACCGGAAAACCGGCCCCCCCGGCGCGAACCGAGACCGATTGCGCGGGATAATCGCCGATCGCATGCGGTTTTGAGCCGTTATGCTTTTGTTTGGGCGAAAAAACGCCCGCTTTTTGTCGCGTTGTGCTTGTCACAGAAAAACAAGGGAGTAAAAGAAGCGCGCTCAAAATCGCGCCATGCGGCGCGACGGAGCAATATATTCAGATTTGCAATCGTTTTTTTTTTTGATGGTTCAGACCATGTCCAAAACAAAACATCAGTTTTTCGCCGATATCGTCAAAGTTCCGAACTTGCTTTGTCTTTACCGCCTGTTTGCCATTATTTTAAGCGTAACGCTGTTTTTGTGCGGTTTCCCGGTTATCGGGGCGCTTTTGGGACTGACGGCGGGATTGACCGACTACATGGACGGGATATATGCCCGCAAACACAACATGGTGACGCGTCTCGGGGCACTGCTCGATACCGTGTCGGATTTGATGTTTAACTTTTTTGTGATTGCGGCGGCCGTCAAGATGGACGTTTGGCCGATTTGGGTTTTGTATCTTTGGGGATTTCGCGATTTGTCGGTGCTTTCGATGCGGGCATCGGCCGGACAGCTTGGATTTGACATTCCTTCGAGTTATTTGGGAAAAGTTGCTTCGAATTTCATTTTTTACGCGCTTTTCCTCATGCCCTTCGATTATGCGCTCAACAGCGGCGATTACCGTTTTCATGCATTTGTCGCCGAACATATTCATCCTTACGTCGGCGTCGGGCTTCATTGGTTTGCGTTCGTTGCCGTGTTGATCGGCATTGCCATGCAATGGCATGCAGCATTTCAATATGCGCGCGTTTATATAAACAAATATGACGAAATTCACCGCGCCGAGAAGGAAAAAACGGCGGATGCCGTTTCGGACGGGACGGACTCGGCTTCGCAAGCCGCCGGCAACGTCCGGTTAAACGATTTATCTGAAACAGAGAGCAAATAAACAATGAAATGTCTTTTATACATTCCGCAGTACGAATGCGACGGGATTCGCGGCAATTATACGGCAAATGTGCGCATCGGCGGGTTATCGTCGGCGCAGCGGGCTTGCCGCAGCATTCAAAAGGCAAAATTCGAAGAAATCATCATTGCCAAGTTCGAGGCGTTGGAATTGACGCCCGATCCGCTTTTGACGATAGAAACGAAAGTATTTTCGTTTAAAGATTCGCCCGACGAAATTGCCTCCGATCTCGTTCAAGCCATCGGGAGCGACAATATCGCGGTGTGCGTTCTCGATGCGATGGTCAGTCCCGAGTGTTTTGCCATGCGCCCCGTGGGCGCCGACGTGCGCATTGCCGTCGGCGAAACGGCGACGGGGATATATTTTATAAGCAACGGCGCCGCGGTTAAGCTCCTGCAGACGCCGCACGGTTTGGACAAAATCGAGTCGATCGGGTGCGACCTTTACGCGGCGCCCGACAACGCGCTTTATCACCGCATTTTGACGAAAGAAGACACGAAAATCGGTCAGAACATGCTGACCAAATCGCTGCGCAAGCCGCTCGGGCGCGATGCCGACGGTCTCGTGGCGTATTTTATCAACCGTCCGTGTTCGCTGCAAATCAGCAAGCGTCTTGCGAACAGCCCGATAACGCCGAACATGGTGACGGGATTCGGGCTTATCGTCGGTTTGGCGGCGGCGGCGCTCGTCGCCTCGGGCAATCCGGCCGTTATGTGCGTTGCCGTCGTTTTGTGGCAGATATCTTCGATGGTCGACGGAATAGACGGCGAACTTGCGCGCATGCGCATGAGCCCCAGCCACAGCGGAGAATGGTTCGATACCGTCGCCGACGATATCACCAATATCACCTTCATGCTCGGACTCGGACACGGGCTTTATATGCTGGGCGAGGATTTTCCGTTCATGGGCGTGAATTCGGCGGTTTATTACTTTTACGTCGCTGCATGCGTTTGCGGGCTGATGGTGGTTGCCGTCGGATGGTTTTATGCGCTGTTCGTCAAAATGGGCATTGCAAGCCATAACCACTTTGAGTGGGGGTTTGAAAAAGAGAACAAAGAGAATCGGAAAGAAGAAAAGCGATCGGCGATCAGACGCATCGCCGACGC
>CAVGZQ010000090.1:7254-11230 GCA_963633515.1 Bacteroidaceae bacterium
TTCCTCATCATGGTTTTGGTATGCTGCCAACTCCATAAAACGGCATATTTCGTGATGCTTGTCGGGGCTTCTTTTGTCGGCGTCGGCGGAATCGCCGCGCTGAGTTTGCGCGCCGTCCGATCGTGTTTTAAAAAGAAAAAGGCATAGCATTGCGCGGGACGCATGCGCCGGCGCAAACGACGGCGCGTGCGCAGGCAACGGCGGCCGCCATGCGCCGGAGTAAGATTACTCCGAGCCGCAAAACCGTTTGGAGCAATGATTATCCATTCCGGACATGCGTTCAAAAAGGCATGAGCGAGCGGGTATTTTTCGGGGATTGCGGGCGCCGGACGGGATCGGAATATTTAATTTTCGGCATATTTTTTGCTAAACCGGAGAGCCTTCGATTTTGCGGGCGAATCTGCGATTTTGCAGATTTGAAGGTCTTGCGAAGGCCTCCGGCGTGAAGTCATTTTGATATTTTGGAGAAAGAAACAGACATGGATGATTACGCGAAGCAGTATCGGCTCATGTGTCCCGGTCCGGTAAATGTGTCGCCGCGCGTCTTGTCGGCAATGACAGCGTATGAAATCGGTCACAGAGAATCCGAATTTTCAGAGCTTCTGTGTCAAATCCGCCGTCATTGCCTCGAATTGATGAAGCTCGATCCCGAGGCGTATTGCGCCGTTGTCGTGACGGGGTCGGGATCGGCGGCAAACGAAGCCGTGTTAACATCGGCAATCCGTCCCAATGACGCCGTGCTCGCGTTGGCAACGGGCGAATTCGGCCGCCGGCTGGGCGATATTTCTTCGATTTACAACCCCGATACGACGACGCTCATGCAGGATTGGGCAACAGAAATCGATTTGAACAAAGTCGAAGAAATGCTCAAATCGAAGCATTACGATTGGGTGACGATGGTGCATAACGAAACGAGCACCGGAGAATTGCAGCCGGTCAAAGCCGTCGGCGCTTTGTGCAAGAAATACGGCGCAAAACTGTTTGTCGATGCGGTAAGCGCATTCATGGCCGATCCGCTCCGTCTCGACGCGTGCAACGTTACAATGATGAGCACTTCGAGCGGCAAAGCGCTCGGGATGCCGCCGGGGCTTTCGCTTGTCGTCGGGAAAATCGACGAATTCGAGGCGCTTTGCGGTTATCCGACGCGCAATTATTATTTGAGCTTGGCGCGTTTGTATGCATTTGCCAAAGACAAAGCCCAAACGCCCAATACGCCGGCAATCCATCTGTTCATTGCGCTCAACGAGGCGCTGAAACAGATCGCCGAAGAAGGCGTCGACAACCGCTTGGAATTTCAAAAGCAAAAAGCCAAACATTTCCGAAACGGCTTGAAAAACATCGGTTTGTCGCTTTTGCATCCGAATCATGCGCTTTCCAATGCCGTTTCGTCGGTACGGCTTCCGCACGATATGAGTTTTGACGATTTGCGCAACGAATTGCGCGAACGCGGCTTTATCGTATACGGAGGAAAGGGACCTCTGAGCGACAAGATCTTTCAGGTTTCGACGATGGGCGCGGTCGGCTTCGGCGATATCGATGCGTTGCTCAAGGCGATCGAAGAATCGATGCGGCGCGCAATGCATTCGGTCGCTTAATGATGCCGGCAGTCTGCGCAGAGCTTAGAGATCTGTCAGCGATCAGGGCTCAGAGCTTGGACGGCAGTCGGCGAACAACGAAGCGGGGGGGGGGAAACAGCTCGCAAACGGCGCAAACGCGCGATTTTGCGCCCGAAGGCAAAAACCTTCCGGCACTTGCGGATTTCTGCAAGGCGGGCGCAAACGCTTTAGGACTCATGTCTTGGCTGTTTGACGATCGGGGGCGCAGCGGACAGAACGTTTCTTGCGCCGCACGGTTTGCAAATTCGCTTTGAGGGAAATCAGCGATAATATATACCATTTGGGCTTTGGGATATGTTTTTGCATGCGGCTTGGCGCGTTGCCCGGCGAGCATTGCGGCGGCGCTTTTGGCATGCGACAGACTTGACGCCGAACGGCGCGAGCAGTTTTGTCCGCATCATGCATATTTGAAGGTCTTTTCGCCGGGCACAATCGATACCTATCGGCATTTTCGCGATTGGCGCGGCATTTTCGGAACCAAACAGGGATCGGACGCCTGCCGGATCGGGCGCGATCGCCGATGTTTTGGGTTTTATCGTTCGGCAGCGCTTGGCGGCGCATTGCGCCGTTCGGTTTTTTAATGCATTGCGGGGCAAAAAATCGGGGCAAACACCGCAAACCCGAAATTCCGCCCCGGCTTTCTGCGATATGCGTTTTTTCGGTTCGTGCGTTTTCAAAAAGACATTTTTGCGCCGAAAATCCGCATGCAACATCATAAAGTTGCCCATTTTTTCGGCATGTTGCCCGACGATTCATCCGAACAAGATGAAGCCTTTTGCCCGAAACAGTTTTGCGTTCCTTGCAATGCATCGCTTAACTCCTCTGACAATCGGAGACAATGGATTGTAACGCTTTTTTGATGATTCATGCCGCTTGCATGATGCGCGCCGCATCCGAAAATGCGGCAGCCTATCGGCGAAAGGTTGTTTTTTCGCAAAAAGCATCCCCGGAAACCGATCAATCGGCGGTCAATCTTTGCCCGACTTTAAATGATTGTCGGATCCCCCCGGCGATTGGCGCTTTATTTTGGGCGATATGCCGCGAAGCGGCGCTCGCATTGGACGATTTGCCCGCGTTTCGTTTCCCTGACGCCCGATTTTCGGCATGGCCAAACGCAGCGCCGCGCGCGGCACGGCCGATTCGGCATAATTGCGCAGCATCGGGGCATCTGCCCGGCAGATGCGAAGCGTTTCGCGATCGAGATGCATTTTCGAATGTTTGAGTTCAAAAAACTCCGGCTCGGGCGGAAATTGCGCCCAAAGACTGCGGCGACTGCCGGCTTCGCCGGGTTGGGCGCAATTTGATCTTTGCGCATTTTCATCGTCAGCCGGCGCATAATCGGAGCCGAAAAGATATTCGCTTTGCCAATCGGTTTCCGTCACTCTCGACACGAATTGTCTGAATTTATCGGAACTTATGCCGAGCGGGCGTTCAAATTCGGAATAGTTGCGGCCGTCAAAGCCGCCGGCGCCATTTTGGGATGATTTTTCGGCGTCGGTCTGCACGTTTTCGTTGAGCGCATCGATGGGATCGCGCCCCGGCGGCAATCTTTTCGGATGCAATTTCGGCATGACAACGGCTTTTCGCGATGTACGCATGCAAAACGCATCATTATAATTCTTAATCGTGTCGATGACCTGCGAGGCCATATAATCGGAAATGCGGTTGGCGCGTTTGATTTGCGACAGTTTTGCGCCGCCGAGCAACATTCGGAGCACGTCGCATTCCAAACTCGGATTGAGCAAACGCACCATATTTTGAACATCGGCATGATAAATGAGGGATTTTTCTTCGAACGAAAAATCGGAAATGCGATTGGCGGCGCAGCGGCGTTCGGCAGCCGACAAATCGTCTGCCGGACAAATCGCGATATAATTGCGCCGGCGGCCGGGATCGCCGTTTTTTTGCGTTTTTCGCTTTATCCCCATTATTTCCATCGCGCCTTTTATCGTGTTCGAACGGATATGACGGCACAAATACGGTTTCCACGCCTTTGTTTTGTCGATGTGCCCGAGCCCGATGACGGCGCCTTCAAAGGCATAACACAAGAGATCTTCGCCGTCGCCGATTCCGAAAATCCGGCCGATCTTTCGGCTTATGCCGGCGCACATCCCTTTGATCGACGCGTAATTGTCCATAAAAAATCGATTACGTTCCGTGTAACTCATACATGTACTCCTTTAACCGACAAAAGTATTTATTTCATTCACAACGCTCCGATGACAAACTGATGCATTTCAATCGCAAGCCCGGGGCATGCGCGCTTTATCGCGCGAGGATATCGCCGCAAATCTGCGTGCGCCGGGATCGCGGCGATGATAATATTCGATCTTCGCCTTTTTTTTCGGCCGCAACGGATA
>CAVGZQ010000091.1:0-2959 GCA_963633515.1 Bacteroidaceae bacterium
CGCGCACACGCCCCTTGGCGCCGTTAGGCGGATATGGGAATTGCGCAAAGAATCGCACGCATTCGAAGCTCATACTCTGCATGGAAGCACAGCCGGCAACGCAGATGCGCAAACCGGAAAGAAATATGACGCAATTCGACGCATTTCAGGCATCGATCGTAGGATGTTATCCCGACGGCGATTCTTATTTGGGGTTGCAAGATATGGGCGGAAACGTATTGGAATGGGTTTATGACGAAGCGAACAACGATTACATTGATTACATTCCCGACGGCGGTTCGATGTTTTTAGATATGGATTATATGATGTTATACGGAAAAATCGCCGCCAACCGGACGAGCTATGACAGCGAAGATATCGGTTTTCGGTGCGCAACGGACATCGGCGGCGAGGGCAATCTTTCGCCGAACGAATTGTAATCCGTTAAAAACACGCTCATCGAATGATTATAAAAAAAGCGGCAATCGGAAATTGCCGCTTTTTTATAATGTTTTGTCCGGAAAATATTGCATGTTTATTTAAACATGCAAAGAAAAATTATTCCGCAGCGGCATCGAGCGCTTTGTCGAATGTGCTTTGAAGCACGTTTTTCCTCGGGTCGGCTTCGATCGAAGCGCGCAACGCTTCGACATCGGCTTTTTTGCCGTGTTCTGCAATGCCATTCAAAGCCGCCTGACGCGCGCGCCAATCGGTCGATGTATCTTTTGCGATGGCCGAAAAGGCAGCAACCAAATCGGCCGGTTTATAATAGGTTGCTTTTTGTTTCCAAGCGTCGATTTTTTTGTCGTTGATGCTGTTAAATTTGCTGACGGCCGTCCAAGCGGGGACGTTTTCGGAACGCGGCGTTTTGTTGAGATAGTCGAGCGATGCTTTGTAGGCGGCTTCGCTCGTCGATTCGTGATTGGGATAATCGAGCCAACGGAATTGCAATCCGTTGATGCAAGCGCCGTGCATTTCGGCTTTGGATTCGTCGTTGAGAATGGCAACGATAGGTTCGACAATTTTGTCGTCGCCCATGCGCCCGATATCGGTGCATACTTTTTTGGCAATGTCGGGATTGGGGTCGTTGAACATCGGAATCAAAGCGTCGATGACGCCGTCGACTTGGTTGGCGTTTGGGCTGGCCAAGGAATCGACGGCAGCGCTGCGTACGATATCGTTGTCGCTCTTGAGCAAGCCGATTATGATTTTTCCGAGATCTTGGCTGCGGTTCATGACGCCTCGGACTTTTCCGGCGAGTGTTTTTAAGACATAGGGATCTTTTTCGTTGGCGTATGCTTTGGCAACGGCGTCGACATTTTCGGGTTTTGAGCCCCAGAAATTGCCAAAGCGGCTTGCCGGATAGGCTCGGACGGCATTGGATTCGTGTTTTGCGGCTTTTTCGGCAATTTCGGGCGTCGTGAGAAGCGTCTTTTTGTCTTTCTCCAGAGCGGCAATCGCCTTCATCGTCGGGCAATCTTTGTCGATATTGAGTTTATCGTCGATTTTGCAACATTGGAGCGTTTCGATGATATGAAGCGTTTCTTCTTCGGTCGGTTTATCGCCTTTGACGCTTGCGATGAGCGCTTCTTGCGTTTCTTTTGCGCAGTCGATTCCTGCGGGTTCGGCTTGGGCATTTTCGTCGGTTTTTTTGCCGCAGCCTGTAAACGTTGCGCCCGCAAAAGCCGTTGCCATTGCGATGATCATAAACTTCTTGAACATAATGCGTTCTCCTTGGGTAACCCCCGCTGCGAGATGATTGGACTCCCCCTGATCGGAAAAAGTGCGGCGTTTTTATCATATGCGCGATTCGGACGCAATCGCCAATTGCCGATCGGCGCAAAGACCGCGATGCCGGTTTGCGGCCTGTGCGTTGATGCAAACAAATAATACGCGCGGCGTATCGGCCGGCAGCGCCGATAGCCGCGCCCGGCCGCGCGTATTGCCCCCCCCCCCGCGGGCAATAGCGCGGCATGCCTGCCGTATTTGCGCCTGTCTGCCGCGCCTGCCCCGCAGGGCCGGCGCGGCAGGCAGGGAGCAAAAAGGCAGGCTGCGAAGGCGTATTGCGGCTGCCTGCCGGCAGCCGCAACAGCCGAAGCCAAAGCATGCATCGCGCGCGATGCATGCGCCCGACGCCGCATTGCCCCGATATCTTTTTGAATCCGTCGGGAGCTTTTTTGCGCCGAAAAGCCGCATCGATCCGGCAACAGGCGGCGCCAAATCAAAAAAAATATCGGGGTTTTGGCCGGCGTTTTGCGCGATCGGGCGCCGCAAACGCAGGATCGCTTCGGGTGCAGATGCGTAACGCAACAGCCGCAGGGCGTTTTGTCAAACGCCTAGAAAACCTGAGCTTCGAAGACTTGAAACGAAGCGCCTTCGCGCCATGCATCGGGCGGCAGCCCGGCTTTAAGCGCGAGATGCGTCAGGGTTGTTTCGAGATTCCAGCCTTGCTCGGTCGCGACTTGCGGCAAAAAGACGGCCGACCGGAAGCCTTTTTTGAGCAGTATGCCGTGTTTTCCGATTTCGATGGCTTCGGGACCGGCGACGGCGGCGGGGGGCGTCAGCACCGATATTTCGATCGACAGCGACGTCAATTCGCGGGGCGTGACCGGGTCGAAGCGCGGATCGTTGAGCGCCGCATCTTGCGCGCGCTCCCAAAGACTTTGGGCAAGCGGAGCGACGGGCAAAATGTTTCCGATGCAGCCGCGCAAATTTCCGTCGGCGCTTCGCAGCGTGACAAACACGCCGCGGCGATCGCTCAGCGGCGGCGCGCTTGATGCGCGGCCGCGGTCGGGCATGGGGGTTTCGCGGCCGGCCGACACGGCTTGCGCCAAGGCGCGCATGACGATGCTGCGGGCTTCGGCTTGCTGCGACACGTTTAATGCGGCGTTTTTTTCGATCGGCGAAGTTTCGCCGTCCGCGCGCGTTTTGGTTTTATCGTCGGCGATTGCCAGCGCGGCATACGATACCGACATGCTGC
>CAVGZQ010000091.1:2991-6407 GCA_963633515.1 Bacteroidaceae bacterium
CATGGGGATAGGTTTGGGCAAATTCTTCGAACGCCTTTGCGTCGAGCTGCGAAAACGCGTCGATTGTCCGCGCATCGTATGCTTCGATTTGCTCTGCGACCGGTTCGCCGAACGGCACATAGCCGTAGCTTTCGCCGTAATGCAGAAAATCGGTCGAGACGATGAGGAGCGTTTCGTTGCCCATGCGCGCCCGATAAAAGGCGGCGAATTTTTCGGCGTGCTCTTCGCCGATATCGCCGACGATGAGCGGGACGATTTTGGGGGTGTCGCCGCCGTCGCCGAATGCGGTCTGAATAAAGGGCAATTGAATTTCGACGGCATGTTCGCGGCGATGCGCGCCGTCGTCGATTCGGATGATGCCTTCGCTGCGCAGCGCTTCGGTCATGGCACGGTCGACGGGGACGTTGCCGAGCGGCGTTGCAAACGCGTCGGCCGAGACGCCGGCGATTCCGAGCACGGGCACGCGGTGATTCGGACACAAAATGACGATGCGTTCAAAGCGCGCGCCCCGCAAAAGGCGATAGGCTGCGGCGGCCGTCGGTCCCGACCAAACATGGCCCGCGTGCGGCACAACGATTGCGCGGATTTTGCCCGGGGTTTCGGGATCGTTGCGATTTTGCGGCAAAGCCGCGTTTAATTTCGCCGTTTGGGGCGATGCGAAATACGATTCGATCGAAGCGCGCAATTTTTGCGCATCGCCCTCATACCATTGACCTGCCAATACGGACGGACGGATGGACATCATGCCTCCTTTTATCGCCGATGAATTGTGATATAGACGTTGCGGCGCGTCTCGGGCGCCGTCTTCGGACGCCGGAACGGGCGCGCGCGGCGGCGCGGTTTTTTCCGCAGATGCCGGATCGGCTGCCTTCGGCGCGCATCCGCCGGCAAACAACGCCGCCAACAACCCCAAGCGCAAGAGCCGCGCAGACGCAGAGCGCGACGATTGTTTCATGATTATCTCCTTTGCGCAATGCGCCGCATATGCGCGGGAACGGAATCCGAATGCATGTATCAATTTAAACCAAGCTTATTCAATCCGCAACAGCTCCAAGCCGTTGTGCACGATACCGGTCCGATGCTCGTTCTCGCCGGCGCCGGAAGCGGGAAAACGCGCATAATCGCCCATCGCGTCGCTTATCTCATCGATGTTCGCCATGTCGAACCGCAAAAAATCGTCGCCGTAAGCTTTACCAACAAAGCGGCGCGCGAGCTCGGCGAACGCGTCGCCCAACTCATCGGGAAAACGCGCGCGCGGCAGTGCCGGCTTTCGACGTTTCATACGCTCGGCATCGGGATTTTGCGGCAACATATCGCGCGCCTCGGATGGAAACTCCCCTTTGCCATCATCGATGCCGACGAACAGCTGACCATCGTGCGCGATGTGCTTAAAGATATGCATTTGCAAGGGTCTTCGCTCGATCCGCAAACGTTGCTCGGGTTTATATCGAAGGTAAAAACGGCGCACAAAGATCCGCTCGACATGCCCGGGATGCGCTGGAATCCGCAGGGCAAAACGTTGGCCAAACTTTTTGCCCACTATCAAATCGTCCGAAAATCGATGAATGCGATCGATTTCGACGATATGATCGCGCTCCCCGTCGATATCTTCGAACAGTTTCCCGATGTCTTGGCCCAATATGCCGAAGCATGGCAATATCTGCTGGTCGACGAATACCAAGATACGAATGCGCTTCAGTTCCGAATGCTCGAATTGCTTTGCTGCAAGCGCCAAAATATCATGGCCGTCGGCGACGACGATCAATCGATTTATGCGTTTCGCGGGGCGGATTCCAAGCATATTTTGGCATTTCCGACGCTCTTTGACGGCGTCAAAACCGTCGCGCTCGAGCAAAACTACCGATCGACGCAAATCATCTTGGACGCCGCAAACGAAGTCATCGCGCGAAACGTTGCGCGTCACGAAAAGCGGCTTTGGAGCGATCAAAAAGAGGGCGACCGAATTCGCGCGACGTCGTGCAAAACCCCCGAAGACGAAGCCCAATTCGTCGCCGAACGCATCGAATTGGAGCGCGCGTCGAAAAATCTCGCTTACGGCGATTTCGCCGTCCTTTACCGCACCAATCCCCAAAGCCGCGCATTGGAAGACAAACTCGTCGCGCGCGGCATTCCGTACAAGATCGTCGGGGGATCGAAATTTTACGACCAACCCGAAGTCCGCGACGCCGTCTTTTACCTTCGCGCGGCGCATGCTTTGCACGACGAACTCGCGCTGCGCCGCATCATCAACACGCCGCGGCGCGGCGTGGCCGCCGCAGCGCTTGCGCGGATCGACGAACGCGCAAAGAACGGCGCGCTTGCGCTTTTCGATGCCTTGCGCGCCGAAGCCCAAGACGGCGATTTGCCGCAATCGGCACGGCTTAAACTTCGCGAATTCGTCGATATCATGGCAAAATATCATGCCAAATTTGCCGAAAATGCGCAGCCGCTTGCCCAAACGCTCGCCGAGCTCTTGGGGGATATCCATTACGTCGCCTATATTCAAAGCTCGAGCAATTCCGACGAAATCGCCCGCATCCGCCGCGACAATCTCGACGAATTCATCGGCGCGCTTGCGTCGTACGAATCGCGCGAAGGCCGAGATTTGGACGGTTTCCTCGAACAGCTCGTCCTCGATCCGCCGCGCAAAGACGACGGCGAAAAACGCGACGAAGTCACGCTCATGACGCTGCATTCCGCAAAAGGTCTCGAATTTCCCTTCGTTTTCATCGTCGGATGCGAAGAAAATTTGCTCCCGCACCAAAATTCGCTTGCCGAACCTGCGCTGAGCGAAGAGTGCCGCCTTTTTTATGTCGGCATTACGCGCGCCAAACGCTGGCTCTGTCTCACGCGGTGCCTCAGCCGCCGCCGGGGCTACGAAATCGCCGAAGCCGAACCGTCGCGATTTATCAAAGATATTCCGCCGCATGCGATTGAGTTCGAAGAAAATGCGGCTGCCGACGTCAACGACAAAATCCGCCGCGACGAACAGGCAAAAATGCGCGATCGATTTGCGCAGCTGCGTCAAATGTTTTCAAAGCCGGCGACGTGATTTTTTTTTGTTTGGGATCGCCCGCATCGCCGCCTGCCGGCGGCGATGCGGGCTTTGGCTTCGGCTATTGCGCCGGCGGCGCAATACGCCTTCGCAGCCGCGCTATTGCCGGGCGGCAATACGCGCGGCCGGAAGCGCGGCTATGTTCTCAGCGGCTCTGCGCGCCGCTTTGCGATCATACGCCGCGCTTTTTTTTCAGATTTCGTCGGGCTGCGCGCCGCAGCCCGCAGTTTTCGACGTGTTTTCGAAAAGCGGGGCGAGCGTGCCGATGCCGTCGTGAAACCAAGTCATGGGGGGATCTTGCATGTTTCCGAACGTGCAAAAGATGTTGAATCCGGCTTCGGCAAACGACTCGCGTTCGCGC
>CAVGZQ010000091.1:6417-11203 GCA_963633515.1 Bacteroidaceae bacterium
GTTCGCGCGGCCCGAGCGGCGCGCGCGTTGCGATTTGCTGCCCGCGGGGGGCGAGTTGCAGGACGGCTTTTGCGGCGTCGGAGACGCAAAAAACTTGGAGCAGCCGCGGCTGCGAAAGCGGGATAAACGGCGCGTCGGGCGGATAAACGGCGACGGCGTCGCCGTGTTGCGATCGCGCAACGAAAGCGCCGTCGGTCATTGCCATGAGGAGCGCGCTGTTTTTTTCGGCGCCGGCGGCAATATCGCCGGGCAGGGGCGGGATTTCGTCGCCGAATGCGTTCAATGCTTTGCACAGGCGGTTTGCAAAAACGCAGCCCGACGCATAATCCGTTTCGGCAAAGACAAATTTCGGCGACAGACACCCGGTTTGATCCCAATCCGATGCGTCGCCCGCCAATCGGCAAAAATCGATATCGGTCAGCGACGAAACATCGTCCGAACGCAAGAGGACGGCCGAAACGCGGTGACCGTGCGCGACGATGACCGGGCGCTGCGCCGGGGGCAAGGATGCGCATAAATCGCCGTAACGTTCGATGGCGCGATCTGAACCCGAAATCGACAAAACGTCGTTATCGATGCACAGATTGCGCGTTTGGGCGTCGTCGTGCGACGACGGGGCAATCGTCAGCCGGGCGCCCAAACGCGGCATATGCCGATCGATGACCGATTTCCATGCCAAATACATGGGGCGTTGCGTCTGCGGCGGCCGGACGGTCAATTCGGCCGGGAGCGTCAATATTTGGCAAATCTCCTGAAAAGCGGCGCTCGGCACCGTCGATGCGGGAATGAGCGCGACGCGCCGCAAAAGCCGCCGGTTCGGGCACGATTGCGCGATGATTTGATCGCGCAGCGCGTCTGAAATATCGGCATCGCACAGCCGAAGATCGGCGCCGCATCGGGAAAGCGGCAGTTCGCGCCGAAAAAAAAGCGTCCATTCTTCGGGCGTCCAATGCGCGAACATGCGCCGAAATCCGCGTTCGATCATTTGCGGCGAATAGCCCGCCGATGGCGCGAAGGCGTTGGCGGCGTCTGCGATTTGCGCGGCGAAGCCGCGCGCGATGCGGTCGAGCTTCATCGATCAAGTGCCGCTGAAGGCGACATCGTCGAAGCGCAGCGACGGAATTTGATGGGTTGCGTCGCGTTTGGGATCGTTTCCGACTTCGGTCAGCCGATGCATGATTTCGGTGAAATTCCCCGTCACATTCATTTCGGAAACGTGTTGGGTCAATTCGCCGCGTTCGATGGCAACGCCGACGATTCCGTAAGAGAAATCGCCGCGCACGGGATCCATGTTTCCGCCCAAAAAACCGATGACATAAATGCCGTCGGAAACGTCTTTTATCATCTCGGAGAGGCTTCGGGCGCCGGGCGTGAGGACGAGTTGGGACGGCGCGGCGGTCGTTGCTTCGAGGCCGAGTTTTCGCGCCGAATAATTGTCGAGGAAAAATTGGCGCAAAATGCCTTTTTCGAAGACGGGCGCGACATGAAGCGACATGCCCTCGTTGTCGAACAGCCGCGATCCCAAGCCGCGCGGCCGCAGGGGATCGTCGCGGAGATCGAACAGATCCGAAGCGAGTTTTTGACCGATTTTTTGTTCGAAGTACGATTGTTTGCGGATGAGCGCGCTGCCCGAAATCGGGGCGATATAGCGCGTAACGAAGCTCGAGGCCGCGCGGCGATCGAGAATGAGCGTCCGGTTTGCCGACGGCAATTTTTTTTGCCCGATGCGAAGCGCCGCAAACGATGCCGCTTCGGCGGCGATATCGTCCAAAGACGATAAATCGGCATACCGCCGCGCCGCGGTATAGGCGTAGTCCGAAGGTTTTTTGTCGCCGTCGGAGACGATAACCGATGCAAAAATTTGGGCGCTCGTCGTTTTGCGTTCGCCTTCAAAACCGTTCGATGTCGCCATGTACCGGTCGGAAATGCCGATGCCGACTTCGGTTGTGATGTCGGAAATCGGAATTTCCTTATGCGAAGCGACGGCATTTTCGAGTTTTCTGCAAATATCGGCGGCATTTTCGGGGGTTAATTGCGCGATTTCGGGGTCGTGCAATCGGAGGTCGGCGGATTCGCGATTTTCATACCGTTTTGGGTCGGCCAAGCCGCGCGCCGGGTCGGGATCGAGCAGGCGCGTCATGGCGATATTTTTTTCGAGAAAAGCGGGCAAACTTTCGCGGCGCAGATCCGACGTCGAATAAGCGCCGTATCGCCCGTCGACATAGAGATCGATGCTCAGCGCCGATTGTCCGGCGCTTGAGAGCGTTTCGATCTTCGATTTTCGGTAAGAGACTTCGAGATCGCGCGCCTGAACGGCCGAGCATGAAACATCTTGAGCGCCCAATTTTATTGCCGTTTCGACGGCATAAGCGACGCGTTGTTTTAAGCTGTCCATGATTAAACCCCTCCTACGTTAATGGCCGAAACGCGAACCGAAGGCATTCCGAGCGAAACGGGGACGCTTTGTCCGGCTTTTCCGCAGGTCCATCCGCCGTCGTGGCGTTTAAAGTCGTTTGCCACCATTGTAATTTTCGAAAGCGTATCGGGACCGTTGCCGATAATGTTGACGTCTTTGATGGGGGCGGTGAGCTTTCCGTGTTCGATGAGATACCCATTTTTGACGTAAAAAGTGTAATCGCCGGCGCCGATAAGCACTTGTCCGTTGAGGAATTTTCGGCAAAAGACGCCGTATTCGATATCTTTGATGAGATCGCCGAAATCGTGCGGACCGTTTTCCATGCATGTGACGCGCATGCGCGGGACGGGATAGAATTTGTAGGATTCCCGGCGTCCGTTTCCGGTTGGGGCGACGCCGTAGCTGCGCGCGCTTATTTTGTCGTGGAGATATCCCGTGAGCGTGCCGTTTCGGACGAGGACGGTGTTTTGGCCCGGGGTGCCTTCGTCGTCGGCGTTGAGCGCGCCTCGGGAGTTTTCGAAGCATCCGGAGTCGTAAATGGTGACCTCGGGGGCAGCGACTTTTTGATTGAGTTTGGTTGCGAAAATGCTTTGTTCTTTGCGGTTGAAATCGGCTTCGAGACCGTGTCCGATCGCTTCATGCAGCAAGATGCCGCTTGCGCCGGCGCCCAAGACGACGGGAATTTCGCCGCCTTTTGGCTTGACCGATTCGAACAAAATTTTCGTATCGGCGACGGCTTCGTCGATGAGGGCGTCGATTTTTGCTTCGGTCAAGACCTCGAAACCGGCTAAGGCGGCGGTGTTTGCGCCGTTGGATTGGGTTTCGCCGCCGCGCTTCATGACGATATTGAGCCGGAGCGTGAAATAGGGCTGATTGTCGGACGCATCGATGCCGTCGGATGTGTTGATCATGATGGCGCGTTGGTTCCAAGAAAGCCCGACGGTGACTTGAACGATATCGGGGTCTTTGGCGCGCGTTTTTTGATCGATCGATTGCAAAAGCGCGACGGCGCGCGAAACTTCGAGTTCATCCCAATCGATATCTTGGCCGTAATAGCGTTTGAGCTGCAGCTGTTTTCGCGGGGACACGGGCGCGGCGCCGATGCCCGGCGCGATGGCGGCGGCGGCGTCGGCGGCGGCCATCATGTCTTGGGGCAAAAACGATTCGGAATAGGCGTATCCGACTTGATCGCCGACGACGCAGCGCACGCCGACGCCCAATTCGACGCTTGCGTAAGCTTCGGAGACTTTGCCGTCGAGCAGCTGCACGCTTCCGCGCCTGGCGTGTTCGAAAAATAGCTCGCCCCATTGGCCGCCGCGCGACATGGCGCGCGTCAAAGTCTGATCGATCAGGGCGCGCGTGACGCCGAATTTTTCGTAAAAATAGTCCATCGAAACGTCTCCTGACGGAACGGGCGCTTGCGTCGGCAGATGTTCAGCGCTGCTTTTTCGGGCGCTTGCGCATCCCATGAGCGACAAACCTGCGGCAGCCATTGCGCTCGTTTGAATAAAAGAACGGCGAGTCCAATTCATTGGGCAACCTCATTGGGAACAGTAATAAAAAGCGCGGCGGTTCGGGGATTTTGCCGAAGCGTGAAAGCCTCGCGAGCATTCCCGACGCGAAAACGCTTTGCCGGCGGAAGACTCGGATGCGGCGAAATGCCGCCGGGAATATCGGAATGGGGCGCATAAGCGCATAAAAAGCCGCGCGTATTGCCCCCTTTGGGGCGATAGCGCGGCAGCGGCGCCGTATTGCCCCAAAGGGGGCAATAGGCGGCGCGCTTCGGGCGTATTGCGCCCGCGGCGCAATAGCCGAAGCCGGAGCCCGCATTGCGCGCCGCGCAAAAGGGCGCCCCCCCAAAAAAAACATCTTTCAGAGTCCGCCTTTTATCTTCCAAGCATCGTTTTCGCGCACGATTGTCATGCGGTTCGTATCGTTTTTGGATTGCCAATACGATTGCCCCGCGACTTCGTAGCGATAATTCCAAATGTATTGGAAATCGACATGGTATTCGAGACCTTCTTGCGTCAACGCTTTGACTTCGATGATGAAACGAATGTCTTTGACCGACTGCGCGAGGTAATCGTTGAGGATTTCTTCGATGCGCTCGTTGCCGTAGTCGTCGGAGAGGTCGTCGGTGGTGGATGCATTTTCGTAGTAGTCGGACGCGACCATGCCGCGCAAAGCCGCGATATCTTTGTTTGCGATGGCGTCGCGGTATTTCTGAACGGCTTTGAGAATTTCGAAGTTGACGTCGGACTTGGGAATATTTGCCTCGGGATCGACGGCAAAATTGTAGGGCTGTTCGAAATCGGCCGTTTTGAGGACGCCTGCGCCGCACGCCGAGAGAAGAATCGGCAAAGCGAGAAT
>CAVGZQ010000092.1:0-10930 GCA_963633515.1 Bacteroidaceae bacterium
ATATTGAGCAAATTTTGCAAAATCCCGAAAAGAAAAGTCTTTTTTTTGGGGGGGGCGGCGTTTTTGAACGAATGATGATTATTTTGAACTGTTATCGGCGGATCATTCGGCGCCGCCCGATGGTTTTGCTTTTAATATTGAGCAAATTTTGCAAAATCCCGAAAAGAAAAGTCTTTTTTTTGGGGGGGGGGCTGTGAATTGGGCATGCGTGCTTTTGCAAAAAAAAATAATTGCGCGTATTGCCCGCAGGCAATAGCGCAATTGCGAAGGCGCATTGCGTTCGGACGCCGGCAGGCGGCCGAACGCAAAAGCCGAAGCCTTGAGCCCGTATCGCGCTGCGCGCGATAGGGCGAACGGCGCCGTATTGCCCTTTGGGCAATAGGCGGCGAAAAAAAAGAAAAAGATAATCCGGAAAAGCATCGATTTTGCGCGAGCAATGATGCATTGCGTCTTTGATTTTTGCGCCGGCGTGTTATGATGGTTAGCGTCATCGGCAAAGCGCGGCGCGCGAGATATGCCGGCAACATTGGGTTGGCGGACGAAAACAGGGGTGAGATATGGATTTGCAAAAAGACGGCCAAAATAGCGGTGCGGCGCAAGGGGGATACCAATCGTACAGCAGCGGCGGCGAACGCCCGAACGTCGACGAGGAAGCCGCCCGCGAGCTTGATCGCGAAATGGTTTTGATGGAATACGAGTCCGATCGCGACGTCATTTTGAAGACGATCAAAGATGCTCTGAAACGGCACGATTACGACGATGCGCAGGCGTTCGTGTATAAATACCGCGCGGCGGCAAAGCAAGATGGCGAGTTTTCGATCTTGGCAAAGCTGCTTGCTCAAAAATTAGAAACCAAGCAAAAAATCGATAAGATTAAGACGCTTATCGAAGCAACCGACGAAAACGATACAAAAGCGCTGATTGCATTGAACGAGCGGATATTGCGCATCGACCCCGACAATGCCGAGGCAAAGGCGGCGCTTGCGGGGCTTTTGGGAGAGGACGAATGCCCGAGCCCCTCCCCAAAAAATAAGCGTTCGAAAAAGTCTTTGGAGATGATTGCGGAAAGTGCGATGCATCCGGGGCTTGCGACGGTTCTTTTGGTTCTTGCGTGCATGTTTTGGTGGCTTATGGCGATGGGCATGACCTTGACGGGATTTGAGTCGTCGAACGCCGTTGCGGGGGGAGCCGGCGTTCTTTTGTTTATCCCTTATTCGTATTGGTTTTTGCCGTATAAAAAAAATAAAACGACGCTGAGCTGGCGGTTGTATTTTAGCCGGATCGGTCTGAGTTTTGGGCTTCTTTTGGTCTGTTTTTTCTTTTGCGACTTCTGAGGCGGTTCAGAGCCCGAAAATACGCGTGATTGCGATGCCGGCGGCAGCGCCGGCAACGCCGGAGAGCGCGAATTTTATCCATGGGACGGCGTCTTTGGGCGTGAGTCTGAGTTTGCGCCAAATGAACCGGAAGTTCATGGCGCTGCCGGCCGCGGCCGAAGCGAGCACGATCCAAGCGACATTTTGGGGCAATGCGGCAGCGCGGAACACGCCGAAAAGCAGGCAGATTCCGGCGCCCATGACGATCATGCGGACGATCGAAGCTGCGAGCCGGCGGCGTTCGCCGCCGATGGCGATGAGAATGCCTTCGAGGGCGCAGAGGGCAAAAAAGGGAATGCAAAAACAGAGGTTTCGGGCGATTTCGACGGCATCTTGCCATGCCGGACTGTAGATGACGGGAATGAGTCCCATTGCAGGATATGCCAATCCGATTGAAGCAATTGAAACAAAAAACAATACACCTGTTATTTTTACGAATAAAGTTCTGATTTTTTCGGGGTCGTCTTGGATTTTGGCAAACGTCGCGAAGAAAACATTTGTTGCAGCGCCGGTGAGCGATTGGACGGGGAAGATCGAAAGCTGCTGACCTTGAGCGTAGAAACCGAGCGCGCTCGGAGCGAGGAATACGGAGAGCAGGAACGTATCGAGACGGTTGGCGAGCTGAGCGACGGTGATGTTTCCGAACTGACAGAGACTGAAAGCGAGGAGTTTTCGCAAGTCGCCGAGACAGAAGGCAAATCCGGGGCTGTAAGAAATGCTTGCCGTCGAAACGATCCACCGCGCGAAGCGCTGTACGACGAGCGCGGCAGGGACGCAGAGCCAAGTTTGCCCGCTCCACGCGAGCCCGATAGCGGTTGCGCCGAAGGCGGCTTCGCCGATGAGATCGCGCATGGCGAGGCTTGCAAATCGCAAATCGCGCTGCAAAAGCGCGTTGGGCACGATTGAAAGGACGCTGAACGGGACGGCGAAGGCGCTTATAATAAGGATAACGGGAGGGAACGAGAAAAAGCGTCCGACGGGATCGGAAAACGCGATCATGAGGGCTGCGCCGATGAGAGAAAAAGCCAGAATGAGCGTAAATACGCTGCGATACATTCGGACGGAGCACGTTTTTTCTTTGATGAGCGCGGTGCCGAAGCCGAAATCGATGACGGCAATCGCAACATTGACGATTGCCATGATGACGGCATTCCAGCCGATTTCGGCGGGCGTGAGCCAGAGCGGCAAAAGGCAGACGGCCGCAAACCGCATGATCATTGCGGCGGCGCGTGCCGACATGCTTGCGGCCAGAGCGCGAATGACGGTTTTAATCCAATTCATCGGGGCGTGCATTGAAATCGGAACGCGTCGGGACGAAAGACATCGTCAACGATGCGGAGAGCGGCGATTTGGTCCGATGGGGGGAGGCATTTTTCGGAAAAAATCCCGGAGCAAATCATCGGCAATGATGAGGATTATCGGGGCGTGTATCGATATTGGAACGTGTCGGGGCGATTGACGGCGTCATGGATATGCGCGCGGATATTTTGCCCGACTTTCGATGCATTTTCGAGGAGAAACTCTTGGAGCAAATCGTCGGTCTTTTTCTTCGGATAGACGAGCGTATGTTTTCCGGAGATATGGGCGATTTCTTTCAATCCGTCGATTGCGGCTTGAAATCCGCCGATTTCGTCGATGAGTCCGAGTTTTTTTGCTTCGCGCCCGGTCCATACGCGGCCGTCGGCGACGGCGGCGATTTCGTCGCGCGATTTGTGCCGCGCTTGGGCAACATGCGAGACGAATTGATCGAAGATTTCCATGCCGAGGGCGGAAAAATAGGCGTTATCGTTTTCGTCGAATGCGCGATAGGGCGAACCGGCATCTTTGAGCGCGCCGGTTTTGACCGTATGGACTTTTATTTTGACGAGATCGAGGAGATCTTTGACTTCCATGACTTGGCTGATGACGCCTATGGAACCGGTAAGGGTTCCGGCATTGGCGTAAATCTTTGGGCCCGCGCACGCGACGTAATAGCCGCCGCTTGCGGCCATATCGCCCATCGAAATGACGACGGGTTTGGTGACTTTTTGAATCGCTTCGGTCATTTCTTGGCTTGCGGAGACCGATCCGCCCGGGGAGTCGATGCGCACGACGATGGCTTTGATTTGGGCGTCGTCTTGGAAATCCTGCAAAACTCTGACGGTAGCGTCGGCGGTTTCGATGGCGCCGCGGATTTCGACGACGCCGATGCCGTTTTCGACGGGGGGCGGATCGGAAAACAACGCTCCGAGCGAAGCGGCGATCATGAGCACGATGACGAAGAAGAATATGAGTATGGCGACAAGAGCCAAAAGCCCTGTTTTGTCGCCCGATGAAGCGGTATTCTGAGCGTTCACAAAAAATCTCCGAAACAATGGCGGAATCGGGCAAGGACAGATACAGAAAAAGAGACTCCGAATGCGGAATCTCTTTTTCTGTTCGCCCTTTAGCCATCCATGACCGATAGGACTCCTGTCTGCGACGATGGGGGAATGTCGGCGGTTCGTCCTTAACCCAAATCGGCATCATGCCTCCGACATTCCGCAAATGCGCCGTGTCATCCGATATTTCGGCGCAAAAGTCGTCCGTGACTGTGGCGCCGCAGATTTTTTTTAATCGTGCGGCGACGGCGTTAAAAAATGCCGCAAATTTGCGTCATAATCAAGCGAAAATGACACATTGCGTCATATTTTGAAATCAATTGACAGAATTAAGATACACTCCTCTTGTGTGTTTCTCAATCGGGATCGGCAGGCCGCGGCGCATTGAAATCGATGCGCGCATAAACCTGCTTAATGAGCGGATTGGACGTGAGGAAGATGCCATTTTGAACGGCTTCGCGCGCCTCGTTCCAACGTTGCGCGCTCCAAAGTTCGACGTGTCCGCGCTGTCCGACCCAAACGATGTCTTTCGAAAGATCGGCGAAAGCTTTCAATCGCGCGGGCAACAAGATCCGTCCTTGCTGATCGATGGCGCAATCGAAGGCGCTCGCTCCGAAATACCGATCGAGCAAATCGGCATCTTCGCACGGCAGCGCGTCGTATCGTTTTGCGAAGTCGTCGAACCCGTCGGGCGAAAAAACGAAGAGCTGATTGGACAGCCCGCACGTAAGCACGAGCTCCATTCCGACATAATCGCTTTGAATGCCCAGCAATCCTTCGCGGAATTTCTTCGGCACGCCGACGCGCCCTTTGGCGTCCATCGTGTATTCGTATGTGCCCCGAAAATGCATGCTCACCGTTTTTCACCGCACAAAATGGATTCACTCCCCACTTGCAGGGTGCTTTTACCCACTTTTTCCCACCGGAGTCAACATCGGTTTTTTGACATGCGCGAAGTCTTGCGCATGGCGTTGAAAAGGGGGATTTTTTTTTATTTTTTGCGGCTTCGGCTTTTGCGCGGCAGGCGGCGGATCGCCGCCTTCGGCGCAATGCGCCTTCGCGGCCGGCCTGTTTCGCCTTCGGCTCAATGCGGCCGGGCCTGCCGCGCTATGTTCTCGATGGCTCTGCGAGCCATCTTGCGAGCATACGCGCGGCTTGCGCGGCTATGTTCTCGGGCTTGCAGCCCTTGCGAGCATACGCCGCGCTTATCGTTTGTTTTGATGCTTCGAAACGGAATATTGCCGCAATCGCGGGTTTCATGTCTGTCTGATTGCGCAACGCGGCAAAAAAAAGCTTTTTTTTTTCGGGTTTTGCAAAAATAGACCCAATATTCGGAGCATGCAAACGGGGCGATGATCGGAATGCAGAAAAAACCGCGGCTGCATGCGCGCACGATTGCAGAAACTAAACTTTTTTTTCGACAGTTTGAATTTTATGCAAAGCGATCGAAGAAGCGCGCGCCGGCCGCGCAATCGCCGCGGCGGCGGCGTTCGGTTTTCGGATCTGCGCAAAAAGCCGAAAAAAAGCGCGGCGTATGCTCGCACCTGCCGCCTGCCTGCCGGCAGGCAGGCAAGGCAGGGAGAACATAGCCGCGCCGAGCCTGCCGTATTTTCGCTCTGCCTGCGCGCAGGCAGGGCGAAAACAGGCAGGCTTGGCGAAGGCGTATTGCGCCTGCGGCGCAAAAGCCGAAGCCCCGAACGCGATTAAAAAGCGTTTCCGATGCTGAATTCGAAGACGACGTTGTCTTCGCTCTTTTTGGGATTGAGGGGGAAGCCCCATTCGAAGCGCAAAAGTCCCATGGGCGAGAGCCATCGGAAGCCGAATCCCATCGAAGATCGCATGACGGCGTCGAGTTCTTCGTCGGATTTGGCAAACCAATCGATTTTGAGCGATAAGTCTTGGTCTTCGTTGTAGGCGTTGCCCATGTCGAAGAAGACGACGCCCGAGATATTCATGGCTTTGAGGATGGGGATTTCGAGTTCGGCGTTGAAGACGATTTCTTTGTTTCCGCCGATTTCGAAGTTCGTGATGGACGAAGTCGGATCGGTGAGATTGGACGTATAGGCGCGCGACGGCCCCAAGCTCGAACGGCTGAAACCGCGCACGGAGTTCGGACCGCCGACGAAGAAGCGTTCGAAAATGGGGACTTCTTTATCGGGGGCATTCCAGTTGGCGATGTAGCCCATTTCGAGGTTGAATTTGAGAACGATGTCCCAGAATATGGGGAAATAGGCGCGGGCGCGTCCCTGGAAACGGATGTATTCGTTTTGGGATCCGATGTATTGATCGGCGACATCGACCGATCCTTGCAGCATGAAGCCTTTGGTGGGCATGAGGCGGTTGTTGCGTTTGTCCCATGTGAGCGTGGCGTTGACGGCGCTCGTCAGACCGCCGTTGAGGATATCGCCGAGGCTGCGCTGTTTTGAACCGAAAGATCCGGTCGAGACGTCGACGTTTTCGATGGTATAGGTCAGGTCGAGGACGAGATCGCGCGTGAACGGGTAGCCGAAGCCGAGCGTGCCGCCGTACGAGTCGCGCGTGAAATCGGTATAGACGTATTCGTAATTGAACACGGAGAAGCGGAAGCGCCATTTGGAATCGAGGAAATACTGATCGAAGAATTGGATGTTGAAGAGCTGGCGCAGCTTTGAGATCGTTGCCTGAGCCGAGAGGAAGTGACCGCGTCCGAGGAAGTTGTCGTAAGAAATCTGCAGCGTTCCGATGAAGGATTCGGACGAGGAGAAGCCTGCGCCGATTTGGAATTGCCCGGTCGAACGTTCGGAGACTTCGACGAGGATATCGATCGTATCTTTCGTTTTGGCTTCTTGCGTCGTGACCGAAACTTTGTCGAAGTAGCCCGTGCGCTGAATCGAGGCTTCGCTGTTTCGGATGCGCGTTCCGTGATAGGGCTGTCCTTCTTGGACGAGGATTTCGCGGCGTATGACTTTGTCTTCGGTTTTTTGATTGCCCGAAATGATGATTTTTCCGACGGTAACGGGCCGTCCGGGGTTGATGTCGTAGGAAATGTCGATGGAATCGGGCGCGGCGCCCGCGCGCCGCCTGGGTTCTGCCTGCGCGTAGGCGTATCCTTTGTCGCCGAAATAGTCTTGAATTTTCTTGACGTCGTCGAAGAGCTGAGAAAGTTTGAAACCTTGTCCGGGTTTGACGGAGATGAGCCGTTCGAGTTCTTCGTCATTTCCGAGCGTATCGCCGGAAATATCGACGGAACCGATCGTCGTGTAATTGCCTTCTTCGACCTGAAGCGTGACATACATGGCGCTTCGGTCTTCGGAGAGCCGTATTTGGCTGTCGGTGACATGGGCATCGGGATAGCCGTTTTCGGAGTACCAAGCGGAAACTCTTTGCAAATCGCGTTTGAATTCTTCTTGTTTGAATTGCCCGGCGCCCGAGAGCATGCCCAAAAGAGACGTTTCGCGCGTGAAGATATGGCTTTTGATGTCGTCGTCGCTGAGCGCCTTGTTTCCCAAAATGGTAATGCGTTTGACTTTGACTTTTCCGTATTCTCGGATTTTGAAGACGACGTCTTTGTCGCCGTCTTTTCGGTCGCGGATTTCGGGATTGACTTCGGCCAGGAAGAAGCCTTCGTCGTCGTAATGTTTTTTGATTTTTTCGGCGTTTGCGTTGATTTTGTCGATATCGAGCGGAGACGCTTCGCGGATATCGAGTTCTTTTTTCAGGTCGTCGAGTCCGATTTTATCGTTCCCCGCAAAGGAAATCGTCGCGACGGAAGGTTTTTCTTTGAGATAGTAGGTGAGGACGTTTTTCCCGCCGATCGTGTCGAAATCGACTTGGATATCGTCGTAGAGTTTCATGCGGTAGAGGCGTTTGACATCTTCGCTGACGACATCGAGCGCGAGCGGGGCGCCCGTTTTCTGTTTGATATAGTAGAGCAGGTCTTCGTCGGCGTTTCGCCGATTTCCCGACAATCGGATTTGATCGACGGTTGCGCCTTCGCTCTTGGGATAGAGCACGGCCTGAGCTTGGGCGATATCGGCGGCAAAAAACGGCGATCCGATCAAAGAAAGGACGATTGCCGTTTGGCTGAGTAAACGGTTAAGCATCAGGGGGCGTCCTTTTTGGGTGCGGTCGTTGATTCCGATTCGGAGGCGGCGCCGCAGTCCGACGCCGAACCGCCGTTTTGCGCATCATTTCCGCCGCCGGGGGCGCCGTCTTGATTATAGGCGGTTGCGGGTTCGATGCGATCGGCATCGTTTTGAAGCGCGTCGCCGTCTTCGGTGTCGGGGATGAGGCGTCCGTCGGACATGATGAGCCGCGTGGGCATGCGCCGGGCCAAGATTTCGTCGTGCGTGACGATGACGACGGTGAGTCCGAGCGTTTGGTTGAGCTCGTTAAAGAGCTTGTGGATGCCGCTTCCGGTTTTTTGATCGAGGTTTCCGGTCGGCTCGTCGGCCAAAAGAATAGATGGCTTCATCATGAGCGCGCGGGCGAGCGCGACGCGCTGCTGTTCGCCGCCGGAGAGTTCGCCGGGTTTATGGCTGCCGCGATTGGCGAGCCCGACGCGCTGCAAAAGATCTTCGGCGCGTTTTTTTGCCTGCGCATGACCGTCGCGGTGAATGAGCGCCGGCATCATGACATTTTCGATGGCCGTAAACTCGCTCAGAAGGTGATGGAATTGGAACATGAGCCCGATATGTTCGTTTCGGAAGCGCGCCAGCCGGGACGGAGCAAACGAAAAGACGTCTTGATTTCCGAAGAGAATTCTTCCGGCCGTCGGTTTGTCGAGCGTAGCCAAGAGATGCATAAAAGTCGATTTTCCTGCGCCGGAACGTCCGCGGATGCTGACCATCGCAGCGGGTTCGAGCGTCAGATCGATCCCCTTGAGGACTTCGAGCGTCCGTCCTTCGTGGAAGAACTCTTTTTTGAGTCCTTCGACGCGAATCTCGATAGGGTTGGATTTGTCAGCTTTCATCATGATGAGAGGTCATGCTCCTAAGCACGGAAGTGGCGTGAAGATCGGACACAGACCGAACCGCCCCCGATCTATTACATTGAACTGCAAAGCGTCAAGGGCGACCCGGAAATTCCCCTATTCGCAACGCAGTCCGTCGACGGGATCGAGTTTGACGGCCATGCGGCTCGGGAGGACGGTGGCGAGCAGGCTGATGGCAATCGAAGCCGCGCAAATGACGAGAACTTCGAGCGGGGCGACGGTGACGGGGATTTGCGTGATGTAGTGAACGTTGCCGGGCATTTTAATGCCCAGCCCGGCGATGACGGCGCATAATCCGAGCCCCAAGACGAGCCCGATGCATGTGCCCAATCCGCCGATAACGGCGCCTTGAACGACGAAGATGCGCACGATGCTCGAATCTTTCGTGCCCATGGCTTTAAAGATGGCGATTTCGCGCGCTTTTTCGATGACCATCATGATGAGCAGGCAAAGGATATTGAACGAAGCGACGAGAATGATCGACGTGAGAATGACGAACATGGCGACTTTTTCGAGCATGATTGCGCTGAAAAGGCTTGAATTGAGCGTGCGCCAATCGTCGACCCTGACATTGGGATAATCTTTGAGTTTTTCTCTCAACGCGTCGCGCACGCGTTTGCTGTCTTCGAGTTTTGCGCATTTGACGTCGATTCCCGAAACGGCGTCGCCGATGCCCAAGAAACTTTGGGCGTCGGCGAGAGAAATGTAAGCCATTTTCGCATCGTATTCGAACATGCCGCTGTAATAGGTGCCGACGACTTTGAACGGTCGGCTTTTCGGGAGGTTTCCTGCCGGTCCGACATCGCCCGACGGGCTCATGATATTGAGCTCGGCGCCGAGATAGAGGGTGAGATTATTTTTGAGTTCGCGCCCCAAAATGATGGCGCCGACGCGCCGCGACGTGTCGGCGCCGTCGAGCCCCGGGATTGCTTTCATCGCGCGCGTTCTTGCATTTTGCGGCAAAATGACGGCGTTCGGTTCGCGGTCGAATTCGCCGCCGAGTTGCGGATTTTGGGGCGTTTCGCCGATAGCGGCGAGCCCGCGGGCATTCGTTCGGGCATCGGAGTCCTGCGCAGACGCGATCCATCGATCGTCGCCGATGAGCGCCGCCATGTTGTTGTCGGAACCGGGCGGGGATTTCCCGGACGCCGCGCCGGGGGCGTCGGGGATGGGGGCGATTTCGCGTTTTGCGCCTTCCGAATCGGCGGCCGGGGTCTGCGTTTTTGGGGTTAAAACGGCGTCGGGAAGCGCATAGACATTTGTTTCGGCGTTGGGAGTCGGGGGATTTTCGGCGCCCGGCGCGGCGTTATTTTGCGCGAAGCCGAAGTCTTGAGATCCCCCGGCAATCCACGCGCCGTGTTTGTCGCCGGCAAAGGCGATGGCGGCGCGGGCGCCGGCTTGTTCGAGGCGTCCGATTTTTTCGCCGTCGAGTCCGCCGTCTTCGGCGTCGCTTTGAATTGAGAGCGCGCCGCGCTGCACGACGCTTCCGACGGTCGAAACCGAAGGCAGGGCATCGGGGGATTCGAGGTATTCGAGTTTGCCTTCTTCGATGTAATCGGAAAGCTTTGTCGTCGTGACGATTTCGCGGAAATCGATGCCGCGCAGAATGGCGGCCTGCAGGTTGGTCGGGGAATTGAGCATGACTTCGGCTTCGACATAGCCGTTGGCGCCGTCGACGCGATCGACGGTCAGCGCGATATCGCGTATTTCCTTGTAGTTTTCGATGTATCCTTCTTTGGCGCTGATGACGACGTGGGCTTTTGAACCGATTATTTTTTCTCGGAAATCGGCTTCAAATCCGCCCATAACGCTCAAAACGACGATGAGCGCCATGACCCCGACGGCGACGCCGCCGATGCTGATAAGCGTGATGACGCTGAGCATGTTTCGGTCGCGTTTGGCCATGAGATACCGAATGCCGACGAAATCTTCGAAAAGCATGAAAATCCTTTGCAGTGTTATCGGCGGCGGACGCGGCGCGTCTGCCCGTTATGCGGCCGGCACGGCGATGCCGCGGCGCCCTGAGCGCCGCGCGGCTTGAGCAAGATCGGCATTTCGATTGCAGATTGCCGCGCGGGAGCAATCGGTGTGCGTGTATGGAACAGACCCCCAATGCGCGCAATAAAAAAACGCGTGCGTTTGCGAAAATAGCGATTGCGGGCGGTTTTGCGGGCTTCGGACGCGGCGGAGGCAAAGACGCAAAAAAAAAAAGCAAAAAAAAAAGG
>CAVGZQ010000093.1:0-3715 GCA_963633515.1 Bacteroidaceae bacterium
GATTCCAAGCGGATAAACGTCTCTTTGAGATAGTCCAGCACTTCTTGGTTCGATCCGCCTGCATCGAGCGCCAAGCGCCCGTATTCGATGGCTTTTTCGCGATCTTCGAGCTGCGTTTCCTGCAAACTGCTCAATTCGAGCGCATATTGCGTGAGCAATTCGGCGTTATCCTCGCGAGAAATCGATTTCGCGACATTTTCGAAGATTTCGATGACTTTCTGCCACGCGTCGTATCGCTGCGCCGACTCCATCAAAACCTGTTTGATGATCGCGCTCGCGGGACTGCTCGCCATTGCCTTGGCCAAGCATTCGATGGCGCCGTCGCCGTCTTCCAAATACTCGCTGCAAATCTGCGACGCGCAAACGTAATAGCTCAATTTATCGGCGACATTGGGCAAAACATCGCCCAAGCGAACCAAAACCGTCTTCAGTTCGGCGTATTTTTCTTCCGTCGCATAAACTTTCGACAAGTCGCGGGCGACCGCATCGACGCGGACTTCGGCTTCCAAAAGCGCTTCCAATCCGGCGATTGCGCCTTCGTGCGTCAAATCGGCCGTCAGAATGTTGCCGTAGCAGTCGGCGCTTGCGTCGTATTCCGAAAGATGCAGGCGATAAACTTCGCCCAATTCGAACCAAAGCGAAACCGCTTCTTCGAAATCGATCCCCCGAATGCTGCGTTCGACCCATTGCGCGACATCGCCTTGGCGTTCCAATTTTGCGCCGTAAACGATGGCAACCATGCCCTCTTCGTTTTGTTCGGCTTCCTCCCGCGTGTCCTCAAACGCATCGCGCGCGCCCAAAAGCTCCAATTGTTTTTCGATGATGCGAGCCAAATCTTCGTACGATTCGGTCTCGGCATACAACCGGTGCAACTGCGCGAGCGGGCGCGGGTCTTCGGGCAAAAGCTCGCAGACGCGCTCATACGATTCGATCGCGCCGCGCTTGTCGCTGAGATGAATTTCATGAATGCGCGCGCCGCTCAAAAGCGTTTCGGCCAATTCTTCGGGCGATTTGGCAAGCTTCATGCGGCGCTCGTTGACCTCGAGAAGTTCGTTGAACCGGCCTTCGCGCTCCAAAATATTCTCCAGCGCGCCGAGCGCGCGGATATCTTCCGGATCGTCGGCAAGCAGCGTCTCGAATATCTTTTGCGCTTCGTCGGCTTTGTTCAAATACTCAAGGCACAGACTGCCGATGCGGAAATTCAGTTCGCGGCGGAATGCGGCATCGTCGGTCTTTTCGAGTTCCGAACGGAACAGCGACGCGACGCGGTCTGCGTTGCCGGTCTTGCCTGCGCTGCGCACCAATCCGTCGTATGCGCGTTCGCAGCGGATATCCGCGCTCACGACTTTCATGTACCAATCGTATGCGCGCGCATCGTCGGAAAGTTTCGTCTCCGACAGCTTCGCCAGCCGCAGGCCATAGGCGCATCGTTCTTCGAGATCTTCGGTGTTGCAGAAAAGAATCTCCAACATCTTTGCCAATTCTTCGTATTTCGAACGATTTTCGTAGTACCCCGCGAGTTCTTTCGCCGCCGCCGCATCGTTGCCGTCGATCGTCAAAATCTTTTCGAGCGTCGCCATCGCGCGATCGCTGTCGCCGAGTTTGTCGGCATAGACATGCGCCGCATGCAGCAACACCGATTTCTTGTCGCCGTCCGACTTGAGCGTCTTGGACAATTGCTCAAAGAGTTTCACCGCGTCTGCGACGTTGCCGTTTTCTTCGCAATAAGCCTCGAGCGATTCCCAATCGCGCTCTTCGATGAGCAGCTTGCGCAGCGCATCGGCGCCTTTTGCATACGTCGGATCGATCGCCAAAACCCGGCGCCACGTCGCAATCGCATTGACATTGTCGTTTGCTTTGTCGCTGTACAGCGCCCCCAATTTCTGCAACGCCGCGAACTGCTCCTGCCGATCCTCGGTCAGGCTTATGCGGCGTTCCATCACGCTTGCCAAATCGGCCCAGCGCTTTTCGCTTTCATAGAGCGATTCGAGCGACGAAATTGCCTGCGCATTGTCGGCGTCGATCGCCAAAACATCCTTCCAAACGTCGATGGCCGCGCCGTTGTTGCGCATCTTCGTCTTGGCGATATCGGCCATTTCTTCGAGAAGCGCAATCTGATCGGCGGGCGAATCCATCCGCTGCAATTCGCGGCGGTGAATGTCGAGCAGTTTTTCCCAATCCCGGCGCTCCGGATACAAAACCTTCAGCGCCTCAATCGACGCTTCGTGAAGCGGTTCCGACGCCAACACATTTTCGAAGTACTTCACCGCATCGACTTTGCGGTTCATTTTTTCCAAATATATGGTTGCGATGCGATAATAAAAATCGACTTTTTGTTCGGCGTTGCACTTTTCGGCCTGCGCATCGAGCAGTTTGACGAGTTCCGGCCAACGGCGCATCTTTTCGTATATTTCGATCAGGCTGCCGAGGGCGGCTTTGTTCCCCGGGGCGACGCCGAGCAGCGCCTCGTACATCTTCAGAACCATCGACTCTTGTTTCGTCTCATCGCGATAGACGCGAATCATCTCGTTGTATTCGTCCGATATCTCCGCCCGCGTCTGCGCTTCGACCGCCTGCTCGAGCTTGCGCCAGTTGCCCGTCGCGACGATCGCCAAATTCTCGGCAATCCGCGCATTGCGCGCGTTTTCGAAATCTGCCAGCCGGGCGCGCCCGCTTTCCAAGTCCTGCGCCCGGAAACACTCGATCCACCCCATCGTTTCCGAAATCGCCGCGCTTCCTTCTTCCGACGCATTTTCGAGCGCCGCTTTGTGCGCTTCGAGCACGCCGTTCCAAACGTCGGCGCTGCTCGTCACTGTCCGCATCGCGCGCCCGAACAAATCGCGCGCGCACGCGCCGCCGTCGGCGTTGAGGATTTCGCCCCAAACTTCGGCCAGCCGAATATCGCCGGGGACGTGAAAATCGATGAGACGAAGCGCTTGAACATAACCGTCAACCGTTCCCAAACCGCGGTAATAATCGACGCGTTCGGTCCAATCCATCGCCGTCAAATCGGGCGCATCGGTTTGTTCCGGCGCGGTTTCTTGCGCGCCCGCAGACTCCGAATCAGCATCAGCGGCAGTCACGCCGGCATCGTCTTGCGCGATGCCTTCTTCAGATTCGGCAGCTTGCGATGCCGGCGATTCTTCAACCGATTCGGATGAGTCGGACATTTCCGCCGATTCGCGCGAGGAATTCTCTTCCTGACCCGAAACTTGCGCTTCATTCTCCGTCGATGCCGCCTCGGCAATCTCCGGGCTTAATCCTTCTTCATTCCTAATCTCTTCGCTCATGCTTCATCCCCTATTCGTACTCACGAACCGTATGCAAGCGCCGAAAATGCCGTCTGCGCGGCAACCCCGGCGCAACTCTGACTTTGGATCTCAACCCTTCGTGTTTCGCCGCGAAAAGTCAAAATATCGCCGCCTTGTACTACATCTCGCTTTGATTCGCAAGATTTGGCCCCACGCCTTTTGCGCGCATTTGCGGGGCACAATTCCCGGCGCCGGCCGTCTTTAGTGCCGGGCATGTCCGATTGCCGTCAAAACCGATCCGACTTCCGACGCGTTTTAGATGAATTTTATTCGAAAATCCGACTTTAATCCGCAATATATTTCGATTTTGAGCAAGCATTATGGGGCTTCGGCTATTTCGCTTTGCTCAATACGCCTTCGCAGCCTGCCTTTTTGCTTGCGCCAATACGGCAGTCAAATCGCGC
>CAVGZQ010000093.1:3725-10875 GCA_963633515.1 Bacteroidaceae bacterium
CTTTTGCCCCTCGGGGCAATGCGCGCTCGGGCTCCGGCTATTTCGCGCCGCGCCTGCGGCAGGCGCTCAATACGCCTTCGCGGCGCGTCTTTTTCGCCCCGAAGGGGCGAAAAAGACGCGCTTTTTGTGCGCAACGCAAAAGCAATCTCCCTCCCGGCGTAACCGGCGCAAAATCAAATAAGAGAAATCGGCGAACTCTGAGAATAGAATTCGCCGCTTCGAATGCCGAATTGCAAATTATGCAGCGTTTTTTTGATTTATTGCGATCCATTCGCATTTTCGCAAAGCGCGGCGTCAGAAAAAAACATAAAAAAGCGCGGCGTATGCTCGCAGGGCTGCAAGCCCGAGAACATAGCCGCGCAGCGAAGGCGTATTGAGCCCGAAAGGGCGAAATAGCCGGAGCAAAAGCCCGCACCGCCGCCGGCGGAGCGGGCGCAACCGCTCAAAAAAAAAGCCTTAAGCCGTTGAATTCCGAAAAGAAATCGGCTCCGTATCCCTGTAACATTTTCAATGGAACAAATTCGAAATGTAGGGTACAACGGCGACGCATCCGATGCAGGCGTCGTCGGGATGCGCGGCTTGGAGTTGGCTTAAGAGGTTCGATGCATCAGCGTTTTGGACAGTTTCCGGGGTATACCGTAAGGGAAGCCCTCGATTCGCCGCGCCATTATGAGTGGTATTTGGCGACCGAAGACAGCACCCGTCAATGGGTTGAGATTAAGTCATTGAGCCGCGATTTGTGCAACGTGGCCGAGCTGAGGCTATTTTTCCAAGATGCGTGCCGCCGATATGCGCATGCGCGGGCAGACGGCATCGTTGCAATGCGAGAAATCGGGATAAGCCGTCAGTTCGGGGTGTATGCCGTCTATCCGTATGCGTTTTCGTCGCTCACAATCGGCGAAATGCTGGCAATAGCCAACGAATCGCGCACGCTTTTGCCGCCGGCGTTTTGCGCGTCGGTGCTGCTCGACGCGGTTCGCATCCTCGACAATGCGCATCGGCAGGGGCTGACGCACTATTCGCTCATGCCGCACGATATTTTCATTTCCGATGCGGGCGAAACGTATGTGCAAGGTTTTGTCGAGGCGGCGATGCGCCGAAAATTCCGTTTCGACACAGAGCTGGACGAAAAATTCGACGCGCCCGAAGTGCGCAAATGCGAGCCGCACACGGAGCAAAGCGACATCTATGCCATCGGCGCGTATCTGTATCAGGGGATTGTCAACCGAATTCAGCCCGACGAATGGGAACCGTGCTGGATGGGCATGATGGACACGCTCAACCGGGCGCAAATCCCCGGCGATTCGCTTATGACGCTGATGCACTTTTTCCAGCATACGCTTGCGGAGCGTCCGCAGCAGAGATTTGCGTCGTATTCGGCATTGGCGCAGGCAATCGAGCAATTTATCGCCGAAGTCGGCGATTATGTGCCGGCCGAAGTCCGGGCGCAGATGATGGCGCAACATTTCGACGCGTATCCGCCCGCAATCGCGAACGAAGCGCCGCGAAGCGATGTAATCAGCCTGATTACGGGCGATTTCCCGTCGATTTCGGCCGAGCTTTCGACGCCCGATTCGGGCAGCCGGCTGATTGCGCGTCTTTCCGACGGGCTGAAAAAGGCAACGGCGGCGAGCGGGGCGCCGAGCTCGGACGGGAGCTTCGAAGAAACGCTTACGGCGTCGCCGTACGAAACGCCCGAAACGCGAGTTTTGCACAGAAGTTCGGCAAGTTTTCGGACGATATCGCCGAGTCTGCGGGCGACGATGACCGCGTCGCCGCTCGAAATCCTCGCCCGTTCGCGCTACCAAATCCTCGACAAATTGGGAACGGGCGGCACCGGAACGGTCTATAAAGCGCTCGATACGACGCTTTCGGAAATTTTGGCGCTCAAAGTTTTGCGCCCCGAATTGGTCGCCGATGCCGCATGGCTTCAGCGTTTCAAACGCGAATTGAAAGTCACGCGCGATTTGGAACATGTCAACATCTTGCAAGCGTATCACCTCGAACAAATCGATGGGCTTTATTTCTATACGATGCGATACATCGACGGAAAAAATCTCAGCGAATTGATACACGCCGAAGGATCGCACATCCCGCTCATGATGAGTCTGAAGATATTGACGCAGGTGGCGCAGGCGCTTGTCGCGGCGCACGAGCGCGGGGTCATCCATCGCGATCTCAAGCCGGCAAACATCATGATCGAACGCGATACGTTTCATCCGTATTTGATGGATTTCGGAATTGCGAGCGCGCCCGATTTGCAATCGATAACGATGGCGGGGCAAGGAATAGGAACGCCTTTTTACATGGCGCCCGAGCAATCGCGCGGCGAGCCGATTTCCGTGCAGGCCGATATCTATTCGTTCGGGGTGATGGCTTATGAATGTTTTGCCAAAAAGTTGCCGTTTGAAGGCGCGACGGCGATTGCGATTTATACGGCGCAGCAATCGGGGGTGTTTGAGCCGCTTCGCCATCTCAATCCCAATGTTCCCGAAGGCGTGGCGCGCACCGTCGAATCATGCATGTCGCCGCGCGCGGCCGACCGCCCCATCAATATGAATGCCGTTTTGGACGGTCTCAGAAGAATGTAACCGGCGTCGGCAGCGCCGATTTGCGGAGATGATTTTATTTCGCGGCGCTGCGCCGAATTTGCATTAAATTCGCCATTGACTTTTTCCTTTGAAAATAATTCAAAAAAAGTCGGCAGCAAACCGTCTCGGCGGCGGATTTTTCGATGCTTGCAAAGATGCCGCGCAGATTTTTTCCCCGGCCGAACGAATTTGCATTAAAACCCGCAAAACGCGATTTCCCGCAAAAAAACCGCAATCGGCGCAATGCGGCCAAGAAACGGCTTTTTTTGCGGGAAATCCGAAGAACTCAAAACCATTCAGAATATCGGGAGGCTAAAATGGAAAAACCGTCGGTAATATGCGTCGATCTTGACGGCGTATTGGTCGATCTTCATCTCGGATTGGTGCGTTTGTTCGGAGATGATCCCGACAAATACAGCGACTCGGACTGGGCAAAAGTCGGCGAATGGGGTCTGTCGATTCCCAAAGGCGATTTTTGGGGCAAAGTCCGATCGCAAGGCGTGCAATGGTGGATAAATTTGCCCAAACTGCCGCGGGCCGACGAATTGTGGCAAGCTTGCCTTGCGACGGGCGCAACGTGCGTCGTACTGACGACGCCCGGTCCGTTTCCCGAATCGGTCTGCGGCAAATATGCTTGGGTAACCGAGCAGCTCAAAACGCGCAACGTGCTCATCGGTCAGCCCAAAGAGATTTGCGCCCGGCCGGGCACGTGGCTTATCGACGACCGGGCGGGTTACGGTCCGCGCTGGGAATCGCGCGGCGGGCGTCTGCTTTCGCTGAAGCGCCCATGGAATCCCGGCGGTCTTCCCATCGATGATATTCTCAAGATACTTTCGGAGGCGAAATAATGGCAATCTTACTCGACGGCAAAGCAACGTCGGCAAAACTCCAAGAAGAAATCCGCGATCGCGTTCGGGCGCATTTTTCGCCCGAAAACGCACCGCGTCTGTGCGTCATTTTGGTCGGCGACAACCCAGCGAGCGCGAGTTATGTGCGAACAAAATGCAAGATGGCCGAAAAGCTCGGTTTCCGTCACGAAGTATTTCATTTCGATGCAAACGTTGACCGGCGCGCGGTCGAAGCTCAAATCGATGCATGCAACGACGATCCGGAATGCGATGCGGTATTTGTGCAGCTTCCGCTGCCGAAACATTTGGACGCGGTCGCGCTTCCCAACCGCGTGCGTCCCGACAAAGACGCCGACGGTCTGACGCGGGCGGCGATGGGGGCGCTTTTGCTTGGCGAAACAAACGCATTTCAGCCGTGCACGCCGCGCGGCATCGTCCGATTGCTGCAAGCCTACGATATCAATCCCCAAGGGCTTGAGGCCGTCCGCAGTCATCGGGCGCAGCAACATCGTCGGCAAGCCGATAAGCCTCATGCTTCAGCGTCTGAATGCGACGGTTACCATGTGTCATACGCGAACGCGCGATTTGCCATGGCACGCATCGCATGCCGATTTGCTCGTCGTTGCGGCCGGATCGCCGGAACTCGTCAAGGGCGATTGGATAAAGCCGGGCGCCGTCGTCGTCGATTGCGGTTTTACCAAAACCGCCGACGGCGTCATTCACGGCGACGTCGATTTCGAACCGGCGGCGGCGCGCGCTTCGCATATCACGCCGGTTCCGGGCGGCGTCGGTCCGATGACCGTCATCACGCTCATGGAACAAACACTGGAAAGCGCCATTGCGCGCCGCGCCGAATAACGCCGCCGGAACAAAAAAAAAGCGCGGCGTATGCGCGCAAGGCGGCTCGCAGAGCCGGCTGAGAACATAGCCGCGCGGCCTGCCGCATTTGCGCCTGCCTGCCAAAGCAGGCGGGATGCAAAAAGGCAGGCAAGCCGCGCGTATTGCCCGCCCCGGCCGGGGCGGGCAACAGCGCGGCAGCGAAGGCGTATTTTGCCCCTTCTGCCGAAGGGGCAAAATAGCCGGAGCTTATTCGCCGCTCCCCTGCTCCTGCGCGGTTGCATCGCCGATCATGCGCCTCCGCCGCTGATGCCCGGTCCGTCTAAGCGGCTTCGTCCGCCGCCCAGCGGCGTAACGGAGATTTGCGTTTCGATCGCCTGTTTGAGATCTTCGACGTGCGAAATAATGCCGATGCGCTTTTGCGCGCAATCGCCTGCCAAACGATTTAACGTCTCAATCACGGCATTGAGCGTCTCGTTGTCGAGCGTGCCGAACCCTTCGTCGAGAAACAGCGTATCGATCTGCGTGTTGTTGCTCGCCATGTCGGCAAGCCCCAGCGCAAGCGCCAAACTGACGATGAACGTTTCTCCGCCCGACAAATTCGAAATCGGACGCATCGCGCAATCTTGATATTTGTCGATAATGAGAAACGATAACGCGTCGTCCGCCGTATTTTTCGCATCGTCGGACGGTTTTGTTTTTTTCTTTGCGGGCTTTTTCGCCGCCGTTTCGTCGGTTTGTGCAGTTTCGCCGCCGCCGGCGGCGCGGCTTTCTTCGTCGGCATCTTCGCCGGCCATTTCTTTAAACTTCGAAATATCCAACCGCATGCATTCGGCCATCGTCCGATTGACGAGAACGTAGCGATCGTTGAACTGCGCCAAATATCCGTTTGCATTTCGAAGGAGGTGTTCAAACGTCAGCGATTGGGCAAAGTTTCTGAATTTGCTGCCGGTTTTCGACCCGATAAGCTCATTTAATTCCTTCCAATGATCGAGCAGCAGCTTATGTTTTTCGAGGTCTGCGTGCAAGGCATCGCGCTTTTTGGCTTGGGCATCGTCGCCGGCGAGTTTTTCGCGAATGCCGCCCAAAGTCTTGTTTTTGTCGTCGCGGAGCCATTTTTTTTCGGCGAGCGATCGTTCGATATCGGGCAATGGCATGCCGGAGCGATTTTGCGCGCGCAAAAGCTCATAATCGCGCCATTTGCTTTCGCATTGCGCCGTTATTTTTGTTTGCGCTTCGCTGAGTGCCCGATCGCGCGCTTGCAATGCTTCGACATCATCGTCGGGCATCATGGCGGCTTTTAAATCTTCGAGCGATGCAAACCCAAGTTTTGCTTGCGACGATGACAGATCGGCATGGCAGGCATTTTTTTCCTCAATCGTTTTTTTCCGCATTCGGCGCGTGTTATCGAGAGCCGTTTTAAGTTTTTCGCACGCAGTATTTAAATCATTTTCTTCGTTTCGTTTTTTTTCAAAACTATTCTTCTGACATTCGATTTTCGCCCTTTGGCGTTTATCTTCGGTTTCGGGGTCGGCATCGCCGTATTTATCGTGCATTTCTTTTTCCGCGCTGCCCAGCTTCTGCCGGCGATCCGAGAGAATGGCCTCCGACTCTTCAAACGCCTTTTGCGCAGCTTCGCTCAAGGACTGCTCGCGCGCAGCGGCGGTATCGGCTTCGGTCTTTTCGGCATCCCATTCGGCGCTGCTCTTTTTGATAATTTTATAATGATTATAACGATTATCGAGCGCTTCCAAACACGAATTCGGCGATTGGATCGCGCAAGCGGCATCATCTTCGCCGAGTCTCGTCAGTTCTTCGCAAATGCCGGTCCGGTCTTTGCGGTATTTCTCGCGCAATTGTTCGCGTTCATTCTCCAAATCTGCGCGTCGCGTTTTTTCGGCATCGCGCTTGTTTTTCAGACCGTCTGCGCGGATTTGGCATCGGTCGAGTTCCGCTCTTTTCTCGTTGAAAGCGCTGTTGCATTCATTAAGATCATTTTTGTCTTTGGCGTCGTCGGCGATGATCTTTTCGGCTTTTTCGAGCTTTTCTTTCAATTCGCAAATCGTTTTGTCGGTCGTTTCTTTCGAAATGCCCGGGTGATCGATCGATCCGCAAAGCGGGCATCTCGCGCCGTCTTTTAACAGAGAGCGCGCGGCGGAAAATGCATCGAATTGTTTAAATTCCTCAATTCGGTTGCGATAATCGTCGATTTCGTCGCGTATTTCGCCGATCGATTTTCCGGCAAGCCGATTTTCGATCGATGCCTCCAATGCATTTTTTTTATTTTCCAAAATCGCCGCTTCGTCCGACAGCTTTTTGCATTGCGCGTCGGCGCGGGCAATATCCGATTCGATCTGAACGATAATTTTATTGTTTTCATCGAGAGACTTCCGTTTGTTTTGCCCTTGTTCGAGCAATTCGCCAAGCCTGCCGATTTTTTCGCGAATTCCGGAATACGACTCCGAGAGCGCTTCTCCGTTCGGAAATTTTGCAAGTTCGCGATCGATTTCGCCTTTCTTTTCGAGGCATCGCGCAACGCGTTCTTTGGCGATATCAAACTGCTTGCGGCATTTTTCGAGATGCGCTTTCTTTTCTTTGCATATGATATTTTGACCGCCGAATTCTTTTTTTGCCGCTCCGATAGCTTGGACAAGACGGCGCATATCGATGAGTTTGGGCGCAAAGATCGAATCATGCCGACTCTGCGCATCGTCCAAATCGGCTTTGGCGCGCGCTTTTTCGCCCGCAACATTTTGCAATTTCGCCGCTTTAAGTTCGATTTCGGCTTCGAGATCGGCAATATTATGCTCGAATTCGCCGAGATCGCCGGATAATTTTTCATATTGATGCATTTTGTCGCGCAGCGTATTGGCT
>CAVGZQ010000094.1:0-7040 GCA_963633515.1 Bacteroidaceae bacterium
GATTGCCGATTGCCGATTGCCGATTGCCGATTGCCGATTGCCGATTGCCGATTGCTAATTGCTAATTGCTAATTGCTAATTGCTAATTGCTGACCGCTAACGGCTAACGGCTAACCGCTAATTGCTGCCCGCTATTTCATCGTATACGCTTCGTAGCCCAAGAGCTGATCGATATCGGCCAAGATTTCGTCGCTCAGACGGATGCTTTGCGGCAGCTTCATGCTCGCTTCGGCCGCGCCGTCGAAAATGCGCAAATAACATTGCGTCGGTCCGGGGCAGGCTTCGAGCCGCGCGGCGAATTTGCCGACGACATCGGGCTCATATGCTTCTTCGGCGCGCATGGAAAACAAAATATGCCGAACCGATCGGTTTCTCGCGTCCGAAAGCAGTTCGACCGAATCGACGAACAATTCGGCTTTCCGCTCTTCTTCTTCGCCGTCGGCGCCCTGACCGGCGTTCTGATAATTCAAACTCCCCGTCATGAGCACGGGTTTGTCGGTCGCAAAGACGTCGGCGCCGATTCTGTCGAGCGATTTTTGAAAACAGACGAATTTCACCTGTCCGAACATATCTTCGAGCATCCCTTCGGCCATTTTTTTGTCGCTTTTCGTCGTCCGAACGCATGCGCCTTTCATAATGCCGCACAAAGAAACAATCCGCCGCTTCGTTTTGCCCGAAAAATCGTATCGTTCTTCGGGCAAACCGGCGAGATCGCACGTATGATGCGAAGCAAAACGGTCGCACTCTTGGCGATAGCGATCGAGCGGATGCCCCGAAACGAAATACCCGATCAAATCGAATTCCTTCGAGAGGACTGTTTTTTCGTTCCACGGTTCGGCCGCTTCGTAACGCTCTTCGAGCGCGCGCGCCGCGTCTTTGCCGTCGGATCCGCCCTTGGCAAAAAGACCGAACAGCGATGTTTGCTTCTTTTCGCGGTCTTCGCGCGTTTTTTTTGCCCTGTCGAGCGCTTTCTGAACCGTCGCGAACATCATCGATCGCGCTTTTCCGATTTCGACGATATTGCGCCGGGGCACGGGGCTGAGCGAATCGAACGCCCCCGACTCTATCAATGCCTCGATGACGCGCTTGTTGACGCGCATATCGACGCGTTCGCAAAAATCGAACATGCTCTTAAACGGTCCGTCGCTTTCGCGCGTCGCAAACACCGATTCGAGCGCGGCCTCTCCGACGCCCTTTATTCCTGCCAATCCGAATCTCACGCACCCGTTGTCGACGCTGAATTGCGACTGCGATTGGTTGATGTCGGGCGGCAATACTTTTATCCGATTGTTGCGCGCATCGTTTATCGTCCGGATGACTTTCGCAGGGTTGTCTTGATCGCACGTCATCAGCGCCGCATACAATTCGGTCGGATAATAATGCTTCAGATATGCCGTCTGATACGTAATGAGCGCATACGCCGCCGAGTGGCTCTTGTTAAAGCCGTATTTCGCAAAACCCGCGATCAAATCGAATATCTCGCCGGCGCGCTTTTCTTCGACGCCGTTTTTGACCGAACCGGCGATGAATATCGCCCGCTGTTTGTTCATTTCTTCGATTTTTTTCTTGCCCATGGCGCGGCGCATGATGTCTGCGCCGCCGAGCGTATAGCCGGCCATGATCTGCGCCGCCTGCATGACTTGTTCCTGATAGACGAAAACCCCGTACGTCTCTTTCAGAATTCCCGAAAGCAATTCATGCGGATATTCGATTTTCCTGCGGCCGTTTTTGCACTCGACGAACTGATCCATCATGCCCGTGCCCATCGGACCCGGGCGGAAAAGCGCCACCGCTGCCACCAAATCTTCGAAGCAATCGGGTTTTAAACGCATCAGCAATTTCGTAAATCCCGACGACTCGAGCTGAAACACGCCGGTCGTCCGGCCGGCCGATATCATTTTGTAGATATTCGGATCGTCGAGCCGAATAAGGCTCAAATCGAGCGGCGCTTCGCCGCGAAGCGCCCGCGTGTTGTTCACATGACGCATCGCGTATTGCAAAACCGTCAGCGTCTTGAGCCCCAAAAAGTCGAACTTCACCAAGCCCGCTTCTTCGACCTCCGCTTTGGCGTATTGCGCGACGATTTCGCCGTTTGCGCCGCGAAAAATCGGCACATAATCCCAAAGCGGTCCCTCGGAAATCACGATCCCCGCCGCATGCATCCCCGTTTGGCAAAACAAATCTTCGACTTCGAGCGCCGTCTTGTACAAAAGCGCATAGCGCGGTTCTCTGTCCAACAGTTCGCGGATTTCGGGGATTGCCTTTGTCCCTTGCTTTTCGCTCCCGTTAAGCGCGGCATCGAGCGTAATCGTATGCGAATCGGCCATCAGACCGTCGGGAATGAATTTCGTCAGCGCCCGGAGCTCTTGCGGCGAAAATCCCAGCACGCGCCCGACCGCATTGATCGCCGCTTTCGCCTTGAGCGCGCCGAATGTCGCAATCTGCGCGACGTTGTGCGCGCCGTAATGCTCCGTCACGTATTTGATGACTTCCGTGCGGCGATCCATGCAAAAGTCGACGTCGAAGTCGGGCATGCTGACGCGCTCGGGGTTTAAAAATCGCTCAAAAAGCAGCGAAAACGGCAGCGGATCCAAGTCGGTAATCGTCATCGAATAGGCGACGAGCGATCCGGCGCCCGAACCGCGCCCCGGTCCGACCGGGATATCGTGCATCTTCGCCCAATGGATAAAATCCCAAACGATGAGAAAATACCCCGGAAAATCCATCTGCGTTATCACGCCGATTTCGCGCTCAAGCCGTTCCCAATACGCTTTTTCGTCGACGGTTTTGCCCGCCGTCTTGAACGATTCCAAACGCTTTGCAAGACCGCTGCGCGCGACTTCTTTGAAATACGCGTGCACGCCTTCGTGCGGATCGTTTATCGCATGCGCGTCCAAAAACTCTTGCGGCACTTTGTATTGCGGCAGAAAAACCGGTCCCAGACGCACAGGGCAATCGACCGATTCGGCGATTTTTACCGTATTTTCGCACGCCTCCGGCGTGTCCTTAAACGCCGCATGCATTTCTTCGTCGGTCTTGAGATAAAAATCATCGACGGCAAATTCGCGCAATTCGTCGGCATCGACGATCTTTTTCATCGCATTGCATAGGAGCACCGCATGCGCAAACGCTTCTTCTTTCTTTAAATAATGGCAATCGTTCGTCGCGACGAGCGGCAGACCCCAGCGTTTGCTATTTTCGCGGTAACACGCATTGACGCGCTTTTGGATTTCGAACGAATTATCCATCATTTCGAGATAAAATTCGCCCGGCTCAAAAGTATCGCGCATTTTATTCGCGACCGCGTCGATATCTCCGTTCTTTAGAACCGTCTGCGCAAGCTCGCTGCCCAAGTCCCCGCTCAATATCGTCAGACCTTGCGCCCGATCTTTGAACCACTCAAATTTCAGCGTCCCGATCCCCGTCTCCGCATTGTAACATTCGATGTTCGCGCGAGAAATCAGCGCGAGCGCATTCTTATAGCCGTCGAGCGTGCGGCATATCGCCGTCAGGTGAAACAGCTTTTCGGGGCTGTCGGGCAAACACCCCGACACATTGAACTCGCAGCCCAATATCGGCTTGACCCCATACGGCTTGGCCTTGTTGATGAAATCGACGCAGCCGTGCATGACGCCGTGATCGGTAATCGCAACCATTTTGACGTCGCGCTTGGCTATCGCTTCGCACAGCGGTTTTACGCGGATTGCCCCGTCATTGATGCTGTACTGCGAATGCACGTGCAAATGGACAAATCCGCCCATGATTATTCTCCGATCTGTCGGGCGCGATACGCTTCGTTATGCGCGCTCCGAATGTTTTCTGCGGCGACTTGCCGCGCTTTTTCGCCGTCCATTTTCGCCGCCGCCCGCTTCCATGCCGGGATGACAAACGCCTTCCATTGCCCCGAACACGCCAAATCTCGCGCTATCGGCGCGCCGATTTCTGCCTTTTCGAGCGCGGCCATCGTCTCGGGGCACGAAAACAGAACTTCGTCCGACGAAGAAAACGGTCCGATTTGCGACGGCGACTCCGAATCTTCCTGCATCGTGCGCGCATAGACGAAATTAAACAAATTCCCGTCTATCGGACGCCCTCTCTCGTTTGTCGTCTGACCCACGCCTGCCACGCGCGTTCTCGGCACCGGTTCGCTTTTCGAAAAATTGTACCCGAGCTGCGCCCCGCGCGCAAAATGCCACCCCATATACAAAAGCTTCACGCGTTCGGCGTTTTTTACGCTCGCATAATTCACCGTATACGCCGCAGGCTCCGTCAGTTCTGCGCCGTGTTGCGCCAAATACGCATCGATCGCTTCGTCGGTCACGACAAAATTCGGATCGACGGTCGATTGAATATTATGCGCTGCCAATGCTTCTTTTATCGCCAAATTTCGCTCAGCATCGCTTAAAAGCGATTTTTCTTCGGCATCTTGGGCAATCCGCACGAGATAAATGAGGTTCCAAAAACGCGAATTGTCGAGCGTCCGATCGGCATCGAGCTGCCGCGCAAACGGAGGCAGCCACGCCTGACTGCGCTCAAAATCGCGTTGCGTCAGCGCCTGCCCGTTGATTTCGGCCAACACGGCATCCGTCTCCGCATCATCCGTCTCCGCCGCCGTATGGCTCCGGCACCCGACCGACGATGCGCACACGGCAAACGCCCCAATCCAAATCGCAGTGCGAACTGTCGCATTTTTTATATGTTGCATAACGTTTCAATCGCCAAGGGTTTGAAATTTCATATTATTTTTTATATGCGCGCTGCCTTTCGAAAAAACGAACGCTTTTTTGTTGTTCGCCTGCCTATTTGCCGGGGCAAATGCGGCAGGCTTGCCGCGCTATGTTCTCGATGGCTCTGCGAGCCATCTTGCGAGCATACGCGCGGCTTGCGCGGCTATGTTCTCCCTGCCGCCTGCCTGCCGGCCGGCCGGCAGGCAGGCGGCAGGTGCGAGCATACGCCGCGCTTTTTTTTCGGCATTTTGCGCGGTTGCCGACCGCTGACCGCTAATTGCTGTTTGCTGATTGCTGATTGCTGATTGCTGATTGCTGATTGCAGATTGCTAACTGCTAACCGCTAACTGCTGATTGCTGATTGCTGATTGCCGACCGCTGACCGCTAATTGCTGATTGCTGATTGCTAATTGCTAATTGCTAATTGCTAATTGCTAATTGCTAATTGCTAACTGCTAACTGCTGATTGCTGATTGCTAACTGCTAACTGCTAACCGCTAACTGCTAATTGCTAATTGCTAATTGCTGATTGCTGATTGCTAACCGCTAATTGCTAATTGCTAACCGCTAATTGCTAATTGCTGATTGCTGATTGCTAATTGCTGACCGCTGATTGCTGATTGCTGATTGCTAATTGCTAACTGCTAATTGCTAACTGCTAACCGCTAACCGCTAACCGCCGCACGCCTCGCGCAGCGCCGACAAATCGAGATTTGCGCCGATTTTATCGCCGATTCGCGACAAAGTCGCGCACAAATCGCGGCAAATTGCCCGGGTCGCTTCGCGCGTATTGCCCTCGGCGCGCGCAACGATGACCGGCTGCGTATTCGAGGCGCGAACGAGCGCCCAGCCGTCGGGAAAATCGACGCGCGCGCCGTCCAAATCGCTCGTCGCATAGCGCGCCGAATAATCTTCGAAAACCGCTTGCGAAAGCGCAAATTTGACGTCATCGGCGCAAGGCAGCCGCAATTCGGGCGTTGCAAACGACGGCGGCAAATCGGACAGCATTTCGCCGATTGTCCGATTTTCGCGGCTGCATATCTTGCACAGCCGCGCCGCCGCATAAATCGCGTCGTCAAAGCCGTGCCAATTTTGGGCAAAAAAGAAATGGCCGCTCATTTCGCCGGCAAGCGCGGCGCCCGTTTCGTTCATCTTTGCCTTAATCAGCGCATGCCCGGATTTCGTCATAACCGGCGCGCCGCCCCGGCGCGCGATATCGTCAAACGTGCATTTCGAACATTTCGCATCGCCCAAAATCGCCGAATTCGGCGCCGCCGCCAAAACATCGCGCGCAAAAAGCACGAGCAATCGATCGGCGGCGATTATCGCCCCGTCGGCGTCGGCAACGCCGAGGCGATCGCCGTCGCCGTCAAACGCTATCCCCAAATCGGCGCCCGTTTCGGCGACTTTTCGGCAGCAATCGGCAAGATTTGCGGGCACCGACGGATCGGGATGATGGTGCGGAAATCGGCCGTCGGGATCGCAATAAAGCGGCACAACGTCGGCGTAATGCGACAAAACGCGCAGCGCCTCGGGACCGGCGGCGCCGTTTCCGGCGTCGACGACAATGCGAAGCTTGCGTCCGGGCGCGACGCGCCGCAAAATATCGCCTTCGTACGCCGCCGAAACGTCGCGCTGCGCGACAATCCCTTGCGATCTGCCCGTTTCGGGCGCGATTCCGCCCGAAACGGCTTCATAAACCGCGACGATGTCGCCGCGCAAAAACGACGACGTTCCTTTGCATATTTTCAGCCCATTTTCGTTGGGCGGATTATGCGACCCCGTCACCATAACGCTCCCGGACGGAAGCATGCCGCCGGGGCATAAATCGGGGCTGCGCGTCGCATAATACGACATCGGCGTCGTAATCATGCCCAAATCGACAACATTGACGCCTTGCGCGGCGAGCCCCGAAATCGCGGCGCGCGCCAATTCGGGCGACGACGCCCGCGCATCGCGCCCGACGCAAACCCACGAACCGGGCGCAAAATGCGTCGCGCCCAACGCCAGCCCTATAACATGCGCAACGTCGGGCGTCAGCTGCGTCCGCGCGTCGCCCCGTATATCATAAGCGCGAAATATGTTCCGATCGATCATCGTTTCTCCGTTCGTTGCGCGCACCCCAAAAACACGATCGCCCTATACCAAATCGCCGAAAAATGCGCACAAAATCATCGCATCGCCCGCGCGATTCGCAAAAAACATCATCAAAAACAAAAAAAACGCCCGAAACTAACGTTTCGGACGTCATAGACGATTTATCGCCTGAAGATATTATTTCGCGGCATTAATCATGCTGTCGGTAATCTTAGC
>CAVGZQ010000094.1:7050-10854 GCA_963633515.1 Bacteroidaceae bacterium
CCCGAGAATTCGCCGGCATTAACATCCGCTTCGGAATCGCCGACAACGCTCCAATCCGAAACGCTGTCGTGTTGGTTAATCGATACCATAACCTTAATTGCTTCTGCTTTACCCTTTTGCGTGCCGCCGTCTTTGGTGTTTTGGAGTTCGCAGTTTCCAAGTTCGAGAACGGCAAGCGTATCGCCGGCTTCGATGATATCGCCCATTTCGACAATAAGATAACCGCCGATGCCGCCCAACGAAACGAACGGACGGGCAACCTTTTTATCTTCCGGCGTCGTGTTTTGCTTATAATAATAGCACTGGGATGTATTCGTCGGATACCCAATGAATGAATCCGGTGCACCGAGAGCCTGGTCGGGATCTATCGCTATCATCTTGTTGGTGACATCGACATCGGCTTTGCCCTTGCCGTCGCTGCGTTTATAGCCCATAACCTCCTTCGCATAAACGACAGTGCCGTTCGCTTTTGTCAAAACAACGGCGTCGATATCTGCACCCGGATCGACTTGATTGGACGTATCTGCTTTGGACATATCGTCAATGCGGACGAGTTTCGGAGCGATTGTGACATCGGTCGCCTTCACGCAAGTTCCGGTTTGAGTATTGCAAACTTCGTCGGTTTTGCATTGTGAGTCGGATTCGCATTCGCTCACATACCGCGATACGCACATGCCGTCTTCATCGAGCCATTGATCTTTATTCGTCGCATTTGCATGACCGCAAGAATCATAAGCAGACTGTTTATCTTTGGACAAGCACATGGCAACTTTTTTTGCCGAGTAATCTTTCGTCACGCAAAGCTGCGTCGCTTCATCGCAATTGATGGAGTTGTCGCAATTGTAATCGTCGGTTTCGCATGCAGCCAAACCGACCAAAGCAACAGCGCCGAGTAACCAAGCCAATTTTTTCATAATTCTCTCCTTAACTTAACAAAAGCCGTTTGCCGGCCAAACGGCAAAATAAGAGCGGGATGCCAAACATCGCCCGAAAGCAATTCTGTCCGATGCGATGCATTTTTCCCCGTAACAATCGACGCGTTCGGATTATCCGGACGCCATAACGCGGCTCGCTTTTTAGCAAAGCGCGTGCCGTTTGTAAATATTTGACATTATTTTCGGCGCGATGCCGCGCCGATATCGCGAAAATCATGCGCTTAAAGACGGCGGGTTTCTTTTTTGGCGCGATGCGTTTTATCGTCATCGGCGCGCGCGGTATGATCGAAACGTCATGATTGCGATCGGAATGGATAAAGATTGTGCCGGTTCGGCGCGACATGCCGATCATACCGCCAAATCGCCGAAAGACGCGATTTCGCGCACGCCGGGCGGCGTGTCGGCGTTTTCGTGCAAACTGCCGGCACGCCGAATGCGGACAGCTTCGGCGCCGGCGCGCAACGGTCCTTCGAAGTCTTTGGCCGGATTGTCGGCGACATAAACGACGCGGACATCGGGCGCGCCCAAGGCTGCCGCGACGATTCCGAACGCGCGCGGCGACGGTTTGGGCGCGCCGATTTCGGCGGTAAACAGCGGATAATCGATCCAGACATGGAGATTGAGCGCCCGGAATTTCGCGCGCTGCGCGACGATCGGCCCGTCGGAAATCACCCCCATCGGGCGCGTTTGGTTTTCGATAAACCGGCGCGCGTCGGCGCAAAGCGCGATATCGGGACGGTGCGCGCGGTAAATCGCGACGAGATCGGCTGTCGGCGGCAAATCGGCTTGCGCAAAATCGCGGCGCGCCAAATCAAACGTATTCCCGCGCGCGCCGCCCAAAAACAAATCCCAACATGCGTCGCCGAAGGCGGCGCAGCCGACGGCGCGCCCGACGGCCGCAAACCCCGACCGCACGTAATCGCGCTCCAAATAAAGCGTATCGTCGATGTCGAAGATATAAGATGCCGCCTTCGCTGCCATATGCTTTCCTCGGGATGGGTGTATTTTATGAGTTATTGCGATTGTTTTTGCGAATTTGATGCAAAAAAACAAAACAAAATATATCCGATATTTCTTCGCCTTCCGGCGCCGTGCATTGGGACAGACGGCGCGCGCCCGACAGGGGCGCGCGAAAGCGCGGCGCATGCTCGCAGGGCGGCGCTTTGCGCCGCCGAGAACATCGCCGCGCAAAGCCGGGCGTATTGCCCGCCTGCGGGCAATAGCGCGGCAAGCCTGCCGTATTTGCAGCCGCCGCAGGCTGCAAACAGGCAGGCCGCGAAGGCGTATTGCGGCACGCGCCGCAATAGCCGAAGCCCCTCGCAAAAAAACGAGACGCGAAATCTATTTTTTCGTCAATTTTTCGGTTTCTTCGGGCGATGCCGCGCAGCGAAAACCGAAATGATGCCCCGGGTTGTTCGACGCCAAATGCGATCGGCGGTGAATGCCCGTTGCATGTTCGGCCGGCCAATACCAAGCGCCGCCGCGCACGACTTTTGCGTGCGTCGCGCCGCATTTTTTGCCGTCATCGCCGTTGCACGGACCTTTGGGGTTTATGCCTTCGCAGTCTTTGCCGCACAATCCGTACGATTTTGAATACCAGTCGGCGACCCATTCTTCGGCATTTCCCGCCATGTCGCAAAGATCATAGCGGAATGCGCCGCGCGAACAGACTTCGAGCACGCGGCCGGTATCGGGATTTTTGCCCTTTTCTTTTTTTTGCCCGCACGAACGGCCTTTTTCGTTCATAATCACGGCATTTTCGCACGAAATCGGACCGTTTCCCCATGGGTAGAGGTCGCCGTCGGCGCCGCGCGCGGCTTTTTCCCATTCGGCTTCGGTCGGGAGATGCTTGCCTCGGGCTTTGCAATAATCGTTGGCTTCGTACCAGCTTATGCCCGTAATCGGCTGTTTGGGGCGATCGAAATCGACGTATTTCGGCCCCGATTTGACGCATTTCCCGGCTTTGACGCAGGCATTGTAGGCTTCATTGGTGACTTCGGTTTTGTCCATGTAGAAGGTTTGCAGCCAAATTTCCTGCTGCGGGTAGGTGTTGGCCACGCTGCGATCGTTGTTGCTGGGCTGTTTGCAGCTCAGATTGTGTTTGTCGCCGTTTGCGCCGCGCAGAAACTTTCCGCCCGGAATGCACGACATCCCCTCGGCCGGCGCGATGCACGGCGCAACGGGCGTGCCGTCGGGCAACGTTTGCAACGCCGGCGCCTGAGCTTGGGCATGCGGCATCGTTTGGCCGGCATCGCCGGGCGTCGGATCGGGCAGAGGCGGCGTCGGTTGCGGTTGAGCTATGCTCAAAGACGATGCAAAACAAAACGATATCGCCAAAATAAACCCCGGCAAACGCGTTTTCACGATAATTTCTCCTCAAAGGCATTCAAAAAACATCATCATGCAGCAAACGCAGGGCGCGCGCAGCCGCCGACATCGCAAACAGACGGCGCGATCAAAACGCCGCGCGATATCTTACCGCAAACGGCGCAGAGACTGCCAAAATTTCGTCAATCGGCATGCCTGCGGATGCGCGGATCGTCTTCGGGGGGTATGGAGAGACTGCCGAAATTTACGTCAATCGGCATGCCGGCGGATGCGCGGATCGTCTTCGGGGGTTATGGAGAGACTGCCGAATTTTCGTCAATCGGCATGCCGGCGGATGCGCGGATCGTCTTCGGGGGGTTATGGAGAGACTGCCGAATTTTCGTCAATCGGCATGCCGGCGGATGCGCGGATCGTCTTCGGGGGGTTATGGAGAGACTGCCGAATTTTCGTCAATCGGCATGCCGGCGGATGCGCGGATCGTCTTCGGGGGGTTATGGAGAGACTGCCGAATTTTCGTCAATCGGCATGCCGGCGGATGCGC
>CAVGZQ010000095.1:0-5507 GCA_963633515.1 Bacteroidaceae bacterium
GAGCTGTTCGAGTCCGCTGCCGGCGTCGGGCGATGCGCCGTCGAGCGATAAAAGGGGCAGAAACGGCGGATTGCCGAAGCGTCGAAGACGTTCGGGAAGGCCAGGGCATAGGCTGCGGGATCGAATGTCGCCGTTTTGATGTCGGACGCGATGATTTTTTGGGCAAAATCGGCGCGATCGAGCAAAACCGCATATGCGGCAAGCGTTGCGCGATCTTGCGCGCGCGTGAGGGCGGCCAAATCGGCATCGGCGCCGCCGGCCGTATCGCCAAATTGCAGCGCGCGGGCTGCGCGGAAAATGCGCGGCTGCGCATCATGCGGCCAAAGATCTGCCTGCTGTGCGATGAGCTGTTCGAGTCCGCTGCCGGCGTCGGGCGATGCGCCGTCGAGCGATAAAAGGATCAGACGATGCGCGACGTCGGCAAAATCGCCGATTGGCCAAGACGATTGCGCAAAGGCCGATTGGTAATTTGATATTGCCTTTTCGCGGCTATTTTGCGCATACGCTTTTTGCGCGGCAGCCATTCGGGCAGCCGACGAAGCGCCGGCTGCGATTTCGTCGGGGATTTGCGCCGATTGCCGGCGATCGCCGTATATCTTGCAAAGCGCTTTGTCGGCGGCAGCGGCGCCGATGCGATGCGCGGCGATCGCAAACGATTGGGCGGCGCCGGCGTCGCCTTCGTCGAGCGCCAATGCGGCTGCGTCGCATAACCATGCGTATTGCATCGGCTGAAGTTCGCGCAATCGCGCATTGATTTTTTTCTGCGTCTCGATCGGCGCGTCGGCGAAATCGCCGCGCGCGGTCTTCCAATACGTTTGAATCGAAGCGGTCAGCGATTCGCCGCGTTTAAGCGACTGCCATGCGCCGTCGGCGTCGTTGTTATGCGCCTGAGCAAGGGCAAGCGAGCGTTCGATGAACTCGGACGGCGGCTGAAGCTTCTGCAATTCTTGGAATGCTTTGACGGCGGCGCCGTATGCTTTGGCTTCGGCAAGGGCTTGCGCGAAGGCAAGCCAAAGCGAAACCGGGCGCGGGCTTTTGGCGATGAACGTTTGCGCGGCTTGATACAAAATATCGTCATCGTCGGAATTCGCAAAAGATTTTGCGGCAATAATGAGCAAATCGCTGATTTTATTCGACGGCGGCGCATGCAATGCGGCGATAACATCGTTTGGCGCTACGGCAGCTTTGATGACCGACGGACTGCGTTTTGCGAGTACTCCGGGCGCGCGCAAGACGGCTTCGCGGTTTTCGGGCGAAGCGTCGCCGCCGATGATGCGGATAAGCGCGATTTGCGCGCGTTGGGAGTCAGAAAGCTTGATATCGCGCCATTTCAAGAGATCGCCGATTTCTTGGCGATAGCCGTAAGCGGCCAAGATCCGGGCTGCATCGACCGCTTGATCGGCGTCGATTTGACATTGTCCGAAGGTTTGGAATGCGGCAATCGGATTGCCGGCGGCGATATATCGTTTAAATTTTTCGCAATTATCGATCGATATGCCGATATCGTCCAAAAGCGTATCGTCGGATTGCCCGGCAGCGGCGTCGATTTCTTCGAATTGTCGGTCGAAAGACCGGCGTTTTGCCGCCGATAATTCCGATCGAAGCGTTCGCAGCCCCGACAGCGCTTTGTCGCGGGCTTCGGGGCATTGAACGATGAACGCGTGCCAAATGTCGGCGTCTCGGGCGGCGATGACATAGGGATAGGCATTGCATGGCGCGTCCGATTGCAGCGACAATTGCGCCGATGCGCGGTTGATTTCGTCTGACAGATTCGGCGCCATGCCGGCGTATGCGTTCAATGTCCGCATCGTTTGCGCAATGCCGCGCCGGCCGGCATATTGGGGCAATATGGCCAAAATCGATGATAATGCATCTTCGGCTGCGTTATTTTCGAATGCCGAATCGATAGCGTCGATGACGTCGGAATAAGCTTTTTTTTCGATGAGCGTTTGGGCGATTGCCATGCGATCGGCGTTATCGGCCGAGAGGGCATCGTCGAGCGCGATCATCATTTGCCCGCTGTCGCCCGACTCGGCGGCGCGTTCGAGCCGGTACCGTTTGACGGAAAAATTCTCCGGTTCGAGGCGCGCGGCTTCGCCGGCGGCTTTTTGCGCGATTTCCGAGTAACCGAATTCAAACGCGCGTTTTGCGAAAGCAAGCAGTTTGTCGGCGCGCCATTCTTTTGTCGGTTTGAGTTCGGCCAGATGCGATTTGGCTTGATCTTCGCGATCGCTCCATGTGCCCGACGCAATGAACAGATCGAGCATTTGCCGGCGGAAATCGGCGGTTTGCAGCGTGCCGGAATCCCACGCTTTTTGGGCAAAATCGGCGGCCGACGCATAGTCGCCGAATTGGGCATAGCCTTGGGCAATCCATTCGAGACGATGGAACACGCCTTGCGCGCCGTCGATCGTTGCCTGCAGGAGTTCTTGGGCTTTTTTGTGTTGCGGCGCGCGTCTTGCGAGCGCGATTTGGGCCCAAATCACGTCGCGCGCGTCGGGACGCAATGTTTGAAGCGCGGCGAGCCGGTCGGCTGCATCATCGAAATCGCCGATATTCATGGCGTCGTAAGCCAATTGCAAGCGAATGTCGGCGCCGGACGGGTTTTGCTTTTCGAATTGTTTCATATGTCGGCGCAAAGCCGTCATATCTCCCGACGAAACGTCGATTTGAGTCAGATAGCCGTATGCGCGGCTCGCCGCGCCGAAGTCTTTCGACGTGAGCAAGCCTTCCAATTTATCGCCGATTCGGCAGAGCATTTCGCTCGCCGCGAGTATTTCGGCGGCTTTTAATATATCGTTTTCGGATGTTATTTTATCGATAATCCGATCGAAGAGATCGGCATCGGCGTCCGATCTGACGGCGATTTGCAAACATTCGCGCCCGACGCCTTGATCGGCGCCGGCCGGTACGTTATTTTCGCCGACGATGTATCGGCAGATTTTTGCGGCATTGTCCCAATCGCGGATGGCAGAAAATCCGTACATTGCTTTGACGGCATAGATATCTTTTGCGATTGAAAACAGATCGTTGTAACCGGCTTGTGTTCTGCGATAAAGATCTTCGTCCGAAAACGTCCGGATATACGTTTGTTTTTGCGCATCGGTCAACGCATCGAGATAATGGCGATAATCGCCGGAATCCGAAGCGTTTTTGATGTTTTGCGCGCGAGTTTCGAGCCAACTCAGTCCTTCGTCGGCATAACCGTATCGGGAATATAGTTCAAATATGCTCTTGAGCCCCGAATAAACATCGCCGCTATTTTTGATATAATTGTCGAATGAAGCGGCTGCTTCGTCAAATTTTTGACATTTGAGAAGCGTTTCTGCCAAGAGTTTTTGCGGTTTCGGATCGTTTGGCGACGCTTCGGCAAATTCGCGGGCATAGATAATCGCAAGTTCTTTATATTCCGTCGCATAGCACAGCGATATGACGTTTTCGTATGTGTATGATTGCGTTCGGAGCGATTCGGAAATATTCAAAGCTTTTGCGATATGGTTTCGGGCGTTTTCGGGATCGTCTTTATTTGTCAGACAGAAGCGCGCCAAAAGCAGATGGGCTTCGATCCGATCGGCCTCCGATCCCGAAAGCAGCGGCTGCAAGCTTTTTTCGTAATAAACTTCGGCATCGGCATTTTCAAAGTAATGCGCTCTCGTTTGCGGCGCGATATCGGGGCGGTATCGCGACAAAACATCGTCGAGTTTTTGATATTGCCGATATCGCGAAAGCGCATCGATATACAATGCGGCATCGTCGCTGCCGATCGCTTTTTGCGCATCGAGCGCATCGAACAGATCAATGGCCGAGGCATAGTTTTTTCGGTTATATTCGATTTTTGCGACGGTTCGGCGCGCAAAAGTTTTGTCGGCCGCTTTCGTTTCGATCCATTCTTGCGATTCGGTTCGGAATTGCGCCGTCATTCGGCTCTCGGCCATGACTTCGAGCCGATAAGCCATCCAATCGTCTCCGAGCTCGGTATTTTCCGCCAATAAGTCGCTCGCGGCGAGCGCTTTGGCGCTGTATCCTTGTGAACGATGCCAGAGAAAAACTTTTTTCAGCGCTTCGGCGTCTGTTTTATTTTCTTCGGCAATTTGCTGCACAATTTGCACGGCCATCGAAGACAGTGCATTGTCTTCGAATAATGTTGCAATATTCAGGCGGACGTCGTACGGAATTTTGCTGTGTCTGCGTTCGTAAACGCGCCAAGCTTCGTCGCCGTATCCGTATTGCAATAAACTTTCGATATCTGCCGCAATGCCGGCGCCGGCCGCGTCCGGCGCTTCGAGGTATTGTTCGAAGACGTCGGCTGCTTCCGACGAACGGAAACAGCGTTTCAATGCGATGACGCGGCGGATGCTGCGCGCATATGCATCGGATTTGCCCATTAAATCGGCGGCATGACTCCAATCGAGATATTCTTCGAAGATTTGAAGCGCTTCGCCGATGCGGGATTGATGCGTTGCGGCGTCCGGCGACGATGCGCGCTGCGCGCCGGAGATTGCCGGATCGCCGTTGTCGCCTTCGGCGTAGGCATTCAATATTTTGGCGGCTTCTTCGCGCTCTTGGGCGACAAAACACAGGCGCGCTTTTTGGGGCATGCGTTTTGATCCGTCGGCGATCGTGTCGGCGACTTGAAATGCTTCCCGAATTTTGCCTTTTTGAATACACTGCCGGATATAAGCTATTTTTGTATCGTCTGCTTTTGGCGCCGAAAGCCCGAACCGCTGCGCAACGCGCAGGCAGCCGTATGCCTGCGCGCTTGGCGCAAGCGCATTGTAGGCGATTTGGAATGCGTCCGCTTCGTCTTGCTTGATGTTATAACCTTTTTGCGCAGCCCTCAGACCGGCGTCGCACAAATCGGCATGACTTCCTTTTTGCCGATATATCTGCCGGAGCAATTGTTCGGTTTTGGCGCTGCCGCCGTCGAGCGTTCGCGCAAATTCCGCCGCCTTGGCGGCGCGGTCGGTTTCGCCTTTCGACAGCGCCGTCGCGGCAATCAGCCGATAGACATCGGGATTTTTCGGATCTTGGCTCAGGGCGCGAATCGACTGCGTTTGAGCTGTCGCATAATCGCCTTTTTTCTGGGCGCGCCAACCCAAATCCAAACTCGAGCACGATGCCAAACACATCGCGAGGCTGATGCATATTCCAAGCGTTTTCTTTTTCATTTCCCGATGACCTATATATATACTATACGAAATGTTTATTTAAACGATTTGGCTGCCGGTATCCGAAACACCGGCGCCGTATTCTGCCTTCGCCTCGTCGCCCGCATGTTCGCATCGCAAAGCCGATGACGTTTTGAGGAATGCATATGCTCCGTAAGAATAGGAAAATGCGCGAACTCCATTCTTTGCAAGATGCATTTTGCCGAATTTCATACGACAGCAATCCGGCCGCCCGAATCGATAAAATGACCGGCATCGCCGCAAAATCATATCATCGGCGCCCGCATGTTCGCATTGCAAAGCCGATGACGTTTTGAAGTTTGCATATTCATTGCACGA
>CAVGZQ010000095.1:5539-10768 GCA_963633515.1 Bacteroidaceae bacterium
GATGCATTTTGCCGAATTTCAAACGATAGCAATCCGGCCGCCCGAATCGATAAAATGATCCGCATCGCCGCGAAATCATCGCCTCGGCGCCGGATGCCGGCGCATCCTGTCCGAAGCAATCGGAATTACGATTATTTCTTTGCGAAATCATCGCATCGGCGCCGCGTGACGCATGATATCGGTCGGAGGTATGCATTACCGCTTCTTTTTTTTCGGATGAAGCACGAGATCAAAGCCCGGCATATTGGGGATGAGATCGTCTTCATAGCCGACTTCTGTGTCGGTTTTGGCGCCAAGCTTTTCGGCATCGGGCGATAATACGGCGATAAATGCTTCTATCCGCGATTCGAGACGTTCGGCAAAAGCTTCGGCAAATGATACGAATTTGCCGATAAACGGCGGTCTGACGACTGCGCGGATTTTTATTATGCAACGGATTTCTGCGCGGATTAGGTCGAAAAGCCCGATTCCGCCGTCTTGCTCGGGGGGGGCTGCCGTTATAGTGTTTGGGTTCTCGGCGGTTTGCGCGGCGTTTGCAGTTTGCCCGTTGCCCGAAAGTTGCATATCGTTCGATAAATAATCGAAGTCTTCGATTTTTTGTGTGCAATCATCATTTGCATTTGCATTTTTTGCATCATTCGCGCGCAATTCATCGGCATCATTATCATTTTTCGCCGTCGCGCTTTGCGGTTCTTGTTTTAAATCGCCGGGCGATTGACGGCGGGAATACGCGCGATTCTCTTGCAAATCGCCCGTTTCGGGCGAATGTTCCGCCGAACTGCCCGAGCGGCCGGTTTTGTTTGAACTCGGATCGCGGTTTGCCGGCGTCGTTTGGGTTTGTTTGTCGGCTGTTTTCGCGGCGCTCTTGGCTGCGCGGTCTTTTACGGAGATTTCGATCATGCCGTCAAACGACATCTTGTCGAGCGATGCCAATTCGGCGTCGATTTCGTCCGACAGCGCGAGGCACCGTTTCCCGTCCAACGGACGCGCATTCATGGCATTATACGTATCGGCAAGCAATTTTCGGATGCGTTGCCGCCACGCTTTATCGAAGTATTTCCCGCGATCGACAAGATATTTGTGCAAGCGCATGGCATGCTTTTCAACTTGATTCGCCGACACTGTGCCACCTACGATTCGACTATGGGCGTCCCCGACACAACGGCCGATTCTATCGCTTCGGCATTCGACGATTCAAATATGCAACCGTCGACGTTTGCGCCTTGCAATATCGACGCGGCGAGCGGCGTTTTGACGAACCGCGCCCCGGCCAAGACAGCTTCGCAAAGGCTCGCCCCGCTCAAAAGCGACGCTTCGAACCGCGCATTCTGCAACGCGCAGCGGCGCATGTTCGCTTTTTGCAAATTGGCTTGCGAAAAATCCGCGCCGCGAAAATCGGCATCGCTCAAATCCGACTCGCACATGAGTGCGCGGCTGAGCACGGCATCGGCAAACGACGAATGCCCCAGGCGCGTGTTCAAAAAGAACGCATGATCGGCGCGGACGTTCGAAAAATTCGCCGCCGTCGGCGCATATGCATTGCTGAAATTCGTTTCGTCAAGCATTGCGCCGGCAAACGACGTCCCCGACAAAACGCTCATCGCAAACGTCGTTGCATGCGCCGTCGCGCCGGCGACAATTGCTTCGCTCAAGTCGGCTTCTTTGAACTTCGATTGCGACAATTCGGCTTGCGCAAAGTTGACTTTTCTGCAAAGCGCAAACGAAAAATCCGATTCCGTCAGCGCGGCGCCGCCGAAGTCCGACCCCGATACATTCGATTTAAACCAATTCGATTTTTTGAACGACGCCGAATTGCATGCAATTTGTTGCGCCTGAACGCAGGCAAACGATGCAAAATCGGCATTTGATTCCGAAAAATTCGCGCCGTTGAGCAGGGAATTTCTGAAATCCGCGCCCGATATGAGGGCGTGTCCGAAATTTGCCGACGAAAGCGATGCGCCGCTGAATCGCGTGCCGCGCGCCGAAACGCCGCACAAATCGGCGCCGTCGAGCGCTGCCGCCTGAAAATCCGCCCCCGTCAAATCCGCGTTGCCAAAATTTGCCCCCTGCGCCATCGCTTCGCGAAACGACGCATATTTGACCGAAAGCCCGCGCATATCGGCATTTTTGAGGTTTGCGCCGTCGATCCGGGCGCGCTCAAGCCGCGCGTTCCTCAAATCAAGACCGCTCAAATCGATCCCGCGCAAATCCAGACCGTTCGAAACTTCGTTTGTGCCGGCGAATCCCAACAAAATATGACGCCATTCCTGACCCGCAACGAGCGCTTCCGTCACCGCCCGACGGCGTTCGGGACCATCTTTTGTTAACCAACGACGACTTGTATCCATAAGCCATATTCCTGCAACGAAAACGAATCAATCCGGCAAAAACACGCATCAGTCCATTTTACCATACAACGCCGAACGACTGCAAAAGCAAAAAAAGTCCCGCCCCGACGCTCGCGCAGGCGATTGCGTCGAATCGGCGGCTTCAAACAAGACGATACATCCGAAGACTCGTCCGGCGATGTTTGCAATAAATGCTTTTTTTTGTGTGTGTGGGGGGGGGATGGGCTCCGGCTATTTCGGCTCACGTCTCAATACGCCTTCGTTTGCTCCGGCTATTTCGCCCTTTGGGCTCAATACGCCTTCGTTTGCTCCGGCTATTTCGCCCTTTGGGCTCAATACGCCTTCGTTTGCTCCGGCTATTTCGCCCTTTGGGCTCAATACGCCTTCGTTTGCTCCGGCTATTTCGGCTCACGCCTCAATACGCCTTCGCTTGCTCCGGCTATTTCGCCCTTTGGGCTCAATACGCCTTCGCGGCCTGCCGCTTTGCGGCAGGCAAAAGAAAACCGCGTCATAGCCCTTCGAAGCGAAAAGTTATGCGCGCGGTTTCTGCGATCGATTAAGCCGATGCACAAAAGTTATTTGATCTTTTGTCTCGGAACTTTTGCGAAGCCGACGAGGAATTCAGACGCAACGCGCGCTCCGTATTGTCCCTCGCCCTTGAATTCGCAAAGCCCAGGAATCTTGACCTGCCAAATGTAATTATCAAGCAAGACGCGCGATTCGTATTTCACGAAAATATCGCCCGATTTGACGCATGCTTGGAAGATCGATTGGAACGTCGACCACATCTCTTTGCACATCGAGATGAACGCTTCGATGCTGCTGAACGCAAAACCCAATATGCCTGCAACCGATTTGATGATGCTCGTCGGAGATATTTCGCCCGTAAAGAGTTCTGCAATCTTGCCCAATGCATCCAAGCGGTCTTTGGCAAAGTTGATCAAAGGTTGGAGAATTTCCCGCATCGGACTCGCCATGCCGTTGATCTTGCTTTCGATAACATCGAGGACTTTTTGCAAAAGCCCATCTTCTTTTGCCTGAATGACGAAATCGACAATCTCGACAAGCGTGGGCGGCAAGAATTCTCGCCATCCGCCGCTGAGAAGATTCCGAATGGCTTCGAATCCGTCTTTAATGGCGTTGACTTTTTCTTTGATCGTTTCAAGCGTCAATTTTTTCGTGAAGATTTGGATGGCAATAAATGCCGCAACGCCGATCGGACCGCCGATTGTGAACGATTGTATGATATTGGATATGAAACTGACGGCATCGCCGATTGCGGAAACGGCTTCGGCAATCTTCTTGATATTGCTTGCAGCTTCTTGCGCGCCGCCGACAGAGTTCGCATCGTCGCCGACGTTTTTGCCCATCGACTCCTTGCCAATCACGCCGGCTTCGGGAATTTGAGGTTTGCCTAATTCGGCAGTTTCTGAACCCGAAGATTCTTTTGCCTTAAATTCTTCCTCATCGCCCTTCTTTGATTCGGTTTGGCTTTGGACTGCCGTTCCGCCGTCAATCGGCGTTTGTTTGCCGCCGTCTGTGATGGTCGTGTTGCCTTTGTCGTCGAAAGTAAACTTTTTGCCCCAGTTAAAGTTATAGATATTGCCCAAGTCATATTTGAATTCGGTAATTTGGAGCGTCGGGTTATAACCGAGGATCTGAGCATACAATTCGGGCGTAAGCGAAAGCGAGGCTCCTGCTGTTACGCCGAATCCGAGCTCCAATTCGCCGCTTAATCCTTCGTCTCCGCCTTTGAGTTTTCCGCCGACTTCGCCGTTTGCAGTCGCATCCAATTGCGCTTTGCCCTTAACGCGGATGCCGGCAGAAAAACCGCTCACGCCGATGCCCACGCTGACATACGGAGAAATATGAGCCGAAAGTTTAAGTGCTGTTGCGGCATTGAGAGAAATCTCAAAATCAGGCAAACCGCCATCTTTGACTTTGTTCAGATCAAAAGGTCCGACATCTGCGGCTGCGTTGATCAAAATCGGATCCATATCGATAGATGCGCCCAAGCCGATGCCTGCTTCTGCGACAATGGGAACAGGTCCGGCCAAGGCCTCAACGGTTCCGAGCTGCAAGTCTTTGCCGAATGCCATCAACGTTCGGCCGGGCACGATCTCGACGTTTGTCGCTTCAAGCCGTCCTTTGATTATCGGATTATCCCAAGAATCATTCGGGAATTCGACGCCGACTTTTCCCGTCAGCCAATCTGTGAATTTAAAGGTCAGATCACCTTTGGCTTCAAGTACCGGACCTTCTGTCTCATAGTTAACGGATGCCGTGCCGTTTAATTTGCCGTTAAAAGCATCAACCGTTAAGCTGCCGTTGAAATGAATGGAATCATCAGCCCCGTCTGCGCCTTTTTTCCACCCGAACGATTCGCATCCGCCGCTGATGGTAAAACTATTTCTTGTAAACTCAATCGAAGCAGAACCGCCGATTTCCTCGAGATTATTGTTATTGATCGTAACGTCGCCGGCCAAAGATGTCAGCGACAGTCCGTTGCCGATTACAAATTTCTCGCCTTGCAAACTCGCTTTGCCGCTGAAGTTGTTGATAACTTGATTCGCGACATCGATGTCCGCATGACTCTTGACGACGATCTCGGACTGCGCTTCCTCTCCGTTTACCTTAGGTCCTTTGATTCCGACGATGAGATCGCCGGAAATTGTTTGAATCGTTCCATTTTTGAGCGAAGCTGTGCCGCCGGATTCCGTTTTCAGAGCAAAACGCGCTCCCTCTTTGGGCAAATCCAAATCCTTCAGCAATTTAATGTTTCCTGTACCGCTGAAAGTTCCGTCTTCTTTGTTGTAAGAGCCGTCGGTAATTCCGCCTTTGAATAAGGGGGATCCCGCCGTATCGACTCTTACCCCAAATC
>CAVGZQ010000096.1:0-10763 GCA_963633515.1 Bacteroidaceae bacterium
CTCGCGGACTCTGCAACCCGCCGCCCGAGCCGCCGCATAAAGCGATTGATGACTCCGGCCGAACGGCGAAAATCCCGCATATCGCTCAAAAGCTGCCTCAAATGTCAATCGCTCAAATGCCGACGCGCACGATATCGCGCGACCTTCCTCATGGCGTGCGCGCGTCTGCCACGCTTCGGCGCCGAGCGCCGACGAAACGGCGCGCACAAGCGCCTCGGTCTCGTCCATCATCCCGATATAATCCGTCTCCGGACGATACCACTCCGCAAGCGTAAACTCCGGACGATGCAACAAACCGCTCGCTTCGCGGCGAAAAACGCGAGCTATCTCGTATATCGGCATCCTTATATGCGATAACAAAATTTTATGCGCATACTCAGGCGAAGTCTGAAGATAATACACTTCATCTTTGCCCGCGCCGAATGTCTTAAAACTTTCGATATACGGATCCGTCGCCGTCGTCGGGCGCAGCGCTCGCGTTTGAACTTCGCAATACCCGCGCGAATCAAAAAAACGGCGAACCGCCGAAAGCGCAACATTGCGTTTCTTCAGCGTTTCCAACGTCGGAATGCGTCCCATAATCTGCCCGCCAAAACTCAACCGTCAAAAAACACGATCGGGCAGAAAAAACATGCGGCTGCCGCCCCGGCTGCGCAATGCCCCGCCCCATAAAAAAGCCAACGCCGACGGCGCCCGCGCCGATCGGCATTGACCGTTTCCAAATCATTCATCCGCAAACTTACGCATAAAACACGCCCGCAAAAAAGAAGCGATGCATAAAATTCGCCCGAATGGCATTCGAGACAGATTTCTCCGTCCCGCAGGCTAAATCAAAAGCCGGCGTCCGGGCTTGTTCCCGCCCGAATTCTGCTTGGCTTTGGGTTTGGACGCCGGTTTTGCCTTGGCCTTGGGCTTTGGCTTGGGTTTCGGCGCAGGCGTCGCCGACTCCAACGCAATCGTCTCGTGTATCGGTTCGTCAAAGGCGACATCAAGCGTCTTATCCTTATAACCGTCCGCCCTTATCGTCCACTTTTCCGAATGCTTCTTCGATGCGCGTTCGGTGATTTCATACGGCGTTATGCCGCGCAACGAACCGTCGCCGTTGTAAATCCGGGCGCCGGCGGGCGTCGTATCGATCTTTATCGCGATTTCATGCTCAAAATAAAGCTCCGATTTGCTCTTCTTATACGCGCCGACCGTCCCCGAAAAACCTTCAACCATGCCGTCAAGAACGCTTTCTTCGATCGGCTTGAGCGTGTAAACCGGCACTTGCTCCGCATCCCCGCTCGCCCCTTCTGCCGCATCGTCTGCCCTGGGCACAACCTCTTCGGCGGCTTTCAGACCCTTTGCATTCTCGGCTATCTTCGGCGTCGAAGCCGGCTTCGCGTTCAATGCCATAATCACCAAACCGACGATGAGCAAAACGACGATAACGCTCACCGACGAAACGAGCAAAATCAAATTCTTGCGCGTCGTCTTGGGCGATCTCGCCGCGCGGGGCGGCGGATCGACATGCATCGGTTTGCCGTTGATCGGCGCCGACATCTGCATCTGCTGCGACGATATCGGACCCAATATAAATCGGATGCGCGTCGCCCCGACTTCGATCTGGTCATTGTTCATCAAAACGACATGCGAAATCGGATAGCCGTTCACCGTTGCCAAATTATCCTGACTCAGAGCATACAGCTCAAACCAGCCGTTCGAATACTGCACCGACAAATGATGGCGGCTCGCGTAGGGATCGTTCAATATCACCATATTGTCCAAACCGCGCCCTATCGTCGTCACCAGCTTTTTCATTTCATATACGACCGGTTCGGTATCGGCCTGAAAGATGATTATCGACGCGCGCGACACCCCCGGGATATCGTCTCCGGCCGCATTTTGTGCGGATATCTTTGCACTTGCTCGCATTTCTTCCTCTTCCTGTGTCGGCGCCGCGCCCGCTCCCGGCGGCGCGTCGTCCCAATCCGTCCCCGTCGGCTTGAGTTCCTGCGCCGCCTCAGGCATCGCCTGCGACTGCGCCATGGCATCCTCCCAATCCGTCCCCACCGGTTTCATTTCAGGCAGCGGCGCGCTCGGATTCGACGCGATATTCGCATACGGATCGCCGCGCCTCTCCCTCACGCCCGACGTCCCGAATGCTTCTTTCTGCCGGTACAAATCATCGCGCTGAGCATGGCCGTCGGCATAGTTGCTCTCGTCGGCTTGCGCATATTGAGCCGCTGCCTGCACGCGGCGATACCCGCCGAAATCCTTGCTCTCTTGCTCAATATCAAGTTCTTTGGGCGCGCCGCCGAAATTATCCCAATCGTCCCATCCGTCGTCCGTTTCAAGCTGATCTCCGCGCTTGGGCGCATGCCAACCCGCTTTGAGCGACTCCTCATCGACATCCCAGGCGTCTTCGGGGCGCGACTTCTTCTCTTCGTCATCGCCCGACCAGCGATCATCCTCTGCCCACCGACGGCGGCGACGGCTCTCCTCTGTGCTCGCCCATGGATCGTCTCCCCATTTTTCGAGCTCAAATTCTCCGCGCATTTCGCGCTCTGCCGGACGATTCTGCGACGCAACGTGCAACTCATCGAGGTCTATCGCTTGCGTCTTCCCCGACTGGAAATTATCATTCATCTTCGCCTCTCACTCCAAACTTACGAAAGGGCGGCTCTACATAAAACAATTCCATGATTTTTGGCAACACCGTCATTATGCTTCATGCGCAATCATCGGCAGCTTCGCGATGCTTGCATATGCAATCTGTTCTGCGGCAGCGCCGGCCGCGCTTCGGGCGGTTTTCGCCGTCTGCCAAGCAAAAAACTGACGCAATCCGGCGCATCTTCCGCATAAAACCGACGCCGTCCGGCGTCTTCCCGATTTAAAACCGGCGGTTTTTTCCGCAAATTCCGATCGCGCATTATGCCCCGTTCTCTTCCCGATTCTCCTCAATTATTCGCCATCGCCGTCACGCAATCGCCGCAAACCGCAGCGCCCTGTTGCTCCGCCCGCGGACGCTTCGCGCTCGCCGCCTATGCCCTGATATGCATCGGCTCAACCGCTGCTGCGATTGCATCCCCTGCATCCTATCGCCCTGTATTTGTATTTTTTGTCATATTTTCTGCGCTTTTGATTGCTCAATGCATGATCGCAACCTCTTTTGCGCTGTTATCATGGCGCGCATTTCGGCGGCGATGCATCGCACTTGAACCAAAACTCAGCAACAATGCCCTCGTCCTCGGCGCCGGCGCAACACTCTGCGCCGACATTCGAAATCCCCTCCCGTGGACAATTGCGATCGATTTCGTCACGATCGAACACACCGAACACATCGCCGTCGGCGACCCCAACGAATACCCCGTCCGAATACCGCCAAAATCCGCCGCAACGCTCCGATTCGGCATTAAAACAAAAACATTGGGACCCGCCGCCGTCGTCGGCTTCGGCATCGTCTTTGGCGACGGAAGCGGACGCTTTCGCGCCGAAGCCCACATCGAAACGCCGATCGATATCGATGTTCTGCCGTCCCCGGTCTTGCCCGATGGTCACCCCCGAGCCGCCTTTCTCCCCGAATCGGCAATCGCGCCCCGCAGCTCCGGCCGTTTCTCCGACGCCGAAGAATTCGATCGCAAGCCGTTCGTCCCCGGCGACCCCGTCAAGCATATCGATTGGCGCACGTTTGCCCGACGCCGCGAACTCTGTGTCCTTCGTCCGTGCGGCATGCCGCAATCACGCGCTTTGCTTATCCTCGATGCGCAATCGCTCGTCTCAAAAGTAAGCGCCCCGCCCGAAAATATTTTCACCGCCGCTGCCGCCTTCATCGCTCAGACGCAAAATGAATTCTCGCTTTTCTCGATCTTGGCCGTTCAATCGGGCGGCAGCCCGATCCGAATCGCCGACGATCTCCCCGCATTATCCGCGCAAAACGCGCTCGCAGCGGCGCTCATCGGCGTTCTCTCATACCGTCTGCCGACAAACTGCCCGCATACCCCGCAAGCGCTCAATCTCTCCCCGTTTGCCCAAACCGTCGCGCGCGATTTCAAACTCTATCGGCAAGTCGATTTTTCAATCCCGGGCGGCGCCGACCTCGGCCGATTCTGCCTTTGGAGCCGTCTCGAACGCTTGCGGCGCGCAGCCGGCGGCAATGACTCCGTCTGCGATCTCTCCGATGCCCGCATTTTGCAAAAAACCGCTCAAACGCGACGAAACTGGATCTCCGGCGCCCCGACCGAAGCCTCTCACGCCGACGTCGAAAAAACGTTCGCGCCGGCCGCCGATTTCATCAAACGATACAACCCGCAAATCTTTTGGTTTTCCGATTTCAAAAGCGAATTGAAACTCCCCTTGGGCTGCCCGAAATCGCTGACTGCTGCCTTGCGCGCCGTCGCAGACGCATCCCCGGCCGCAGTCGTCTGCCGAAACGCGCATACGCCGGATATCCTCCCCAAAAATATCGAAAAACTGCGTCAAATCGGCTTTCAAATCATAAATGCAGACTTTGCCCAAAAAACGCCGCAAAACGTTCCATCCCGCGCCGCCTCGCGCAAATCATGATCTTTATGAAAGCGATCCGCCCGCGCGGCGCTTATCCTGCGCGCCGAATTCCGATCCCGCGCGCAGTCGGAACCAAAACCGAGCGATCCTCAAATCCGCGCTTCCCAATTGTCATGATAACATCCGAATTGTCATGACATCTTTCGGATACCCATGACAATATTCGGAAAAATCTATACAATCGCGAAAAATATTCAGAAAAATCAAACACCGTACGAACAATCGCGGTAAATTTCCGATAATCTCGAACAATATTCGAAAACATCCGACTTCCCCCGAATAATTGCGCAAATTATCCCGATAAATCTGATATTGTTCGGATAAATCCGGCAAAAATCGAAAAAACAACAAAAGCCGTCGCTTGCGCAACGGCTTTTATCGATTTTCGCGCCTACGGAGGCGGAGGGATTCGAACCCCCGGTACCCTCACAGGTACAACGGTTTTCAAGACCGCCGCTATCGACCGCTCAGCCACACCTCCGAGGCGGGCTTTTACGGACTTCGCGCGCTTCGCGCAACTTTTTTTTCATTAAAAATCATCTTTTTTGAAAAAAAACCGTCACATTTTTTTTTTCTCCCCATCATTCCTTACGAAAGGAGGTGACGCCATGATAAGTCCGTTCGAATTGGCCCGTTTGCTCGATAAACAACGCAACCTCAAAAACCGAAAAGACGCCTTGGCGCCTTGGTACATCGCCGCCATCGCATGGGGATCCGGAATATATTGGGGAAAATCCCACGCGCCGAGCGTTCCGGCGGGCGGGTTCGCGGCGCGCTTGCGCGGATGCCGCGACGCCGTTGGTGCAATCTTCTCCGGCATCGATATAACCGCCTCCGAAAAACGCTTCCTGCGGCACGCAATCATGACCGACGCGCAGCGCCTCATCGCCGTTCTGTGCGCTGTCGGACTCATCTTGGGGATAAAAACAATCCTCCGAAACCGAAACGCCCCAAACGATGTCCCGCGCCGATTTCGTTGCTTCGTCGGCATGCTTTTGGCGCTGTTTGCGTTCAATTTGGGCGCAATTGCCGCCGCGCCGCTTCAGATCCGGACAATGCCCGAACACATCGATTGCACCATTGCCGCGACAATCGAAGACATTCAGCCGGGCTCGGCGCAAGCCTCCGTCCGAATTCGCCGATATGCATGCAACGGCGGCGAACACACGCCGCCCGTCCCGTTCAAAGCGCGCATGGCGCTTAACCCCGACGAAGCAAAAAAACTGCGCATCGGCACAGAATTCAGCGCCGTCGGCGCTTTTGTCCGATACAAAACGCCAAACGTTCCGGGCGCGTTCAATGCCGCGAAATGGGCTAAAAACAACGGTCTTTCGGGGTTTTTCAAACGCAGCCGCGAAAAACAGAAAAACGGCTTCCGACGCCCACGCGCCGACGCCTTCGAACCCGCTCCCTTCGCCGCCGTATCCGTCTCTCGCGCCCCATCGGCGAATCTGTATGCATGGCTTAATGCCAAACGGCGCGACGCCTACGGCGTTTTGCAAGCGCACAGCAGCGCCGGCATGCTCCCGGCGCTCATCTTGGGCACGACGCGCGCCGTCGAGGATCAAACCCGCGACGATTTCGGCCGATTGGGCATTGCGCACGTCTTGGCCGTAAGCGGCATGCACTTCGGCATTATTGCGTTCCTCATCGTCGCCGTCTTGCGCCGATTCATCTCCTTCTTTCCCTATATCATGCGCCGGCGCGGCCGACGGCGGCTCACGCTCATCCTCATGATGCCGATCTTGACCGTCTATTTGCTCTTTGTCGGCGCGCCGCTCAGCGCCCAACGCGCCCTCATCATGCTGGCCGCATGCAATCTCGGGCAAATCACAGGCCGAAAATGCGACAAAATGCGCGCATTTCTCTTCGCCGCATTCGTCATGACGATTGCCGACCCAAACGCCATCTTCGCCGTCAGCTTTCAACTCTCTTTTGCCGCCGTCTTGGGCATTATTTGGTGTACCGATTTTTACGCCAAATTCTGCAAAATCCGCATCCGAGAGCTCCCGCTCCCGCCAAAAATCGCCGACACTGCCGAAGCGCTTGCATCGGCTCTGCTCATTACCGCAGCCACGGCCATGACGACCGCCCCTTTCGTGCTCTTTCATTTCGGGCAACTCCCAATCATCGGCACGCTCGCCAATCTCATCGTCATCCCATGGGTTTCTTTCGTCCTCATGCCGGCCATGATCATTGCGGCATTCGGCCTCCTCATTCACGCGCCGTCGGGGGCATATGTCGCCGGCATCGCCCGGCTTCTCGAAGATATCACCGTTAAATTTGCAAACATCTCGATCAATCATATCCCCGCCGCATGCATCGACATCATCCCCGACTCCGCCCTGTCCGTCGCAACCGCCGCCGTCGCATGCCTCATATGGATTCGCCCCGGCCGCGCAAAATGGCGCATCGCCTTGGCCGTCATCCCCGCAATCGGACTCGCAGCCGTCACAGGCGCAATGGCCGTTGCGCCGCAAAAATTCGCAAACCCCGACGGCATGCGCATTTCCTTCGTTGCCATGGGGCAGGCCGATGCAACGCTCATCGAATTCCCGAACGGACAAAACATGCTCATCGACGCCGGCGCCGAACTCGGACGGCAATCAAACGCAACCCAAACTCAGCTCATCCCCTATCTTCGGCGCCGCGGAATAAAAACAATCGACGTCCTCGTCCTCACCCATTGGGATTACGACCACGTCGCCGGACTCCCTCACCTCCTCGCCCGACGCGACCTCAAAATCGGCGAAATCTGGCATAACGGCGTCGACGCCCCCGATTCACCCTATCAAAAACAGGCCGCTCAGAGCGGAATTCCGCTCAAAAACGTCCGTTCCATGCCGCAAATGCACGCTTACGGCGGACCAAAAATCCAAATCCTCTGGCCCCCGCAACGCCTGAAAAACGCGCCCCCAAAAGAAACGCCCGAATCATTCCGAAACGCCGCCCCCGCAAACCGTCTGAGCGCTATCCCCGCCAAAACTTACCGATACGCCTCCGCCGCGCCCGTCCCTTGCCGAGAATTCAAACGCCGAAACGCATGCGCAGACGATCCCGCGGCTGCGCAAAACAATAAAAATGCCGCCGATCAAGACGAATTCATCGCCGATCAAAACGACGCGTCGATCGTCTTGCACCTTTCATGGGATCGCTTTTCGGCGATGTTCATGGGCGACGCCTCACAATCCGTCGAACGCCGAATCATCTTCGAGCACCCCCGGCTGACCGCAAACGCAACCGTGCTCAAAGCCGGTCACCACGGCTCAAAAACATCGTCGTCAAAAGCATGCGTCGAGCACATCAATCCACGCTATGCCGTCTTTTCGGTCGGCGAAAACAACCGCTACCGTTTTCCGCATTTCGACGTCCAATCGGCATTCTTCGCCCAAAATACCCGAATGCTCCGCACCGATGATGACGGCACCGTCCAAATCGCGACAAACGGCAAACGCATGCGCATTTCAACCATGCATTGAACGCCGCTTGTTTTTTTTGGGGGGGCTTCGGCTATTTCGCCTTCGGCTCAATACGCCTTCGCGGCCTGCCTATTTCGCCTCCGGCTCAATGCGGCAGGCTTGCCGCGCTATGTTCTCGGCGGCTCTGCGCGCCGCCTTGCGAGCATACGCGCGGCTTTTTTTTTCGATTCGAATCCAAATGCGCCAAACTTCCGCCGAATGTGTTCATGCGTTTGAATACAAGGATCAGCCGATTTCTCGGTTTCAGATTCGTGACTAAAGCCGGCTCAAAAGGAGCGGACAATCTCGGCAAAGCAATTCCGGCCATCGGCGCGCTTGCCGGCGGCAGCGCGGATATCGTCTCGGCAAAAACAATCGCCAAACAAACATATAAAAACTTCATCGAAAACGGCTTTGAAGCCGGCGAAAAACGCGATCCCGACGTTTTCGAAGGCGAAATCATCAAATGATATATATATCGGGCATATATCAAATGGGGTTCATCCTCTGCCCGCTGCAAGCGAAGATCGCAGATCAAAAACGGTATTGATGCGCGCAGCAAAGCCGCGCGCGGCGCGCAATGTTTCGGCCCGCCCGCGCCGGCATTCACGGACAAAACGCTTGCCGAACTTGAGGGTTTTCCCCGTCGGTCACTGCAAACAGCGCATATCTTCTTCGGGCGTTTTGCCCATGCGCGCCATAATGCGTTTTGACGGGGCGAAAAAAAGGCGACGGCGTTTTTTGAACACTTTTATTATTTGTTGATTTTTATGAAATGAAGCAACGAATTATGTTCAAAAGCGCGGCGTATGCTCGCAAGGTGTCGCAGACACCGAGAACATAGCCGCGCCGGTTGCGCGTATTGCCCGCAGGGCAATAGCGCAACTTGCCTGCCGTATTTGCGCCCTGCCCAAAGCAGGGCGCAAACAGGCAGGCAGCGAAGGCGTATTGCGGCTGCCGCCGCAATAGCCGAAGCATTTGGCAAAAAAATCGTTTAACAATCCGGTGCATTGCGCGCAACGCCCGGGATGGCTCGGATGTCCGAAATCGGAAAACACGCCTTTTCCCGTCAAGCTACGCCAACTTGCTTTCTTGCGATTCGCGTATGATGCGCTCCCGTTTTTTCTCCCAATTGCGCCGATTTTTTTCGGTTTTTTCGCGATTTTTCCGAATTTCGTACGCATCTTCCGAGCATTTCGAAATATTGAGCAATACGCCGGCGGCGAACATGCACATAATGAGCGACGAACCGCCGAACGAAACAAACGGGAGCGTCAGGCCTTTGGTGGGGAGCAAGCCCGTAATAACGCCCAAATTGAGCAGAGCCTGAAGGGTTATGACGAAAGTGATGCCGAAAGCGACATAACGGCCGAAGAAGTCGCGCGCGCGGCAAGAAATGAGGAAACCTCGGGCGGCAAAAGCCAAGAAAAGCGCGCACAAGGCGATGGCGCCCAAAAATCCGAGCTCTTCGAGCGTTGCCGTCGCAATAAAATCGGTATGCAGTTCGGGCACAAAACCGAGTTTGCCAAGCCCTTGCCCCAAGCCGCGTCCTTCCAAGCCGCCCGACCCGATGCTGATGAGACTGCGCGTGAGCTGATACCCTTCGTTGCTTTGCGTGCCCCACGGATCGAGAAATGCCAAAACGCGCTTCATGCGGTAGTCGGCCGAAAAAATGAGAATGGCGGCGCCGAACACGCCGATGGCCGCGCCGCTGACGAGAAAGACGGCGCGCGTTCCGGCAAATAAAAGCATCATGCCCGTGAGCAACGCGATAATGGCGCTCGACCCGAAGTCGGGCTGTTTGAGCAAGAGCGCGATGACAAGTCCGATGAGTATGACATGCGGAACGATGCCGACCGAAAACGTCTTCATGAGATCGCTTTTTTTTGTCATCGAATAGGCAAGCACGAAGACGAGCGTTATTTTGGCAATCTCGGCCGGTTGGATATTGCCGAAGGGCAAGCGAATCCAGCGCCGCGCGCCGTTGACTTCGGTGCCCGCGATCAAAACGAGGATGAGCAAAGCAATCGTTGCGCCGAAAATCGGCCATGCCAAACGGCGATACCAGCGATAATCGACTTTCATGCCGACGATGAGCGCCGCGAGACCGACGCCGACATAGACGAGCTGACGTTTTAAGAAAAAGCCCGAATCGCCGGCGATCCAAATTGCCGTAATGCCCGATGCGCTGTAAATCATGACAACGCCGATGCCCAAAAGCGCGCAAACGGCGAGCAACAGCCACCCGTCCCAAGGACGTTCGTTCGCATTGAGTGTTGTATTGAACATAAACCGCAACCGCCGATAAACGCGTTAAAGCAATAAATCCGATGCTTATCGCAGCTTGAGACTGGCAAGCGCGACGAGAGCCAAAAGTATGGAGATAATCCAAAAACGCACAATGACTTTGGGCTCGGCCCAGCCCTTGAGTTCGAAATGGTGATGAATGGGGGCCATTTTGAACACGCGCTTGCCGGTCAGTTTAAAACTCGTCGTTTGCGTAATGACCGAAACGGCTTCGAGGAGAAACAGACCGCAAATAATAATGCTCAGAAGCTCATTTTTCGACAAAACGGCGAGCGTTCCCAAGGCGCCGCCGAGCGAAAGGCTGCCCAAATCGCCCATAAAAACCTGCGCCGGATAGGAATTGAACCACAAAAAACCGATCCCGCTGCCGACGATGGCGGCGCACCCGATGCAAAGCTCGGAAATGCCGTATATGTGGGGAATGCGCAAGTACGAAGCGAGGTCGAAGGT
>CAVGZQ010000097.1:0-8191 GCA_963633515.1 Bacteroidaceae bacterium
CGAAAAAACGGGCAAAGACATCCTGAAAGAATTTGTGCTCAGAAACGAAGCCGATATCCCGAGCGGCCGCGAAATCGCCTACGAAAAAGTCGATGCGCGCGAACGCGCCTACGAAGCCGAAGAAGGCGTCGACGTGTCGAAACTTCCCGCGCGATGGCGCATGCGCCTCGTCCGATCCGATATGCCGCCGCTCACCGGCGAAAACGTCGAAGCCGCCTATCCGGCGAGCAATCCCGACACGAATATGCCTTATGTTTCGCTCAAACTCGATCGAAACGGCGGCGATACATTCTACGAAATCACCAAACAGCACGTCGGCGATCAGCTCGCCATTCTCATGGACGACGTGTTGGTCAGCGACCCCGTCATCCGCAGCGAAATCCCCGGCGGCAACGTCTCGATCGAAATGGGCCGCGGCAACCGTCAGCAGACGCTCGACGAAGTCAATAATTTGGTCGTTTCGTTGCGTTCGGGCGCGCTGCCCGCGCCGATTCGCCAAGAATACAAAACGCTCGTCGGACCTTCGCTGGGCATGGACTCCATCAAATCCGGCATGCAGGCGCTTGCCATCGGATTCGTCCTCATCTTCGTCTTTATGTGCGTTTATTACCGCGGAAGCGGCTTGATTGCTTCGTTTGCGCTCCTTTGCAACATCATTTTCATCATGGCCGGCATGGCGTCGATGGGCGCCGCGCTTACCATGCCCGGCATCGCAGGCATCGTCTTGACCATCGGCATGGCCATCGACGCCAATATCATCGTTTACGAACGCATCCGCGAAGAATTGCGCGAAAACGAAACGCCGCGAAAAGCCATCTTCATCGGCTACAGCAAAGCCCTTTGGACGATCCTCGACTCCAACATCACCACGGCGATTGCCGCCGTCGTCCTCATGAACTTTGCTTCCGGACCGGTCAAGGGCTTCGCCGTCACTTTGCTGCTCGGCATCATTTCGACCGTTTACACGGCGTTCTACGTTTCGCGCACGATCTTCGAGCTCAAAGTTCGCATCAACAACGAAAAATTGTCGATATAAGGGGTTTGAACTGCTATGTCTCAATTTACTATCATCAAACCGAATACCAATATTCAGTTTATCGGCCATCGCAAGCCCGTTATGGCGGTGCTCTTTTTCTTGGCAATAGTGAGCCTTGTCTTGACTTTCGTCATCGGTCCGAACTGGGGCACGAGCTTCGCCGGCGGAACGTCGATTACGATGCATTTCAATCAATTCGTCGGTCCCGACGAAGTCCGAACGGTCTTTGTCGACGATCCGCGTTTTGAAAGCGTTTCGGTTCAATCGGTCGGCACCGACACCGACAAACCGCGCTATATCGTGCGAACGCGCACGACGACGACGCTCAAATGCGCCGATATGGACAATATCCGCGCATCGTTCGCGCAGAGCATTGCGGCGAAAACGAATCAAACGCTGACGATCGGTCAGTGGCCGGCATGCAATCCCGAAATCGAAGACGGCATTCGCGGCGACTTCTTCGTCACGCTCGTCCCGCCCGAAGGCAAAACCGCTCCCGAAACCCCCATGGCAACCGAAGAAGTCCATGCCCTGCTCCAAGCCGCCGGTCTCGATGCCGAAGTCGCCTACGAAGAAAATCTCGGGCGCTATACGGTCAAACCGAGCGGCATTCAGCACGACGTCGTCAAACTGCTCAACGACTCGTTCGGCGATCGCTTCGACGAAGCCTCGGGCGTCGATGAAATCGTCACCGTCGGCGCCGACGTCGGCGACAAATTCCGAAGCGACGCCATCGTCAGCATTATCATGGCTCTCGGGCTCATGCTCCTCTACATCGGCATCCGTTTCGACGCCCGCTATGCGCCGGCTGCCGTCTTCTCCCTTGCCGTCAGCACGCTCATCGCCTGGGGCATCGTCATCGTCCTCAACCTCGAAATCACCCTCGAAACCGTCGCCGCCTTCCTCACCCTCGTCGGGTACGGCGTCAACGACACGATCGTCAACTTCGACCGAATCCGCGAAAATATCGGTCTCTCCGACAGCAAAACATCGCTGCCCGATATCGTCAACAAATCGATTAACGACTGCTTGTCGCGCACGACCGTGACGAGCGGCACGACGCTTTTCGCCGTCATTCCCTTGGCAATCATCGGTTCGGGCACGACCCGCGATTTCGCCATTATCATGACGTTCGGCATCATCATCACGACGATTAACTCGATTTACGTTTCGTGCCCGGGCATGATCTTCATGGACGAATGGTTCAAGAAGATGAGCGCCCGCAACGCCGCAAAAGAAGAAATCGAAAGCGCCGCAACGCCGTAATGCGCTGCCCGGCTTCGATCGCCTTGCCCGACCTCGCGTTGGGCTTTTTTTTTGCCTCGATTGCGCCGAAAACAGGAAAAATCGGCGATTCGCGCCGTTTACCGTTGCAATGGCAACGTTTTTTATGGAGCTCCGGCTATTTTCGCGCTTTGCGCTCAATACGCCTTCGCGGCGCGCCCTATTTCGCCTGCGGCTCAATACGGGCTTTGGCTCCGGCTATTTTCGCGCTTTGCGCTCAATACGCCTTCGCGGCGCGCGCTGCGGGCATTGCCGGAAAAGTTTGCGTCCGTCGGATATTATTTATTGAATGCGCTGAATGGGGAACGCATAGGCGCCGAAATTGCCGCCGTACAGTTCGACGAGTTCTCGCAGGCGGGCATAGAATGCATTCGAAACGACGATATTGCCGCGTTCTGTCGAAAAAATCGGCACATCGCGCGTAAAAGGATTGTTGGCAATCTTGAAATCAAAGCCCGTCAGACGCGGCGACGTAAACCCGAACGCCCCCCACGTCGCGTCGGCGTATGCGTTGAAGTCGAGTTCGCTGTGGAGAATCGGCAGAATAATGCGATAAAAATGATAAACGGCGTTTTTGTAAACTTGCGGTTTATAGCCGAGCCATTGCCACGCAAACGCGACGGCATCTTCGATGGGCAAATCCGGCCGCACGGCAATGCCCGTTTCCGTGACCGTGCAATGCGGCGCCAGCTGCTTGATTTCCTCGCTTATATTGGGCATCGGGATAAGCGTTCCCTCGACGGTCGCATGAATGGGATCGATTTCGAGATTGAATTCGTCGGCCAAAATTTCGGCGATTTCCCAATACAAGACGAGATCGCCGTTGGGCAGAAATCCAAAGCGCTGCGGATAGTTGTGCGCAATATCGATATCGAGCGGCGGATCGGTGTTTTGAATGTTGTAACCCATCGTCGAAATCGGATAATGCCACAAACAAAGCTCTTCCGAAAACACGGGAATATTGACGAGCAACGATTGCGTTCTGTCCCACGTGCGCGGAAAATTGTAGATGAGATCGCCGCGCAGGCACATTTGCGTATGCATCGTGTATTGCATGCCCATGCCTTGGACGTCGAGCAAAAGCTCGTCGAGATCGCTGATTTGGAGTATCGTCGAATCGAAATTCGAATCGTCGTCGTCGGGGGCAAATATATCGTTGCGCGACGTGTCGGATTTGCTGCTTTCGACGCAAAAAGGCTCCGAAAGCGGAAATTCGCGGTAGGGCGCAAGCTCTTCGCGCGACTCGGGAAACAAAAAACCGCGCGGCACAAAGCACGAATCGTAGGGCGCGCCAATCGCCGGTTCGGGCGATTGAATGTAGGACGGCAGACGGACTGCCTTTTTTTTGTCGGTCATAAATTGAGACTCGTTCCGGCGTTGCAAAAAAAAAACGGCAAGATGGGCATTTAAATGCGAACAATGCCCCGAATCGACGCGCAATGTTCTAATACAATTCTCGCAAAATGTGCCAATTTTTATGGCAAAATATGCGTTGCAGGCGCACAAAAAACGATAAGTTTGGCTTGAAAAAACGGCGATTGGTTTTATAGTATGCCGCTTTTTTGTGCCCGGCGCACAAAGCGTGCGCGTCCGGCCGATTCGTTTTTCGTTGTTTTTACGCCATGGAGAAGCGCCAAGATGCTTCAGAATTTGAGAGATCAGAAGAATTCGGCTCTGATCGTCATCCTCTTTGCCGTCATCATCATCGTTTTCATCTTTATGTTCGGTCTTCCGGGCGCAGATTCGCTTTCGTCCAAGACGCAATCCGATGTCGCGCGATCGGGCAGTCATCGCGTCACATACGATTTGATGCGGACGATGATTATCAATCAATACGACGACAATATCTTTGGCACGGCGCAATATCCGGCGATCGCAAGCAAAACCGCCGAAGCCATCGGCGTGATATATTTGTTGGCCGACGAAGCGAGGAATGCCGGTTTGCGCGTGAGCGAAGAAGATTTGCACGATTACATCACCAATTGGGAATCGGGCAATAACGATATCATCCGCTACGGTTTTCTTCAGAAAAACGTCTTCTCGCAGCGCAATTACAACGATGCCCTGCGCCGCATGCAGCTTTCGGCGCGCGATTACGAAAACTACAAACGCGAAGAGCTTTTGGCTCGGCGCTATTTAACCCTTCTTTCGTCGTCGGTAACGGTTTCCGATGCCTCTCTTTGGGATGCTTATCAAGAGGCCAATGCGACGGTTACGCTCGAAGTCGTCCGACTTGCGCCCGAAAACGTGCTCAAAACGTTCAAACCGCTTGCCGCCGAAGAAATCGGCGCTTTTGCCGCGACGGGAAAAGCCGAAATTCAAGCCTATTACGATGCGAACATTTTGCAATACACGACGCCCGAAAAAGTCAAAATGCAGCAAATCGTCATCGCCAAGGGCTATGGCGCCATCGAAAATCCCGGCGCGAAAACCGGAAAAACGCTTCAATCGGGCGAACGTTTTCAAATCGCCAAAAAAGAAGCTTTCGAACCGAATGCCGATTTTGCGCAGGCTTATGCCGATTACGACGAATCGTCCGATAAATCGCTGCGGGGCGTGAGCGGTTTGATCGCCGTCGAAGCAATGGCGCCGGAGCTTCAGACCGCTTTGGAAGGCAAAAAAGCCGGCGACGTGTTCGCCGCAGAAATGAGCGATCGCTATGTGATCGGAAAAGTTTTGGAACGGACCGAAAAAATCGTCAAGCCGATCGATGAAGTTTCGGGCGAAATTGCGCGCAAGCTGCTCGAAGATCGCCGCATTTCCGCGAAAACAGCCGAAATTGCGACGAATATTTTGGCGCGGGCGTCGGCGGTTCCGTTGGCCGATCTCGTTTCTGAGACGATGTATGCCGGGATTTTGAGCGAAGCGCCGAAAGCCAAAGTTTCCGATCTCGCGCCGGCCGGCGATGCGTCGGCAGCCGATGATGCGCAAGATGCGGCATCGGACCAAGACAGTCCGCAATACGTCGATCTTCCGACCGATTTGATCATCATTCCCGATTTCGAACGCGTCAAAGCCGATACGGTCAAAGATATTACATACAGCACGAATTATCTCCAAGGCATCGGCGTGAGCGATGATTTGGCGCGCGATATCCGCGCCGCAGCGCCCGGTACGATGCTGCCCCAAACGTATGATATCGGCAAAGATACGGTGCTCGTCAAAGTCGTGAGCAAAGCCGACGCAAGCCGAGAAGTTTTCGAAGAAAATATTGCCGCTTTCCGCGCCGGTTCGATCCGCGCGCGCAGCGAGGCGCTCGTCGGAAACATCGACGAAATCATCAATTTGCGCGGCGGTTACGGCATTTGGCTCGAACAGAAGATCCAAGAAGCCATCGCGTCGGGCAAACTCGCCGTTTCGCACGATTACTTCCGAAAAGTTTCCGAAAAAATCCAAAAAGCGCAGGCCGAACGCCGGCAAGAAGGCTGATTATCGGCGCGCCGCGGCGCGCCGACGGTTGATCTCGGCTCCGAATTTTCGTAGAAATTCGGAGCTTTTTTTTGTTTTTGAATGATGCAATCGCCGCACTGCCCCGCACCTGCGGCGCACAAAGGATTGACTATGTCCGAATCGCTCATACACGTTTTGCCGAAAGCGCTTTGCGACCAATTGGCAGCCGGCGAAGTTCTCGAGCGCGCTTCGAGCGCAATCAAAGAACTTGCCGAAAATTCTCTCGATGCCGAATCGGACGAAATATTCATCGAAGTCGAAGAAGCCGGCCGCAAGCTTTTGTCGGTGAGCGACAACGGCAAAGGCATGAGCCCCGACGATGCCAAACTGTCGATATTGCGCCATGCGACGTCGAAAATTCATTCGACCGACGATTTAAGCGCCATTCTGACGATGGGGTTTCGCGGCGAAGCTTTGGCTTCGATGGCGGCGGTCACGCGTCTGTCGATGACGACCCGGCAGCGCGGCGGATCGATCGGCACATTCCTTCGCGCCGAAGGTTCGGAAATCGTCGAATTTCGCGAATGCGCTGCCGCGCAAGGAACGCAAATCGTCTTGGAAGATCTTTTTTTCAATACCCCGGCGCGGCTGAAGTTCCTAAAAACCCCCGAAACCGAGAATCGGAAAATATGCGACGTCATCGAAAAATTTGCGCTTGCCTGTCCCGAAGTCCATTGGAAACTCACCGTCGACGGGCGCGTCAAATGCGATTATCCCAAACACCGCTCGCTTCAGGAACGGGCGCTGGCCGTGTTCGGACGCGCGCTCTATGCGCATCTTTTCCCGATTCAAAGCACCCTGTTGGGCGATGTTTCCGTCGGCGGGTTGTTTTGTTCGCCCGATTACATTCAATCGAAATCGGGGCGATACTATACGTTTGTCAATCGGCGCATTGTCGAAGACAGAACGATGAATTCGGCGATTTCCAAGGCCTATGACGAGTTTTTGCATGGGCGCAAGACGTGCGTTGTTTTATTCGTCACATTGCCGCCCGATCAAATCGATGTCAACGTTCATCCGACGAAGCACGAAATTCGGTTTGTGTCGCCCGATGCCGTATTTCGCGCGATTTACCGCGCGCTGCGCGCATCGCTCGAAAAAACGCCGTGGATCGCATCGTCTGCGGACGGGGCAGCGAATTTGCCCGATTCGGTTTATATGTCGCCCGAAGAAATCGTTCGGCGCGCCATGCAGCTGCCCGATGCCGATCGCGTCGAAAAGGAATTGGCCGATCGGTCGGCTCGGCATGCATTTTCTGACGATTCGTCATGCGCCCGAACGTGCGGCGACGGTCTTTCGGGAATTCAATCGGACGAAGCCAGGCGCGCCGCGCGCGAATTGTCGATGTTCGATGTTCCGCCGGCTCCGCTTGCGCCGTCCGAAGCGGCGCGCGAGTTTTCGGGATTTGGCGCGCCCCGTCAGCGGATGTTGGGCATTCCCGCGCCCGATGCGCCGCAAAACGAAACGCCGGAAATGCCGCAGTTTGGCTATTTTTCGCGTTTGCGTTACATCGGACAGCACGATTTGACGTATCTGTTGTGTTCGGACGGACGCGATCTCATCGTCATCGATCAACATGCGGCGCACGAACGGATCAATTTTGAGCGGCTCAAACGCGTCGCCGACGAATTGTTGCCGCCCGATGCCCAGTTGCTCATGTTCCCCATTTTGCTCGATCTCGACAGCAGGTTAATGTCGGTGCTTGAAGAATATCGCGTTTTTTTCGAAAAACTTGGGTTTCAATTCGACGAAATCGGAAAAAATAGCTATGCGATTCGGGCTGTTCCGGGGTGTTTGACCGATTATGACAGCGCAGCGCTCATCCGCGATGCGTTGATCGATTTGGGCGAAACCGGGCGTGCCGATCAATTCGACGATATCCGCGATACGATTTTGGCAACAATGGCATGCCACCAATCGATCCGTGCCGGGTTCAAAATGACGCCCGCCGATGTCGCCGAGCTTTTCCGTCAAATGGACGAAACCGGTTTTCGATCGAATTGTCCGCACGGTCGTCCGGTCAGCTTTTCATTGAGTCATGCCGAACTTGAAAAGCGCTTCTTGCGCACCGGGTTTGCGCCGCATAAGGGGCAGGGCAGATCTTAGAACTCGGCGGATGGTTTGGGATTTGCATCCGAAGCTTCGCATTCCGGCGGCATGATCCGTTGTACATCGTTCATTGTCAAAATGCATGACGGATCCATTGTTTTTCGTCATCGGTCAGCTGCAAATAATTCATGGCATCTTCGGGCGTTGTGTTCATCCGCGCCATAATGCGTTTTGTCATTTCGCGCAGCCCTTCGAATTTTCCGCGTTTTTCGCCGCGTTTTTCGCCGATGGCTATACCCTCAGCTTTACCGCGTTCCTCGCCGCGTTTTTCGCCGATGGCTATACCCTCGGCTTTACCGCGTTCCTCGCCGC
>CAVGZQ010000097.1:8351-10711 GCA_963633515.1 Bacteroidaceae bacterium
CATGACGGCATATGCCGGTTCGCCCGTAATGTGTCCCAAAAGCGTCAAGACTTCTCCGGGATGACGCATCGTGCCTTGCGGCGCAAAAGCGAATTCGCGATTTCTGAAACATCGCAAACTCTGCGCGATGAATTTGAGATCGGCGCTCAGAGCGCCGATTTCTTCGTCGCTGAGCCATGCCAATTCGATAACGTGTATCGGATAATCGTTGAACAACGGTTTGATTGCCGCCGGGACATCGAAACACTCGCTCAATGATCGCGGCGCATTCCAACGTTCATCATACCCAAAATAGAGCACGATTGTCACAACCGGCAGGATTTTTAGCATTCCGGGGTGCAGTTTTTGCGGAGTGCAGGTTTTCTGTTTGAGCTGATTGTCATAGACGAGCCAATCGTATCCCATCACGCGGACAGGCATTGTTTTATCGGGTTTAGTTTGGTTTTCGAACCCGAAAAACGCCAAATTTATGCCGACTTCGTTTCGCAAACATTTGAGCACATCGCGAAATTTATGGGCAAAATTGCCGCCGCCGGTTTCGGAAATCAATTCCGTCGGCGCATCGGCGAATTCGGCGGGCAAAAACTTCGGCGCGTCTTTGGGCCGATAAAAAGCATTCAAAAAATCGGCAAAAACATCGTTTAAGGCGAATAAATTCTTTTCGCTCAGGTCTTTTTCGCGCATGCGTTCAGCTCCCAAGACACGGACATGAGCATGCGTCGGCAACCATGCCGACGCATGCTCATGTCCTTTCATTGAGAATGATGGGGCGAAATAAAAAATGTGACGGTTTTTTTTGAAATATTATGATTTTATTTTGCGGAAGCTTGCGCCTCCCGGCGCGTCATCCGTCCGTCTCCCGGCGCGTCATCCGTCCGACGGCCTGCGCAAACGAAACCATTTGCGCAAGAAGACAGCGAACAGCGGTTTGTTCGGAGCTTAGAGCAATCAATAATCAGCTGTTCGCTGTCAGCTGTCAGCTGTCAGAGCTTAGTGCAATCGGCGAACAGAGTATAGAGCGCTGAGCTTAGCCATCGATCGGCGAACAGAGGTCGGAGATCGGAGCAGAGGTCTCAGATCTTGGCTGAATGCTGCGCGCCGATCGTCGTCAATCGAATCGGAAAGCGCGCAATTTTGCGCTTCGGGCGCGGGAATTGTCTTTGAGCTCTTGGGGCGTTGCTTCGATCGGCTTTTTGGTCAGGATTTTGCCTAACGGCATTTTCCGGCAGACGCAAACGGGGAGCTGCGGCGGGCATGTGCATGGATTTTGCCATAATCGCATGGCGTCTTTGACGCGCCGATCTTCGCCGCTGTGAAACGAAATGACAGCCAAACGGCCGTTGGGCTTCATCCAATTCGGAATATCGCGCAAGAAAGCGTCGATGGCGTCGAATTCGCCGTTGATTTCGATGCGGATGGCTTGGAAAGCGCGCGTTGCGGGATGCGGATGTCCTGGGCGCGGGGCGCCCAGGACGCTGCAACAGATGCGCGCCAAATCGAAAGTCGTCGTCATTTCGCCGCGCGCGGCGGCATCGCATATTTTCCGCGCCAATGCGCGCGATTGCCGTATATCGCCGTATTGATAGAGGATATCGGCGAGGGCGTCGGGTTTGACTTGGGCAAGGAAATCGCGCGCAGAAACGCCCGTTTGACTCATGCGCATGTCGAGAGGGGCATCGGTTTGGAAGGAAAAACCGCGGGTTTCGTCGTCGATTTGGTGCGACGAAAGTCCGAAATCGGCCAAAACGGCGTCGAACCCGCCGCCGGCGGCGCGGTCGTCGAAGCCGTTTGTGCGGAGCGTTTCTGCGAAGAACTCGAATGATGTCTGAAAAAAACGCTTTTCGCACGCAAACTCAGCCAGCCGCGATTGCGCGGCCCGTTGGGCGTCGGGATCGCGATCGAATCCGACGATGATGCCGCCCGGCGCGATTTTTCGCGCAACGGCGCAGGCGTGTCCGGCGCCGCCCAACGTTACGTCCAAATAGCGGTCGCCCGGGGCGGGCGACAAAACCGTCAAAACCGGATCGAGCAAAACGGGGATATGGTGAAAAACAGTCATAGATTATAGATGCGGTCAATCGCTTTTTTGCGCGCATGTCATTGCGCAGAGGATGCCGATGCCGGCAGAATCGCGCGGTGTTTTACATGGCGTTGCGCCGTCGCGCAAGCTATTCGCGCAAGGATAAATGCGCGCCTTCGGCGCGCCGGCCTGCCGTCGGCAGGCCGCAGCCGAGCGTATGCGCCGAGCGCATAGCGCTGCCGCATCGCCGATTATCGCTTTTTTTATTTGATGCGCCGGGGCTTTTTCGCTCCGATCTTTTGCGAAAGGCAGCAAAACAAGCATCGAAAAAAAAAGAGGG
>CAVGZQ010000098.1:0-6189 GCA_963633515.1 Bacteroidaceae bacterium
TCGCAAGCGCTCTGAACAAAGCCGAATTTCGCAAAAAAAGATGTCAATGCTTCGTCGCAGGGCAAATGAACGCAAATCCAAGATATTCCGCAATCGTCGGCGGCGCGAATCAATTCTTCGGCCAAGGCGCGCCCGATGCCGCGGTTTCTGTATTCCGGCAAAACCCACAATTCGCCGATATTGGCGACGGTTTCGATTTCGAAAAGGCATGCTTGGCGCTCGATTGTCGCGGCGATATATCCGACGATTTCGTCGCCCGCGCAGGCGACATAGGGCAAATACTTTTGCTGCGTGAGCCATTGCCGGCGAATGCGTTTCATCTCCCAAGCGTGTTGCTTTTCGTTGACGCGCAATTTGCCCAAGGGATCGGGATCGGACGCGGCCTGTTTGGCATAGAGCTTTTGAATGCCGTCGAGTTCTTCGATATGCATGCGCCGGATGACAATTTCGTCAGATGGCATAAAACACCTCCGCTGCGAATGGAATGACAGAAACGATACCGACGCATTTTGCCGCAAAACAGCAAAAGGATCAATTCGAACCGTCGTTTTTGGGCAACGGCATAAAATATGCTATAAGGCGTGCCGGAGAGCAACATGCGAAGACGGCAGCCGCGGGGCGCGCCGTTTAACACTTCAAAAGCTCTTTGCATTGCTTTTCAGAAACATTTCCCCCCCCCCCGCGAGGATTTCGACAGAAACATCGAAAGCAGATATGATGAACCAAACAGACGGTAGCCGGCCGACAGGCGAAAACGCACCCGAATCGAAAGACCGGCTTGGATTGTCGCAATCGAATTACAACAAAATTGCTTCGATGTTTGAAAACCTCGATGCCATCGCGCCGAAGCGATCGAATTTTGTCGCCAAAGGCGAAGTCGGTTTGCCGCTGTCCAAACTTCAAGGTCCCGAACAAAAGCCGCATCATGCAGCCGCATGCGGATCGTCGCCGAATGCAAGCCCGAAGACGACGCCTTTTTTTGACACCAAAGCCGAAACGCCGCAAAACGGCGTTGCAACCAATCAAACCGACGCAAACGCATCGGCGCGCAAACCGCTGCAAACGGATGCGCCCCCCGACGCCGCATCGGCAAAACACGACGATCATGCATCGGGCGGAAATCAGCTCGACGATATCGGCGAAGACGAAACGCTCGATATGCCGATAACGTCGGATCTTTACAAATTGTTGTCGGGAAACGCCGGTTCTGCGACCGGAAAAGCGCCGGCGAACGGCGGCAAAACCGACAAAGAAACCGAAGACGCAAAAACGGAAACGGAAGAAGAAATGCTTGAAAGAATGCGGGCGGAAACGTGCAAGGGCATCGGCGGATTGAGCGACGGTTCCGACAAAACCGTCTCGCACGACAAATTGCCCATAGGCTATATCGTCAAGAATCGCTACACAATCGACGGAATATTGGGAAGCGGCGGTTTCGGCGTTGTCTACAGCGCCCGCGATTTAAAAAATAACAACCGCATTGTGGCGGTCAAAACGCTTCGCCACAAGATCGACGACTACGAAACGGCGGCTCTGCGTTTCAAGCGCGAAATCGAGATATGCGAAAGGCTCAGAAATCCGCATATCATCCGCATACTCGATCACGGAACGACGGGCGATGACGCGCCGCAGGGCGGCGTCGACGCCGACACGCTCTACTATGTGATGGAATTTGCCGAGGGCAAAACGCTCGATGACTATATCGAACGGCGCGAAAAGTTCACTTTTTACGACGTCAAAATGCTGATGCTTCAGGTTTTGGACGGCTTAGCCGAAGCCCATCGCGACAACATCGTGCATCGCGATCTGAAGCCGGCAAACATCTGCCTGAAGCAATTATCGCCCGATACGCGCGAATTTTCGGTAAAACTGCTCGATTTCGGCATTGCCAAAGCGATTGACGGAGACGAAGGATCGGGACAAAAGCTGACCCAAACCGGAGCATGGATGGGATCGCCGGCGTATATGAGCCCCGAACAGCTCAAGGGACTTTCGCCGACGCCGGCATCGGATATGTTTTCGATCGGGCTCATCATGATCGAAATGCTGACCGGCGCGCAAGCCGTCAACGCGTCGTCGGCAATGGATGCCGCAATGACGATTTTGTCGGCCGAGCCGCTCGATGATGATGAATGGTATTGGCTGCGCGACACCGCGATTTGGCCGGTCATCGAAAAATGCATTCAAAAAGACCCGACGCAACGGTATCAAAATGCGGACGAATGCATCGAGGCTCTGCGCGGGATCGACGATAACCGGCTAAAAAATGAATTCATTTCGTCGAAAATGCGCATGCGTCCCCGCCGCGCGGCTTCGCAAATCACGCCTTCGGCCGAAGGCAGCAAAACGCTCGTCACGCAATCGGCGTCCGAAAGCAAACATGCCAATATCAACACGATACTCATCGTGTTTATCATCGTCGGCATTTTTGCGTGCGTGATGATTTTCGTCGTAAAAATGATCGTCGACGACACGCAAGATCAATCGGCTGCGCCGATCGAACAGCTTTCGGAACGCGACAGAATTTTGACGCGCGGCGCGGCCATGGGCGCGATGCAAGGCGCGCTCCCGCTCATGCGGATGAATGTCACCGTTTCGAGCATGCCGTCCGGAGCGAGCATTTATCGCGAATCGGACAACGCCTTGATCGGTCGGACGCCGATGGCGATTTCTGTCGTCCCGTCGTATTCGCCGTGGAATCTCCGATTGGAAGCCCCGGGGTATGTCGCCTATCCGTTCATCATGAACGTCGTCATGCCGACCGCCGTCAATCTCAATATGCAGCCCGACATGCATTTCGATCCGAACGATCATAACGGCATCGCAGCGCAAGGACAAAACGGCGCGGCAGTTCCGGCCGTGCCTTCGGGCGAAACCGCCAAGAGCGCGCAAGATAATCAAAAAATCGAAAAAGAATCGAATATAATTGCAGAAGAAAAAGAACCGACAAAAGAAAGTTCGGCATCGGACAAATCCGGCGCGTCGGAGAAATCGAATAAATCCGGCGCATCGGAGAAGTCGAATAAATCTTCCGCATCGGAGAAATCGAATAAATCTGCCGCGTCAGGGAAATCGAAATCCAAATCGAATACATCGAAAAAATCTCCGGATGGCATCACAGACTGGAGAATCGAGAGCCTTATGGATTGAGAAGAAGATTAAGGAACGCCGAGATCCCGGAGAACAATCTGCGGTCAGCGGTCGGTTTAGAGCTTAGTCACCGATCACCGATCACTGACTAAGCGGTTAGTTTAGAGCTTAGAGCTTAGAGCCTAGAGCTTAGTCAGCGGTCAGAGGGCTAGGATCAGGGATTTGCAGACGCAGATGCGCAAAAAAACGAAAAAAGCGCGGCGTATGCTCGCAAGGCGGCGCGCAGAGCCGCCGAGAACATAGCCGCGCCGGCCGCGCGCATGCTCGCAAGGCGGATCGCAGAGCCGCCGAGAACATAGCGCGGCTTGCCTGCCGTATTGAGCGCAAAGCGCGAAATAGGCAGGCAGCGAAGGCGTATTGAGCCCCTGCGGGGGCGAAATAGCCGAAGCCATCAAAAAAAACAACATCACACACACACAAAAAAAAAGCCGACGCCTCGAAGCGCCGGCTTTTTTCGATTCGTTTATTTGCGCGCGGTTTGTTTATTTGCGCATGATTTTCTTGCTCTCGCCCGCTTTGAGCGAAACGCTTTGTTCGGAATTGATGCCGCTTTCGGCATTGACAAAGCGGATGATGTAATCGCCGGCGGGAAGTTCGATTTTCTTGGGCGTTGTGCCGTAGTCTTTTCCGTTGATATAGATGTTGGCGGGCGGCTTGCTGTTGACCATGATCATGCCGGGGACGTTGTCGGCGGGCGCGGGGGCAGGTGCGGCTGCGGGCGCCGGAGCGGCTGCGGGGGCGGGTTTGGGTTCTGCCGTTTTTTCGGCCGTTGCGGCTTTTTTGACTGCGGGCGCGGCGGCAGTTTTTGTTTCGGTTTTGGCCGGTGCGGGTTTTGGCGCGGCTTCTTGACGCGCTGCGGGGCGTTCGGGCTGCGTTTCGGGCGCCGGAGCGGCGATATCGGCAACCAAACTCGGGGCATTCTTCGTCGCAAACGTCCGAATTTCTTTTTGATTGGGATGTCGGACGTTCGGTTTCCATTCGACTTGCGTCTTTTCGCCGCCGTCGTCGATCGTAATCTCGAACGTGTCGTCGGCGGGCAAATCGGCGAGCGTAATGCCGGCGGGCGTGACGCGTCCGCTGGAGACGGCACCGGTGCGGAGATTTTTGAGCGAATATTGGGCTTCGTAGGGCTCGGCTTTGAGGACGAGCGTGGCGAATTCCGGACGGAGTTCAGGCGTGATGTTCATGCGTTCGCCCGCTTTGAAATCGATGATTTGCTCGGTTTTCTTGTAGCCGTCTTTGGAAACGACGACGATATGCTTGCCGGGCGTCATATTTTTGACTTCGAATCGGCGGTTGCCGTCGATTTTTTTGCCGTCGACCGTGACGTCGGCCATGTCGGCATCGACGAGAACCGTCAAAATAGAGTCGCTCACGGGCACCAATTTGACGCGGATGTCGGATCCTTTCGTGACGGCTTTGACCGAACCTTCGGCGGGAACGAAGCCGTCGGCCGTGAGGCGGTAGCGCGTTTCGTTGACCGTCGACAGGTCTTCGACGATTATCGGACTCGACAGATTGGACTTCGCTTCGCCGTTGTTGATTTCGAGACGCATGCGGACGTTGGCAGGACTGACGATGAACTGAATGCGGCCGTCGTTGCTGTCTTTGGGACGCAAGAGACCGATGCCGACGAGCACGATGATGATGAGCACCAAGACGGCGACGATTGCGGCCGACACGGCGCGGCCGTTGCGTTTTTTGACCGGCGCGGTGAGTATCGTTTCGCGCCCTTTTCGGACGACGACGGCGGGCTCGAGCGCCGCAGACGATTTGCGCGGCACGGGCGCTTTTGAGGGCGCAATGGGGGCGCTGATAATCGCGCTGATATTTTCGTCCGTCTTTTGCCCGGCCGGCGCAGCGGGCGGATTGACGGCTGCCGGCTGTTTTTTTTCGGGCGGATTGCCGCCGCCGTGCTTTGACGAATAGACGATATCGTCGCCGGTCGGCGGCTGAAAATCGTCCAATTCGGCATAAATCGCCTGTTTTTTGGCCGGCTGAGCCGACACGGCTTCGTAATTGACGCCCGTCATCTTGGGGACATTTTGCCGTTCGTAGAACGATGTTTCGTCTTCGGAATCGGCCTTTTTGGACTGCATGAGAACGTCACGCGTCAATTCTTTATAAAATTCGGTTTTCTTTTGTTCGAGCGCAATTTCCTGCGCGAACATTTGATGCACGAAGTCGCTCAGATCTTTTGCCGTGCAATAGAGATCGTGCTTGAACATGAAGCGCTGAAGCGCTTCTTGGAGTTCCTGGGCGGTCTGATAACGCTGGGTCACGTCTTTTTCGAGCGCCTTGAGAACGATGTCTTCGAGTTCTTCGGGGATAGCCGAGTTATAGAGCGTGGGGGGGCTGACCTCGACTTTTCGGATTTTTTCGAGCGTTTCGAAGTCGCTTGCGCCCAAGAACAGACGTTTGAGCGTAAGCAATTCGAAGAGGACGATGCCGATGGCAAAGATATCGCTGCGGCGATCGATGTTCGTTTTGCCCGAAACTTGTTCGGGGCTCATGTAACTGAATTTGCCTTTGAGGATGCCGACTTGCGTGGCATTGGATTGATTGGTCGCTTTTGCGATGCCGAAATCGATGAGTTTCACCTCGCCGTCATATCCGATCATGATATTTTGCGGACTGATGTCGCGGTGAATAATGTTCATCGGTTCGCCGTTGGCGTTTTTCTTGTTATGCGCGTAGTCGAGCCCTTCGCAGACTTTGCTCATGATGTAGCAGACGCATCCGATGCCGAGTTTTTGATTCATGCGCACGCATCGATCGTAGATGACGCGCAAATCGTGTCCCGGGACGTATTCCATGGCGATGTAATAATCGCCGTTGATGCACCCCAAATCGTGTATTTGGGCAATATTTGCGTGCGTCAGCTGGACGGCGAGTTTTGCCTCGTTGATGAACATTGAAATGAATTCTTTGTCCTCGGCAATGGAAGGCAAAATCTTTTTGACGGCAACGATGCGCTCAAACCCTTCGGCGCCGAATGTTTTGGCCTTAAAAACTTCAGCCATGCCGCCCGTATTGAGC
>CAVGZQ010000098.1:6199-10697 GCA_963633515.1 Bacteroidaceae bacterium
GAATGGGTTTCGCCAATACGCCCATGTTTTTTTTCCTTACTAATGCGCACGACCAAAAAAAAACGCCGATAAACGACCTGCGTTATCTTACCGCACCGGCAGTTTTCTCGCAAGCAGTCGATGCACGTCGTTGCGAATTCGGGGCGCTGCAGTCGGGAACGGCACAAGCGCGCGGCAAAAAAGCGTTGACGGTTTCAGACAATACGCCTATACACCAACCGCTTTATTTCGCCCGACAAATTTCGGGGCGGAAAGAAAGGGGCGTTTTGCAGCGGCGCATTTCGCCGTGTCTATATTTCTCTGAGAGGAAACACTATGAAAAAAGGCATTCATCCCGATTATAAGCCCGCCAAAATCACGTGCGCATGCGGCGCCGTAATCGAAACCCACTCCACGCTCGGCGACTACAACGTCGAAATCTGCTCGCAGTGCCACCCGCTTTTCACGGGCAAGCAAAAGATGGTCGACACGGCCGGCCGCGTCGAACGTTTCAACAAAAAATACAACCGCGCATCGAAATAACGCTATTTGCCGTTGCATCCCGGGTAGTCCCGCCGGCCTTCTCCGAAGCGGAGAAAAGCCGCGATTTATCCGGGTTTTTTTGTATCTCCCGCGAGCGATGCCTTGCGCCGTTTTGGATAAACCTGCCCCATGAGCTCTAAATTAAACGAAAAACTCGCCGAACTCGAACGCCGTTATCAAGACATATCTCACCGATTGGCCGACCCCGACACGCTCGGCAATCCCGAAAAATACAACGCGCTTGCCAAGGAGCGCGCCGAAATGGAACCGATCGCCGCGGCCTATGAGGCGCTCAAAAGCGCCGAAGACGCCCTGGCCGGAGCGCGCGATCTTTTGGCCGAAGACGACGAAGACATGCGCGCCATGGCCAAGGAAGAAATCGCCCGGCTCGAACACGAAATCGCCCAAAAGCGCGACGAACTTCAAATCATGATGCTGCCCAAAGATCCCCTCGACGGGCGCAATATCATCATCGAAATCCGCGCCGGCACCGGCGGCGACGAAGCGAGTCTCTTCGCCGGCGATTTATTCAACATGTACACACGTTATGCGAATAAAATGCGATGGACAGTTGAGATAACCTCAGAAAGCGAGGGTACCGCCGGGGGGTACAAGGAGGTGGTGGCCATGATAAGCGGGACCGATGTCTACGCGCATCTCAAGTTCGAAGCCGGAACGCATCGCGTTCAGCGCGTTCCCGCGACCGAAAGCCAAGGGCGCATTCATACGTCGGCATGCACCGTAGCCATTTTGCCCGAAGCTCAGGACGTCGACATTAAAATCGATGAATCCGAACTGCGCATCGACGTGTACCGCGCGAGCGGCGCCGGCGGTCAGCACGTCAACAAAACCGAATCGGCCATCCGCATCACGCATATTCCGACAAATACCGTCGTCACGTGCCAAGATGAGCGATCGCAGCACAAGAACAAAGCGCGCGCCCTGAAGATCCTGCAAAGCCGGCTCTACGACATGCAGCGCCAAAAGCTCGACTCCGAGCGCGCGAGCGCGCGCAAGAGCATGGTTGGGTCGGGCGATCGATCCGAACGCATCCGCACATACAACTATCCGCAAAATCGCATAACCGATCACCGCATCGGGCTCACCGTCTACAATCTCGACACCGTTGTCGGCACCGGCGATCTCGACGAAATCATCAATGCGCTCAAAACAGCCGAACACCTCGAATTGCTCAACAGCGAAGGCGATTGACGCCTTGCGGGGAGAGCTGCCGCAATCGGCTTTTGCTTTCGCCGGGGATCCGAACGGACACAAGGAAATATGGGTACGGAAACAAAAGAAAAAATATCTAATTATGCCAAAGAATCGTTTTGGATAACGGTCGGCTTGGCAATGTACGGTTGCGCCTGGAATGTCTTTGTCATTCCGCATGGCTTTGTCGGCGGCGGATTGGGCGGGATTTGCGCCGGGGTTCAATATCTCACCGGCATTCCCATTTCGATATCTTATTTGGGCGTCAACGTCTTCCTGTGCATCATCGCGCTCGTTATCATGGGGCGCGAATTCAGCATCAAAACGGTTTTCGGAATTATCGGGCTGTCGTTTTTTCTGTGGTTCATTCCGCAGCCGGCGACGCCCGTGATCCCCGACAAACTTCTGAGCGGCATCATGGGCGGCATCATTGCCGGCGCCGGCGTTGCGACTTACCTGCTGCGCGGCGCGTCGACCGGCGGTTCCGACATCATCGTCATGATCGTTTCGAAATACAAAAACGTCACATGGGGTCACGTTTACCTCATCTTCGACGCATGCGTCATTTCGTCGTCGTACTTTCTGCCGCAAGGAGCGATCGAAACCGTCGCTTACGGCTTCGTTTTCATGGGGGTGCAAGCGTATGTCATCGACCTCGTGAGCAACGGACGGCGCCAATCGGTTCAGATGTTCATTTTCACGTCGAAATACCGCGAAATCTCCGACGAAATCATTCACCGGCATCATCGCGGCGTCACGCTCTTCGAGTCGATCGGATGGTATACGAAAAAGCACCGAAAAACGGTTTATCTCGTCGCGCGCAAACGGCAATCGCAGGAAATATACAAAACCGTCAAAGCCATCGACGAAAATGCGTTTATCGCAGTTTCCAACGTCATGAGCGTTTTCGGCATCGGTTTTGATCCGATCAAGGCCGGGTTCAGCAAAGCCGTCATCAAAGATGCCCAAGGCAACATTATCACGTCTTCCGACGCCAACGAAGCGGTCGATCGGGCGGCAAGCGGCGTCAAACCGGAGCTCATACACGATCCCGTTTTGGGCGACATCGTGCCGCAGCCTGCCGATGCGCCTCAAGAAGTTCCCGTCAACGACGAAGTCATGGCCGACGAAAACGCCGAGCGCCTTTGCGCTTCTCAAAGCCCGAATTACGATCCGACTTGGCCTGCGTCCGAAGTCTTCGACATCCCCGAAAAACTCTGACAATCCCGCGGAAACGCGTTTTGGGACTATGGAAATGCGCCGCAATTCCTCGGAATTCGGCGCTTTTTTTTTGCCGATCCGCAGCCGAGTGCTTTCATCCGCCCGCGGCGCAAAAATAGTGACTTCTGCATTTGGGCAAAATCGCGATATCATTCGATTGCAGAAGGTCAATCGAATAATATTCGACATCGCTTGCATGAGAACGCCGACAGTGTTCATTATTCGATTTTGCAAGCAATCTTTAGAATAATATTCATGCTAAAAATGCCGCCGCCGGGAAGCGCGCGATTTCACGGCGCCCGCGGCGCAAAAATTGTGACTTCTGCATTTTGACAAAATCGCGATATCATTCGATTGCAGAAGGTCAATCGAATAATATTCGACATTGTTTGCATGAGAACGCCGACTTTGTTTATTATTCGATTTTGCAAGCAATCTTTAGAATAATATTCATGCCCAAATGCCGCCGCTGGGCAGCGCGCGATTTCACGGCGCCCGCGGCGCAAAAACTGCGGCATCTGCATTTGGGCAAAATCGCGATATCATTCGAACGCAGAGAATAAATCGAATAATATTCGACATTGTTAGCACGAAAACGCCTACTTTGTTCATTATTCGATTTTACAAACCGTATTTCGAATAATACTCAAACCTCAGACTTCGGCGCAGGGCAGCGCGCGATTTCACGGCGCACCGCAACGGCGCATCGGCGCAAAATCCGCCTTCCGGCAAAAAATTGCCCGATGCGCACATTAGTATTTGCGGCAATCGGGCGTTCGTGTCATTTTAAAGCGATTTTTTGTCTGTTTCAGAAGTGAGATATCACTCACAGGCGGTATTTGCGGGAGTTTTCCCGATATGCATTTATTTTTCGCCGGCGGCCGCGACGGTTTTTGGCGTTGATTGATCATTTCAGACAATCCGGAACGAGGTATTTGGATGTCGGATACAATAAATAACGGCACGGAAAACAAATCAAATACGCCGTCTTTGTTAGACGGTTTTAACGACGCCGATTTCGATACGCTTTGGGACTCATCTCTCGGACAAGCCGGGCGAACCGACGAAGAACCGGCGCAAACGCAACCTTCGAAATTGGGCGGACTCGATATCCATTGGGGATCCTTGAGCGACGGCGATATGAATTTCGCCGACGATTTCGACAGCAGCGATTTGGGCTTCAAATCCGGAAAAAGCGGACTGGGCAGAAAAAACACGCCCGAGGCTTCGTCTGCCGCGATTGCGCAAAACATTTCGGCTCACGAAAGCGCATTCGGGAATTTCGGAGACAACGAAACGCGCAAAATGCAAATGACGCCCGAAATGTTCGAGTCGCTGCGCGCTCTGCGCGAACAAACAATCGCGCAAAATGCCGCCGAAAGAAACGCCGGCCAAGCACCCGATATTTCTATCGATACCGACGATTTTCTTGAACCCGAGGCTTTGAAATCGGGCGAAACCGATCTGCCCGACGGCGGCGCGCCGTCAAAAATCGCGATCGGCGGCGATGACAATCGCGACGCCGAAGGAACATCGGCAATCG
>CAVGZQ010000099.1:0-7856 GCA_963633515.1 Bacteroidaceae bacterium
AAAAAAAAAAAAAAAAAAGCACTGCATCGATGCAGTGCTTAAATTCCGCGACCAGGATTCGAACCTAGATACTCGGCACCAAAAGCCGATGTCCTGCCATTAGACGATCACGGAACAGATGCAAGAAAACGCGTTTTCTTGCAAAACGCGAGAGCCTTTATAGCGATTTTTCGATTTTTGTCAACAAAAAACGAACGTCATCGAAACTTAAACGGTTTATGAACGCCCGGACAATCGGCATCGAAGCGAACAAAAAAACGCGCGGATGCGCGGCATAGCCTGCCGCCCGGCGGCGGCAGGCTGCGAAGGCGTATTGCGCCGCTTGCGGCGCAATAGCCGAAGCCGGCGCCCGTATTGCCCGTTGCGGGCGATAGGGCGCCCAAAAGGCGTATTGCGCCGCTTGCGGCGCAATAGCCGCAGTTTTTTTGCTCTGCCGGCACGGCAGGGCAAAAAAAAAGCCGCCCGAGTCGCGAATGCGAAACGGGAGGCGATTCAAAAGATGCATAAAATGCAGAGATTTCGGTTATTTTATAAACCGTATTCGGCTTTGTCGGCTTCGGGCACGAGAATGCGCGTGCGCATGGGGGGCACGGAAACAGACGCTTTGTTGCCCGAGAGCGTAACCGAAAACGTCGGATCGAGGAGATCGGCAAGGCGTGTGTTGTTCGGCCAGGGCGTTTCCATGCCGCCGCCCGACGCGGTGCTGCTCGTTTGGGTTTCGTGCGTGTTGATGACGATCATGGCGGATTTGCCTTCGTAGGTGCGGAAGAAGGCATAGATGCCGGCTTCGTCGCCCGTCGTTTGTTCGGAGTACCAAACGGCGCTTCCGACGGTGCCGCGGCGCAGCGCGGGGACGGCTTTGCGGATTTTTGCGAGCGACTGAATGTGGGCAAAAATCGGGTTTTGCGTGTCCCAAGGCGTGTAGTTCGGATAGATATCGGGATAGATTTTGAAGATCGAGGCGCTCGCGTCGGACATATCTTCGCGGTTGGCGGGATCGTTTCCGCCCATAAACCCTTGCTCGGTGCCGTAGTAAATGCAGGGGATGCCGCGCTGGAAGAACAAGAAGGAGAGGGCGTTTTTGAGCGAGTCGACGCCTTTTTCGTCGCTTCGGTCGAAGAGATATCGTCCGACGTCGTGGTTGTCGAGGAAGTTGACGAGGGCATCGCGCGGGGCAATGCCGGCGCCGTCGGCGTCGGTTATGCCGTTTTCGCGCGCGACGTTGCTAAAAAGCGCATGACGCCCGCCGATCGCCCAAGAATAATCCCATCCGTAGAGCGGCGCCGTGCCCGACGGCGCGCTGCACTTGATCGACGCGTTTCCGGGCGCGCATTTAAAGACTTGGTCGATGGCGTATTTTTGAGAAAACAAAAAGACGGAATCGACGGAGTTTTTGTTTTCGACGTAAGAAGCCAGCAAGATATCGTTGCCGTCGAACGCCTCGCCGAACATGAAAAAGTTCTTTTTGCCGCGTTCAGCGGCGTGTTTTCGGATGGCGGGGGCGAATTTCTCCCAGAACGAATACTCGACGTGTTTGAGCGTATCGATGCGGAATCCGTCGCAATCGGTGACGTCGATCCAATAGGTAAAGACGTCGATGAGCGCCTGCCGGACGTCTTCGCGTTCGGTTGCGACGTCTTTGAGTCCGCCGGGGAAATCGCCCAAAAGCGTTTGGGTATTTTGGCAATACTTTCGGCTTTCGCCGTCCAAATAGGCGCCTTTTGTGCCGTCGTAGGCGGTGAGACGCCGTTCGCAGACGCATTTCATCGCGGAATAATCGGTGCATGAGCTCGGGTCGCCATCGTCGAGGGTGTCGTAATCGAAGGTTCTGCCGCGCTGATGGTACCAATCTTTGTTGGCAAAAGCTTTCTGCTCGATAACGGACGAAATGACACCGTCATGATCGAGGTCGAGGTTTTGCGGGCCGGGGGCGGTGCGGTTAATCTCCGGCATATCGAAGAAAACGATGGGAGCCTGTCCGGAAATCCCCATGCTCGTATACGCCGAAATGCCTTTTGCATTGAAATCGGGGTCGTATTCGGTGACGCGGCTCAAGGCGCCGATTTCGTCTTTGCCCAATCCCGATCCTTTGTCGGGCTCGCCCGATCCTGAGAGCCACTCGTCGGCCTGCCCGTTCATATTGATATCGTAGAAGAAGACTTGCCCGACGTGGTTCGTGACGATATCGATGATGAGTTTCATGCCGCGTTTGTGCAATTCATCGGAAAGGCGCCGCAACGTAGCCAAATCGCCGAAATGGGGGTTATGTTTGAGAAAATCGACGGTCCAATAGCCGTGATACGAAGCAAACCCCGCATCTTCTTCGACGTTTTTGACGACGGGCGAAATCCAGAGCGTCGTCACGCCCAATTCTTGCAGATAATCGAGTTTATCGATAACGCCCTGCCAATCGCCGCCGTGGTATCGGCTCATGGAACGCGTGTCGACGTTGAAGTCGTTGTTGACGTCGCCGTTATGGAATCGGTCGACGATGAGCTGATAGATGACTTCGTCGCGCCAATCTTGGACGTGCGTGCCGAGTTCAATGCCTTCCCGGAGCGGCGCATCCGGAAGGGGATCGGCGTCGACGCATCCCCCCATCGCGGCGCCGGCCGCAGCCAAAGCGACGGCGGCGGCTGCCGCTTTCGTTCGAAAGAATGATTTCATTTCAATCCCCTGTGAGCCTTATCGGTTCGCAGCGTCAAGCCAACAGACGCATAGCGATTAAAGTTTTCCGGATCCGAAGAGCCCGCCTTTTCGGCCGGCGGTGAGCGACGGCGCGGGCTTTGCGGCGGCGGGCTGCGCCGTTTTTTTCTTTGCGCCCGATTTTTTGGCTGCCGGTTTGGGCGGCGCTTCTTGCGTGACGACGTTCGACGCCACGGCGAATTCGTCCATGCGCGCATCGACGAAAGTCAGACTTATCGGCGCGCAATTGTCTTCTAAGGCGTAGTAGTCGATTTTCGCATTTATGTCGTATTGCCGATAGCCCAAGAAAGCGACGGCGATGATAATCGCCGCAGCCAAGGCGATGATCAAAAAGTTTGAATTTTTCTTCGGGGCGGCCGCCGCATTTGCTTCTTCGATTCTCAGGGCTTCGAGTTCGTTTTGCTGTTCGATGCGCAATTTTTGCGCGGCGATTTTTTCGGCTTCTTTTCGTGCTTTTTCGGCGGCGATCGCGGCGAGCCGTTCTTCTTCGGCGCGTTTTTGGCGCGCTTCTTCTTCCAAGTCTATGATGCCGGCTTCGATATCTTTCTGCCGCTGCAGCTGCGCCTGCATCTCGGCTTGCCGCATTTTTCGTTCTTCGATTTCGTTCTGCTCGGCCAAAATGGCTTGCTCGGCTTGGAGTTTTGCCATTTCTTCGTCGTGTTCTTTCCGGCGCAGCGCTTCTTCTTCTTCGGCGCGTTTTCGCGCTTCGTCGCGCAGCCGTTCCTCTTCGGCCGCGGCCACGGAGTCGTCCAAGAGATTGCCCAAGAGGCTCTTTGCGCTTTCCGATTTTCCTTTATTCCGGCGTTTTGCCCGATTGACGCGGGCGACTTCGCCGCTGGACGAGAGCTCGGAAAGTTTATTGAGAGAATCGTTTAAAGCAGAATTATTGGCCATGCTTGACTCCTAATGCGCAAAATCCGGACGAAAATCGATCGCTTTCAATCAGTCTTTGTAATACGTGTCTTTGATTGCCTCAAGGGCGAGGTCGAGGAACTCGCAGAGGGCCTGCTGGGGGATGTCTTCGAGTTTGTCGACGAGCAGCCCGTGGCAATTGATGGGATGGCTTTTGAGCTTGAGAACTTCGTGATTTTCGAGATATTTGTTAATTTTCCCGCTCAAAGATTCGGGTGCGGTTTTGTTGGGATGGGGCTGAGCATAGAGCTTGACGTCGCCTTCGGTGCTCAAGTCCATGATGGCATAGCCGATTCCGCCGTACCTGAAATTGATGCCGCCGATTCGCCCGCCGCCGGCCTCGATATTGCACCCTTTCGACCGCGCATACACCATGAGTTTCTCGATGGCTCTGCGCCGTTCGAGCCCGCGTTCTCCGCCGTATTCTTGCGCTTTTTGCAAAACCGTAAGTTTGTCCACGTTATCCTCCTTAAAGACAAAAACCGGGCGTTTTTCAACGCCGCACAGGGCGAAAAGTCTACACGGTTTTGCGGAATAATTCCATAAAATTGCGGGAAATCCGGCGCGTCGGGATGCACACGCCGGGGCAGGAGACGTTTTAACGATCCGCGTCGGGAGGATCGGGGAAGCGGCCGTCGGCGTCTTCGCATTTGAAGCGCAGCGGCGGGGGACCTCGGCTATTTCGCCCCTTTTCGGGGCTCAATACGCCTTCGGGCTTCGGCTATTGCGGGCATAAGCCCGCAATACGCCTTCGCAACGCGCTATGTTCTCCGGTCCGGCTGCGCCGGACCGTGCGAGCATACGCGCGTTTTGTCTGCGCCGCGATTGCCCGAAAACGGAGCTCAGGGCGCAAAAAAACCGTGCAAAACGCGGCCGATTTTGTGCGGACCGAGAAAAAACGTTTTCGCGGCGCCGGTCCATCCGTCCCGGGGCGCGTCGCAAAGCAGCATCGCCGCCGACCGCAGCGCAAGCCCCGCAACGGCTTCGCCTTTTCGGTCGCGCCCCGAAACGAGCTTTGCCCCGACCGAACTGTCTTTGAACCACGCATCGCGCGCATTGTCATACAAGAAGCGAAACGCAATCGAATCGCCGTCGGCATCGCCGCCGTCGCGCAATATTCGGCGCACAAAATCGAACGCCGAACGGCTCATGCGCGCCAAACCGAATTGGCCGGCATAGGCATGCAAAACAGATTCATCGGTTTGATCATATCGTTTTTGAATAAAATTCGAACAAAACGCCATAATATCGAGTCGTGTTTTGAGCGCAAAAGCGTGTTCCATGGCATGCGTCAGAAGGATAAACCACATGACGCAGAGATCGGGGACATGCGCGCCGGCGGCGAACCGATCGCAGGGCGCGGATCGCCGATACGCTTCGCCGAAGCCGGGCGCCGGGAGCGCGGGCAGAGCCGGACGCCAATGGAGTTCGGCCGGCGCAAACGCGGCATGGACGAACAGTTCTTGGTTCGTCGCCCAAAGGCGCGGTTTTTCGGGCTGAATATATCCCATTTCAAAGAGCCGGCGCCGCGCGCGCGGGAGATCTTCGCGACGGAGCCAAATATCGATATCGGCCGTCGAACGCGCCGCCGGCGATCCGAAAAGCGCATGGCTTAACGGCGCGCCTTTGATGACGAGAAACGGGATATTGTCATCGTCGAAACGCGATTTGATGCGTTTTAGCGCCGATTCGACAATTTTGAGCCGCGCGCAAAAGGATATATATTTATTTGCATATTGCAAATCGTTTAAAATACCGTCGCGCTCATCGCGCAGCAATTTGCTCGTTTTTATATAGGCAAAGAGCGTTTGCGCGCAATCGCATTGCTCGGCGCGGGCCATGAGCGATTTAAACGAAACGCGTTTTATCCGCGCGCGCAGCGCGACATCGTCGAAATAACGCTCAAGAACTTCGGGAAACGCCGTCATGCCGCTTGCCTTATTGCAGCAGTCTTATACATTTACAGTGCGCTATAATTACACTTAAAATGGAACGTTTTGGGGTCGGGAATCGCGCGCCGTGCGCGCTCAATCCCATGGATTTCTGCGGTTCGGAACGAGTTTTCCCATTTCGCGGTATTCTTGGAGTCCGGAGTCTTCGAGCAGCTGCATATCGATTTGCGTTTTTCGTTCGGCCGCTTTGTAGGCGGCGCGCAAGACGGAATTTTTGATGCATCCGCCCGACAATTCGAAATCTCTGCCGAGCGTTTCGAAATCGATATCGCCGGCAAGCGGGGCGGCAGCGGGAAGGAGCCGCTTCCAAATGCGCGCGCGGTCGCGGGCGTCGGGAAAGGGGAAATCGATTTTGTGATTGAGACGGCGTTCGAAGGCATCGTCGATGGCGGCATCGAGGTTCGTCGTAAGGATGACGACGCCTTCGAAGCGTTCGACTTCCTGGAGCAAGAGATTGACTTCCATATTGGCGTATCGGTCGTTGGAATCTTTGACTTCGGTGCGTTTGGAAAAGATGGAATCGGCTTCGTCGAAGAGCAGAACAGCGCCGCAAGCGGCGGCTTCGCGGAAGCATTTTTCGAGATTTTTTTCGGTTTCCCCGACGTATTTCGAAACGATGGCCGGAATGCGCACGCGATAGAGCGCCATGCCGAGTTCGTTTGCGATGATTTCGGCCGAAAGCGTTTTTCCTGTGCCTGAATCGCCGCGAAAGAGGGCGCAAATGCCGCGTCCTTTTGTAATTTTTTCGCCGAATCCCCAATCTTCGAAAATCGTGCGGCGATTGCGCACCGAGGCGATGAGACTGCGAATTTTTTCTTTGATTTTTTTTGGCAGAACGAGGTCGTCGATTGTGAGCGCCGTGAGGGTTTTATCGGCGAGTTTTTTGATTTTGTTGCGAATTTGCGTGCGGGCGGCAGCGTCGAGGGTTTGCATGTCGAGACGGATTATCGGATGAGGCCCGATGTCTGACGAATTATCTTTCGCGCAGCCTGCTGCATCAACATGATTATTGTTTAACATTTCGCTTTTTGGCGAATTATTGCCGATGCTTTCTCCGCAATTGCAAATATTATTCTTAGCCGAAGCAAGCGCGCGGTTCATGGCGACGGAAACGGAATTCCGTATCATGCCGCCGGAAAACTCGTATTTTTCGGCCAAATGGGGGAGATCGACGTCGGGCGCGATTTCGACCTGTTTTGGGATATGGCGGATCCAAAGGGATTCGCGCAGTTTAGCGGGCAAAATATCGAAATCGATTTGCATGGTGACGCGCCTGTCGAGTGCGGCATCGAGTTCGGCGGGCAAATTCGTCGTCATGATGACGATGCCTTCATAGGCATCGAGCGCCGCGAGCAGAAGCGGGAGATCGCGGTTTCCTTGGGTTCGCGCCGCAAAAATGAGCTCGCAGTCGTCGAAGAGCAGGACGGCGCGTTGCAAGCGGGCTTCGCGCATAATTTTATCGAGGTTGTCTTCGAGCCCGCGGCGTGCTTGGAGTTCATGGGCATCGACCAAGAGCAGGGGGCGTTTGAGTTCGCCGGCGACGGCTTGCGCCATGAGCGTTTTTCCGGTGCCCGACGGTCCGCTGAACAGCAAAATGATATTGCGTCCGCCGCCGCCGATTTCTTCGAATCCCCATGATTTTTTGAGCGCCATGCACCGCTCGCAGTTTTCGACGAGCGATAGGATTTGTTGCCGTTTTTTGTCGGAAATGACGACATCGGCGATTTTGACCGTCGGGCGCATGATTCGGCTGAATCCGCCGATATCGGCGTCGGCCTCTTGATTCAAGACGTGGGACACGATGCGCGGCGTCGGTTGGATTACCATATCTTGGAGCTGCGTTTCGGATCCGATTTTTGGGATGAGTTCGCAAATATGATGCAAGAATAACGGCGCGCCGGGGGAGAAACTTTTGCGATTTTCGATTTTCGCCGCAAAATTTTCGCTGAAGAGATCGAGTGCCGTTGCGACATCGACCTGCGAGAGGGCGAAGTTTTGGCGCAATGCGGTCAGGATTTGGCGAAATCCGGCATCGACGGCGGGGGCTATCGACAAAAAGAGGACATTCGCTTCGAACGGGTTGAGTCCGAAGTTTTGAATGAGCGCGGGGAAGGGGATTTGTTCGGCAAACGGCGCATTTTCGGCATCGAGCGCGGCGGCATCGCCGAGATAGGCGGCGACGGCGTCATCGTGATTTTTTGCGGCATCGCGGCACAGACGGCGGAGCAAAAGGAGTCGTTTTTCGAGGTAATCGGCGTTTTTATTCATGTCAGACGGAACTTGTTC
>CAVGZQ010000099.1:7866-10558 GCA_963633515.1 Bacteroidaceae bacterium
GGCCAAATCTTTGTTGACGAGCCCCATCCGGAACTCGGATTCGAAGTCGCCTGCCGCGCGCAGCCCGCGAACGACGGCGCAAGCGCCGACCGAGCGGCAAAAATCGACGAGCAGCCCGCCGCACGAAGCGACTTCGATTATCGGGGGATTATGGCTTCCGTCTGCGAGTCCGGCCAATGATCGGTTAAGCAATTCGATTCTTTCGCCGACGGAAAAGAGCGTTTTTTTTCGGGGATTGACGCCGACGGCAACGATAATTCGGCCGAAAAGCCGCGCGGCGCGATCGATGAGATCGATATGCCCCAAAGTCGGGGGATCAAACGATCCGGCGCAGACGGCGATTCTTGACTCCGCCATAAAGCATTCTCCGCATCAGAAGTCGGAATAAGTCCGCCCAAAGCCCCGATCGGCGCAGCCGTCCGATGCCAATCGCCGGGATCGGACGGCGATGAAACCGATACTCGGAGCGGACGGGGATTTTAATCGTCTTTGGAAGCTTTGGCGCTTTCGAGCATGAGATCGAGCCCGGCGGCAAAATCGCCCGATTTGCATGCGCATTGCGCATGGAGAAGTCTTAATCCGGGATTTTGAGGGTCGAGTTTTCGCGCAGCGCGAATGTAATAAGAAGCGGCGCGGTAGTCTTGCCGAATGAGACAAATCGTGCCCAAAAGCCGGAAAACCTCGATGGCTTGGTCGTCGCGCAGCGCGACGAGTTTTCGTCCTTCTTCGAGGAGTTTGATGGCATCGACGTATTTGTGCTGTCGGCTGAGGGCGATCGCCATATTTGCGCGCGCCGGCAAAAAGTTCGGCGCAATTTGGAGCGCATCTTTGAAATTGACGCAAGCGTCGGGAAATTGCCCTTGATTGAGGAAATAGAGCCCGCGTTCGAAGAAGCGGCGCGCGCGGATCGTATCGGAAGCAGACATAACCGAATACTCCTAATCGAGATCGAGGCTTGCGAAGCGGTTTGACGGATTGATTTGTTTGTCGCCCGCAGCGAGCGCGGGGGGAGCGGGTGGGGCGGCAGGAGCGGGAGCATCTTCGCGCGAAGCGGCGGTTTTGGCAAAATCGTTTGACGCCGACTCGGATTTGACTTGGGGGTCGTCGCCCGGAGCCGTTTCGGCGATCGGCGGCGGCAGCTCGTCGTCATCGTCGGCGCGCGACGGCGGTTCGTCAAACAAGGCATAACCGCGAGCGGCGCCGCGATCGTTTGCGAACAGATCGGCCATCGACGGCGTTTCGACGTGCGAAACCGGAGCTTTGGGCGCAGCCTGCGGTGCGCGGCGCCAAGGTTTGCTGTCGAGATCCATGCGTTCGGCGGGCGACATATCGTCATCGCCGGGGTCTTCGCCGGCGGAATTGTGTTCGGCTTCGGCGGCGCCGTCGCGCGCCAAAGCCGGCGTCGGACCGTTAAGATCGAATTCCGCATCGCCGATCGACACATAAACGGTATAGGGCGTGACTCTGAATTTTGCGAGTTCATCGACTTCGAGGCTATTTTGCAAAAGGGCAATGATTTGGGCAAAAGAAAGCCCCATGAGATCTTTGACGGTTTCGGGTTTGGAAGCGCAAGCGTCGAGTTTGACGGGCTCGTTGAGAACGTAGATGCGCAAGAGGTGTTCCGTCAAGTCGACGAGTTCCTCTTTTGTGTAGCGTTCGAGAGCGGATTTAATCTGTTGATGTCGGGCGTCGGATGCCATGTTTTTTTTACCTCTTATGATATATCGAAAAAATCGCTGCGGCTTACAGGAACAATGCTTCGTTTCGGCTGTCGGGGGATATGCTGCAATCGACGAGAACGGCGCCTCTGAAATCGGCGCGCGCCAAACAAGCCCCCATGAGATTGACGCGAACGAGGATTGCGTCGGTAAAATTCGACGTTTGAAGATTTGCGCCTTTAAACGAGGAATCGATGATCATGGCGCGCGAGAAATTGGTTCGCGAGAGCTCGGCATTGCCCATTTTCGGATCGGCAAACCCGACCTGAGCCAAGAAAGCGTTTTCGAACGACGCGCCATACATATTATTCGACTGAAACTGCGTTTTGATAATTTTTGCGCGAACGAAGCTGCAATTAACGAGATCGGATTCGAAGATGTTTGCATTTTGCAAAATTGTTTCATCGAATCGGCATTCGATGGCGTGACAATTGAGCATGTTCCATCCGTCGATGTCGGCATTTCTCATCGAGCATCCGCGCAGATTGCTTGCCGTGCATTGCAAAGCGTTTGCCTGCATGGCGTCCATGCGCAGGTTCGGCATGGAGACCCGGTGGATGAGGACGTTTTTGAGGACCCGATTTTCGAAAGACGTTCGCGAGAGGTTTGCGTCGCGGATGGCGCAACCGTCGAGATTGCCGCCGGCAAGCGCTTCCTGCAAATCCATTTCGGAAGAAATGATGTTTTGAAAATCGCTTAAAGCTTTGGTTTCAAGAGGCATGGTTCATCCAAATCGTCGTTAATGTTGAGAAAACTGCCGCACGGATATTACCGCTTTGCGCGATCGGATAAAATCGATTTTTAAGATTTCGCGAAGCGATGCGCCAAAGACCGCAAACGAAATCGGGCGCGCCGGGAGTTTTGCGCGCGCCGTCGCCGAAAAGATTGCTGCGGCGAAAAAAAAGCCCGCCGAAGCCGCAGGCGCGCGGGCGAACGCGCGGCGCATTGCGCAGCAGGCGCAAAAGACGCGCCGC
>CAVGZQ010000100.1:0-10554 GCA_963633515.1 Bacteroidaceae bacterium
GATCAACTCATCGATATATCGGAGGGCGTCGCGGCGCCGTTCTTTGAACCGCCCGTAACTTTTGCGCTCTTCTTTTGTCGGATTTGGGATGAGCCGCGAGAGGAGATCGTCGGGATCGAGCATGCGCAAATTTTCGACGAGTTTCCGGCTGAACGTCTGCACGGAATGCAACCGTTTCACGACGCGCGGCGCGTGCCACGGCGGAAAAGCGGCGCCGTTGTCGATGGCGATGATGCCGCCGTTTCGGAAGTGACAATTTGCGCCGTAATTCGATTGCGCGCCGCTGTAACGATCCCAATTATTCGTCAGATAATCGATGAGCGTAAGATCGGAGAGCTGTTGCAAGAGATCGCGCGAAGTCATCGATTCGGCATAGGAGAGGAGTTTTTTGACGGTTGTGACGGAGCTGCCGCGACCGCCTGCCAAAATCGCCGAGAACAACGTCTTGAGGTCGGGATATTGCGTTGCATTCGGGCGCTGATAAACCGTCCAAGCCGACGTGACTTCGATGGGAAATCCCACAAAATCGGGTATCCATTCTTTGTAAGCGGCGTAAAGATACATCGTGCCGTTTTCTTTTGCCCAAATCAGATGTTCGAATTTTGAGCGATATGCTGCATTTTTCTTCGAATCGGATGCAGCATACAACGCATTGAAATCGGATTTTGACCAACGCACGGGGCGTGACACGGGGGCGCCGAAGCTGCATTCCAAGATCTGACACAGCCGCCAATAAGCGATTTCGGAGCGATACATTGTTTGGCGCAAGTCTTGGTCGGGTTTGACGGCGGCTTTTGCGGCTTCGTCGGCGGAATCGGCATATTTGAGCGAAACGGTAGATCCGCCGCCCAAAGCGGAGAGCGAATTGGTGCCGCGCGGACGGACGGTTTCGTCGAGGGTTTCGGCAAAAAGCGGATCGGCGGCGACGTAAGACCAAAACGCTGCGATGTTGCCGGTTCCGGCACGCAACAGGGCAAGCTCCGATCGGCGCGCGCAATCGAAATCGCCGATTGCGGCGCATTGTTGCGCTTGCGTCATCGGTTGCGGGGCAGGTTCGGTTTGCGCCGATGATTCGGTTTGCGCCGATGATTCGGTTTGCGCCGATGATTCGGTTTGCGCCGATGATTCGGTTTGCGCCGATGATTCGGTTTGCGCCGATGATTCGGTTTGCGCCGATGATTCGGTTTGCGCCGATGAATCGGGCAGTGCCGCATTTCGGCTATCGCCGCCGGCATCGGAAACTGCGGAAGATTGCGGATCGGCGGCAGCCGAAACATCGGTTTGCGATGGCGTTTGCGCAGCCGGCGAAGCATCCGATTGCGTTCGGATGTCGGGCAATTGCTCCGAATCGGCGTTTATCGGACGGTCCGGCGGCGAGACCGATGCATCGGATGGATGCGAATCGGCGGCTGCGATTGCGTCGGACGTTGCTGCGGCAGGCACGGCATCGGGATGTGAACCGGCGCATCCGAAAATACCCGACGTCATTGCCATAAAAATCGAAGCCGATTTGCACAACTTGAAGGAAATTTGCATATTTCTGCCGATAATAAAGATTATTCAGAATGCCGCAGGATTTGCCCCCCTGCGCAAGGGGGGCGTTTCGCGCAAGCGAAAGGGGGGGACGCAGAGGGGGTAGCGCCGTCGCGCCGCAGCAATGCGCATATCGCGCAGGATCGGCGGAACATGCGTCAAAACAACGCATTTACCGATGAACTCGATGCGCATCGGCGGCAAGAGAGGCGCTCAGGGGGAGACTTCCCCCTCACCTTTAAAATATAACATCGATAACAATAATTCTCGCAAACAATCAAAACTTCATGCGAAAATTTTTGAATTACATGCAGTTATCGTTTGCCAATGATCCCGACACCGAATTTTCTGCAACGTCGACGACAGCATATTTATCGCCCGAGAAGGCATAACGTTTGAGCGTTTTGCCGTTTGCGGCAGAAATGACGCTGAGCCAACCGTCGCCGATGCAAAGAAGATTATCGTCGGCGACGATGCAACGATCGAAGCGTTCGTCAATTTCGGAAACGGCGGCGCCGGTTTTGGCATCGATGACGGCGGTGCGGTTATCTTGAAGAACGACGGGATTATCGCCCCAAAATACGACGTCGCGAACATTTTTATAGAGTTTTGCAAAGGCGATGAAACCTTTCTTTTCGACGGTATTCATGAAATAAAAATCGCCATTTTCGTCGGCTGCCGCAATATAATTCGACGACGGCGAAATCGCGACGACGCTCACCGGGGTGTTGGTGCGCGCCTGAACGGCGAGCGTGCCGGGGGCATTGATCGTATCGAGGCGGTAAATGAGCCCGACTTTTCCGGCCGTCGGGTCGTCGAGCGCAACGGCGACGTTGCCATTTTTGCCGAGCGCCATCGCGCGAAGCGTGCCCGGATAGGCCAAGGAATGATCGGGGCTTTGGCGATTGAGGAAATCTTGCACGGTTTCGCCCGTCGAGACGCCGGAGAATCGTTCTTTTGTTTTCCAAATATTGTATCGCCCCTGTGTCGTTTGAATGGCGAGTTCTTCGAAATCTTGGGCGTACCAGACTTTGGGGATCGAGGCGTCGCCTTGGAGTTTGAAGAGTTCGAGTCCGGTTGCGATATCTTCGACCATGATTTTGCCGCCGCTGCGCCGGATAATGATATTGGAAAACGGCATGAGCGAATACTCGGAGATATCGCCCGAAAGCGTGCCCAACACCGCCGACGTGCCGTCGGAAGCGATTTTTCGGATCGTTTTGTCGGCCGAAAGCACGCCGATCGTTCCGTCGGCATTTCGCATGATATCGGCGATATCGCCTCGGCACTCGCGGGCGATGCCGGCGTGCTTTTGAACATCGTCGGATTCTTGGCTGTTTCCGGCCGCGTTTGCCGCATTCCCGGCGTTATTGCCCGTTGCCGATTGGACAGCATTTGAGCCGTCGGTTGCCTGCTGCGCGGCGCATCCGGCAGACAATGCCGCGGCGAGGGCTGCGGCGGCGATCGCGCTTAATTTCATTTTTGCCATGTGATTTCTAAAACTCCCGAATAACATTTAAAAACTCGCTTTTTTTTTGCAGTAAATTTGAATTATTTTCGGTTGAGTTGCCGAAAATTCATCCGCGTCATGCGAATGCGGAGTTTAGCATTTTTTTGCCGGAAGCAGCAGGCTTTTTTCAATCTGCGCGCCATGCGCAATGCATAACGGACAAATAAGGGCGATCCGCAGCCGCTCTCGGCTCAATAATTCCTCCGACAGCTATGCCCTGTTTCCCGATTATCCGATCGCCGATAAAGCTCAAAGCTCTGAGCTCTAAACTCTGTGCCCAGGGCCGACCGCTGACCGCCGATCGATGCGCGCTTAAAAATTGCAATCGTCATCGGATAAAACCGAACGTCCGGCGCGCGCCCCAAAAAAATAATATATAAAATCCGCATGTAGTTATATAAATTACATCGCCCACAAATTCATACATCATGCATAGTTTCAGACATTGCAAAGTCGGCGATTCATGCGGAATTAAGCCGTTTTGGGACGTGGAACCCGAAAACCGAAAAAAGTCAAAAAATATATTGTTTAAAGCGATATGCAGTGTTAAAGCGCGTATTTGCTTTTTGAAGCAAATTGTTTTTTGTTTTCCTTTTTAACAGAGAGATGTTGCAATGACAGATTTGACAGCGCCTAAGAAGCAAATCAGCATTTGGTGGTTTGCGTTTGGGTATTTTGCGGTTTACGTTCCGTATTCGTTCCTCACCAAAGTCTTGACAAAAGGTCTGTGGGCAGACGAAAGCGCAGGCAAAGCGGCCGCAGATTGGACAGTATCGAGCGGCGAAATTTTGCCGCCCACGATCATGGCTTCGATTTTAGTCATGATTTGTTTCATCAGCTGCATGCGTTGGTGGAAATATGCCACGCAGTGGACGCTCAATCTGGGCAGCAAAAAAATTTCTTTGCCGCGTCCGCGAATTTGGACATTGCTCTCGGGCATTTGCACGGGTTTGGTCGTCGTGACGACGACGCTGGCTTACACGATCGACGGCGTTTCGATCGTTTTTGCGATGCTGTTTATGCGCGGCGGCATGCTCATTATGTCGCCGATCGTCGACAAGTTATCCAAACGCCACGTGCGTTGGTTCTCTTGGGCTGCGCTTGCGATGTCGCTGGGCGCTCTCATCGTTACGAACGCTTGGCCGTATGTCTTCGAAGGCGCTACGCGCGACGAAAAAGCGCTGATGAACACGATGCTCCTCATCGATCTCGTCATCTATCTCGGCTCCTACTTCTGCCGTCTCTCCTTTATGTCGAAACTCGCCAAGAGCGAAAACGACGACGATACAAAGAAATTCTTCGTCGAAGAGCAAATGGTCGGCACGCCGTCCGTTCTCATCATTCTCTTTATTGCGCAGTTTTTCGCCCCCGAAACGGCCGCGAGCGGTTTTGGTCAGCTTTTGATCGATATCCGCAACGGTTTCTTCGCGTTCTGGGAACATCCGGCTCAAATCATCGCCGCAGCGGCATGCATCGGTTTCTTCTCGCAGTTTAACGGCGTCTTCGGCGGTCTTATCCTTTTGGATAAATCCGAAAATGCATTTGCCGTTCCCGTCAATCGGTGTTCGTCGATTTTGGCCGGCGTTTGCGCGACGCTTGCGCTTGCGCTCGTTTTCGACGGCTACAAACTGCCCAGCACGGGCGAATTTGTCGGCGCGGGCTTCATCGTGGGCGCCATTCTCTTCCTCACGCTGCCCAAGATGATTGCGAAAATGAACGCCAAAAAAGCAGCCGAAGCCAAAGCCCAATCGGCCGAAGCCGAAACCGAATCCGCCGAGACCGAAACAAAATCCGACGAAGCCGAAACCGAATCCGCCGAGACCGAAACCAAAACCGACGGATCCGAAACAGAATCCGTCGAGACCGAAACAAAATCCGACGAATAATCTTCGGCACCGGAAGCAAAACAGCGCATGTTTTGCTTCCCGGTCGGCTGATTCAAAAAATATATCTCCCCCCCCGAAAGGCGCCTTCCGACCGGAACGCGCCTTTCGGCGTTTTTGGCGTTTTTGCGTTTTTGGCGTTTTTCCGCCGATCGCAAACCCCGGTCCAAACACGTCGATGCATATTTTGTCGATCGGGCGGCCCGACTCGTGCTAAAACGCCGCACGGGCAGACGCCGCGATTCCGGGCGCTGCCGGCGAAAACGCGGATTTGCCGCGCATTTTTTCGATTTTTCAAGGTTTTTTCTTATGAGATACGCCGATCGCCTCGGACTGCGCGTTTTCTCCCGCGTCGCATCCGAAGCCGTTTTTTTTGCGCTCGTTGCGCTTATGCTCGTTGCCGGTTTGCCCGGATGCAAACAAACAAACGCTGCGGACGGCGATGCGCCGAACGAAGCCTTAGCTGCAGCGCCGGCGCCGTCGGCCGACGAAACCGGCGATAAAACGCCCAACCTGCCGGACGCGCCCGAAGACGCGGCAAACAGCCAAAATGCAGGCGCCCAAAACGAAGCCCCCGCGCTTCCCAAGATCGAACGCGCCCAAGAATTGGAAATTCTCCGAAAACTCGAACAAGCCGGATTGCTTCGCGCGGGTCTGAGCTTCATCGCCGAAACCCCGGCTGCGCTCGAATCGTCCCCCGAAAACGGCATACCGCGCCAAATGACGTGTTACGCCTACCGTATCGGCGAAAATAATGACGATCGCTTTGTAACCCTCGAATTCGTCTATTTCTGCCCCGCCGAAAACAAACTCTACCGCTACGACGCCGTCGCCGACAAATACGAAGAAATAATCGGCAAATAGCGCCTATTCATAATATTTCGCAAAATTTTCATTTCTTAGCTGAATTTTGTGCGATTCAAAGCGCTTTTTTCGGATGCTCCGGCTATTGCCCCCGCGCAGGCGGGGGCAATACGCCTTCGCCGGTCTGCCGCAGGCAGACGGCAGACCGGTTGCGCTATGCGCGTCGGGCGCGCACCCGGCGCGCATACGCGCAACTTGCGCGGCTATCGGCGGCAAGCCGATACGCCGCGCCTTGCCCGGCTATCGTCCGTCGGCCGATACGCCGGGCTTTGCCGAGTCGCATGACGCTATCGGACTTTAACGATATCGACTGTCCCCGATGCCGAATTTAATATAACAATTTGGTTATTCTTCGCATCATATTCTGCGTCTATCGGCATTTTTCGAACTTCGCCTCGCGATAGCGCAAAGATCGTTTCTTTTCCGTCTTCAATCCAACGGAGCGTATCTTTGGCGCTGTCTAACACCGCAAGCGCATTTCCGACGACAAGAGGTTTAACGGCCGTCGTATATGCTTCGTCCGAAAAGCGATGCGTTTTGAGCTTCAAATTATCGTCCGACGGTTTGCCGTTTATCAGATCCGACAACGCGACGGTATGGTATTGCGGATTCGTTGCATCGCCGACGTAAAGCGTGTCTTTGTCCCATGCAAGCGACCCGATGCTCGTATTTTTCGCGCACGCATGCCCGCGCTCATTGCCCAGACGTTTGCCTTGCGCGCCGATTTTCGACATCCATACGCACGTTCGCTCGGGCATGCTTTGTATCGCGTAATCGCTGTTATATAAAATGACGCCGGCGTCGGAGACGAGCGTATAAGCTTCGTCTCCGATCTCTAAAATGCGCAAAAATGCGGGATTTATCGCATTTCCCGATTCCGATTCGACGCTCCCGTCGGGCATGAGACTGAAAATGGTGCCTTTCGTCCGGGCAGGATCGGCATAATTATAGCCGCTGTCGGCAATATACGCATAATCGCCGTATGCCGCGATATCGGTTGGCGCAATCAAGGTTTGTTTCAGCGTCACGCCGTCGATGACCGATTGTTTTCTGCCGTCGGCATCGTATTGCCAAATTGCGTTTGCGCCTTGCACCGTCACATAAATGATGCCGGCATCGGCATAAACCGAATACGGACCGGCATTTTGCCCGAGATCGATAAACGCAAATTCGGTTTCGCCCGACGTCAAATCGATGCGATGGATCGCATTATTCGAATAATCGACGACATAGCCGTAATTTCCGGCAATCGCGATATCGTTGGGATACGCGCCGAACCCCTTGATTTCTTTCGCCCCGGCGATCGGATATTGCGAATAGTCGGCCGACGCGTCGAACAAATAGATCGGATCGATCTTCGCGTCGTCGGCATCATCGCATCCCGAAATGCCCGAAACCGACGCAAAAGCCCCCAAAATGATCATCGGCATGATGTGCATATTCTTCATGAATTCGATTTCCTCATGCAAAAAATTCGCGCAAACACATTGCAAAGCGAATAAAAGTTAATCGGCAACATAGCCTGCCGCATTGACGGCAACGCGTATCATGCGTTCGACGCCTTTTTGAATCGTCGCTTCGTCGGCGCGTTTTGCGCCGAAAACCTGATCGGAAACCGTCATCATCGCAGCGGCGCGAACGCCGCGCGTCGCCGCCGTCGCCAGCACCGTCGCGGCTTCCATTTCGACGGCGGCGACGCCAAGCTTCGCCAATCGGCGGTATGTTTCGCCGTCATGCCCGTAGAACCTGTCGAGGCTCGCGACTTTTCCCATATGAAACGGTATTTTTTGAGCAACGGCTTCGTCGCGCGCCGCGCGCAAAAAATCGAAATCCGACGTCGCCGCAAACCCCAGATGCTCTATCGTCGAATTCTTCATATACGCATCGACGATCTCGCGCGACGTGCCGTCGGACATGCATGCCGCCGTCACAAGGAGCAGATCGCCGGGATTCATCGCCGGATCCAATGCGCCGCACGTGCCGATGCGAATGAAGAACTTCGCCCCGAGCGTCAAAAGCTCTTCGCATGCGATCGCCGCCGACGGACCGCCCATTCCCGTCGTCTGAATGCTCGCAGGGACGCCGCGCACAAGCCCGGTATACCCCAACATCTGACGGTATGACGTCGTGCAAACGGCATCTTCGAACACATTTTCGGCAATCCATTTGGCGCGGTTCGGGTCGCCGGGCAAAAAGACAATCGGCGCAACATTTTGTTCGCATCGCACGTGAATCGGCATATCGGGCATCTCCTCAGACTATCGAAAAGCAAGCGAACGCCGCCGGCGGCGGCGCACAAAAAATGCCGCCGGCGGCGGCACATCGAAAAAGCGACATTTTCTAGCGTATATGCCGGCGAAAAACAATCCGCATTTTCAATCGGCGCGCGCGCAAATCCGCCGATAATTCCATGATTTAAACGGTAAACTCTGATATTTTCGCGGAGGGCGCGCCGCGCCGATTGCCGCATAATCGCCATTCGCGATTTCTTGCATTCTCCGTTTCTTGAACAATGATCCGAAAACTCTGTCAGAGCCGAATAACATTCGCATTTTATTGCGCTCCGACGCACAATATGCACGTCCATGCCATTTGATTACGAAAAAGCCCTTTCGCAAATGCCGCGCCTGCCCGGCGTTTATCTGATGAAAGATGCCGCCGGCCGCATTGTATACGTCGGGAAAGCGAAAAATCTTGCAAAGCGCGTCCGTCAATATTTTGACGGTCATGACAATCGCGCGTTTGTTTCGTCGCTCGGACGAATTCTGTCCGAAATCGACGTCATCATCACGGCGACCGAGCGCGAAGCCCTTATTCTCGAAGCCGGCCTCATCAAACGCCATATGCCGCGTTTCAACGTCGTGCTCAAAGACGATAAAGACATGCCGCAGCTTCGCATCGATATGAATGCGCCGTGGCCGCGCGTCGAAATCGCCCGAAAACGCAAAAAAGACGGCGCGCTCTATTTCGGTCCCTATCCGAGCGGCCGGGCGTGCCGCATCGCATTGGGCGTCGTCAATCGCCACTTCAGGCTGCGCACATGCCGCGATGCCGTCTTCAAGAATCGCGCGCGGCCGTGTCTTCAGTACGAAATCCATCGTTGCCCCGGACCTTGCGTCTGCAGCGTCGATCGCGAAGCATACATGCAGAATTGCAGCGACGCCGTCTTGTTTTTGTCGGGCAAATACGATTCGCTCAAAAAAACGCTCCAAGCCCGCATGACGGCAGCATCCGACGATTTGGCATTTGAGCAGGCGGCCCGTTTCCGCGACCAAATCAAAGCGATAGAAGAGATTTGCGAATCGCAGCGCATCGTGCAAAAAAAAGACGTCGACCAAGATTTTTGGGCAATCGACGGCGACAGAGAATTGCGCGCCGTCGTCGTCATGATCGTCCGAAGCGGCCGGCTTCGGCAAATGCAAACGTACGAAGCGCGCGACGGCATCGGCGATGCCGGCGATATCATGCCGCAAATTATGATTCACCATTATTCGCTTTTTGGCGATTTTCCTTCGGAAATATGCTTGGGAAGCGAATTCGATTCGATTGAACCGCTTATCGGCGACAATATTTTCGGGCTTGCGCCAAAAAAAGCCGCCGTTGCGTTTCCGCGCCGAGGCATCAAAGCCGACCTTCTGTCGACGGCATATGAAAACGCCCGTCAGCAATTTGTCCGCCGACGGACGAACGAAGAACCGATCCTCTCGCGCGTGCAAAAAGCGCTCCGTCTCAAGCGGTATCCGCATCGCATCGAATGCTACGATATCTCGAACATGCAGGGCGGGCAAATCGTCGCCGCAATGGTCGTGTTTATCGAAGGCAGACTCGATCCGTCGCGTTGCCGAACGTTCAAAATCCGATCAACCGACGGTCAAGACGATTTCGGGAGTTTAAACGAAGTCATCATGCGGCGGCTGCAATATCTTGCGCCGCCGAGTCGCAATGCCGAAGAAAATTCAAAGCCGGACGATCGAAACGAAACGCTCGCCGCCGACGCCGCCGCCCCCAAACGCGAAAAGAGCTTCGGCGAAATGCCCGATTTTTTGCTCATCGACGGCGGCAGCGGTCAGGTCAATGCCGTCTGCGAGGCCGTTTCGGCATGCGGCTTTGACGGCGCATTCGATATCATCGGCATAGGGAAAGCGCGCGTTCAAAACGAAACAGAAAATCACGATATCGAACACAGCCCCGAACGGCTCTATTACCCGGGATCATCCGAACCGCTCGTTCTCGATCAAACGCGCGCCGAAATCTTGCTCATGGCGCATATACGCGACGAAACCCATGCGCGCGCGATAGGATTTCACCGAAAACAACGCAACAAAGCGGGGCTTCGATCGCGGCTCGACGATATCGCCGGGATAGGTCCGAAGCGAAAACAAAAGCTCCTGAAAGAATTCGGCAGCATCCGCGAAATTGCCAAACAAACGCCCGAAATCATCGCCCGTCAAACGGGCATCGGTTTGGATCTTGCCAAATACCTGCTCTCGCAGTTGCCGCCGCCGTCCGAATAACCGAGCGATCCGAAATCTGTCCGAACCCGGGAATTATCGCTTTTGCGAAGCCATGCCGGAAGCTTTGCCATCAATGCGGCAGCAAAGCTGCGCGCATGCGCTTGACGCATCGCGCAGCCGCGAAGGCGTATTGCGCCCGAAGGGCGAAATAGCCGAAAGCCGCGAAGGCGTATTGAGCCCGAAGGGCGAAATAGCCGAAGCCCCCAAAGAATAATCGCGTTCGGTTTGACGGCGTTTTTAATAAAGAACA
>CAVGZQ010000101.1:0-1444 GCA_963633515.1 Bacteroidaceae bacterium
GTCTCCCCCTGCGCGCCTCTCTTGCGCGTTTGCGCAAAAAAAAACGATCAAATATCGGATAAAATCCGAAAATGCCGCGCATCTGCGCAAGCGCGCGCGACGGCGCTACCCCCTCTCCGTACCCCCTCTGCGCGCGCCTTTGCGGCGCGCGCCGCCCCCTTGCGCAGGGGGCAAAATGTCGGCGCTGCGCGCCGACAGAATCGCTCCCCGGCACGATTTCTGCCCTTGTATTCGCATATATGCCCGATGATGCAAACTATTTTGATCCCGAACCGTTTTCTCCGCTCAACTCAATCGCGAGTTGAACGCGGGAAATTCCGAGCTCTTTCGCGATATCGAGCGCATGCACGACTGCGCCGTGCCGGGCGCGTTTGTCGGCGCGGATGTTGACCGACAAATCGGGATGCGCCAAATAGGCCTCCGAAAGATAAAGTCTGAGCGTTTCGTCGGTTTGCGCCGTCGCGCTTTCGCCGTGATACATGCGCCCATTTTCGTCGATGAGGATTTGAACCGACGCGCTTTGCGACGGATCGGCTTGCGCCGAACCTTGCGCAAGTTCGATTTCGATAATCGCCTCTTTGACTTGCGACCGGTCTTGGGAAAATGTCATCGTCAGAAGCAAAAAGACGAGCAGCAAAAATACGACGTCGATAAGCGGCGTAATGTCGAGCGAAGGCGAATATCGGGCTTTGTCACGTCTGAATTGCATGGATTTGTCTCCGGGAATGCTGCGGTTTCGTCCGATGCGCCGCGCAAATGCCGCCGTCGGGCGCGCATCTGCCGTTTGTTTTTATTATGTGCAACGATAAAATCATTGGCGTATTTTGATCTTACGATTTTTTCGTGCTGTTTGATTCCCCCGTTCCGTCTTCGGGCTTCGCCGGCGCAGACACAGGCACAGACACACGTTCAGGCTCCGATGGCGGCTTGGGCGCCGAAGCGCAGGCTGCATTTTCCGCAACGCGATGCGCCTTTGGTGGGGGGGCGAGGATATCGGCGATTTGCGTTGCATAAGTCTCGAGTTCGAGCAGGAAATCGTCGAGTTTGGCGCATAAAAGGCGATGCAAGACGAAAGCGGGAATGGCAACGCACAGACCGGCCGCCGTCGTCAGCAAAGCTTCCCAAATCCCGCCTGCAAGCATCCCCTGATTGGCTGTCATCCCGGCGGCATATTCGTCGGCCATTTGGCTGAAGATCGAAATCATCCCCGTAACCGTGCCCAAAAGCCCCAACAGCGGCGACAGCGTGGCAACGGCGCCAAGCGACGGCACACGCCGATTTAACATGACTTCGGCCTTATGGCCCGCGTCGCCGACGGCCGCCAAAAGCGCATCGCGTTCGACGTCGCGATGATTGAGCGCGGCGCGGGCTATTTCTGCCATGCCGCAGCGGCTGTCGTCGCAAAGCGCGTAAGCGCGCTCGGTTTGTCCGAGTTTGAGCGCTT
>CAVGZQ010000101.1:1454-6680 GCA_963633515.1 Bacteroidaceae bacterium
TCGGCAAAAATGACGGCAGCCGCTATCGAACATGCAAAGATGAAAATCATGACGACGCCGCCTTTGGCCAAAAATTCATAGGCAGACACGATCGAGTCATACATGGGGGCGAATCCTTAAAAACAGAAATTGCAGAGTTTTTCTGCAATTTGCATTGCAAGTCTTTGCTTTTGTTGATTTATTTTGCATTTTCGTTTGTTGCGCCTTTGACCGCGGGATCTTCGCCGCCGACGTTTTGGGCATCGGGCGCAGAGCGATCGATCGGCGTTTTTGCTTTGCGATTGTGTTTTATGGCGCATTCGGCAAGGGCATAGGTCATCGGGTGATCGGCGATATACGCGCAAAAGATTTCCGTCCGCCGATCGCCGATCGCCGGCGTCATATCGTCTGAAGCCATTTCGCCCGGCGTCGGCAAAGCATCGTCCGGCAACCGCCCGAAGGCTTCTTTCAGGCGGCATTTTCTCCGCCAATCTAATGTCGCCTCCGCAATAACAAATATTATCAGCATTGCGCCGATCGATTCGAGTATCGCAAACGATGTCGCGCCGATCGAACCGATAATCATGCCGCACGATAATGCGACGATCCCAAACGCTGTCAGCGAAACGGCAATCGTATCGCGCGACAGCGCGCTCTCCAGCCAATGTGCGGTTTGCGATAAATCGTCAGGCGTCATGGAAAATCCCGTTGCGGCGCAATATCAAAGGGCAAACGCGATATGCGGCATTCTGCGAGTTTTTTGGCCAATCGGCCGATCGATGCGCTGTCTTGGGCGAAAGCGACGATCAAATCGCCGCCGCCCGCGCCGGCGGTTTTAATCGCCGCTCCGGCATCTTGCGCCAATCGCTCGGCTGCCGAAAACCCGTCGGGAATGACAGGCATTGCGATGCACCGTCCCCATGCCCGCAGTAACGCCGTCAGCCGAGGAATTGTTTCGATAAAGTGCTGCTTTTTGCCCTGAGCGACGTTGCAGAGCATTTCTTCGTACAGATCGGTCATTTCCGACAGCAGCGATTGCGCCGGCGCCGAAGATGCTACGCGCTGCGCGGCCAGAATATAGGGCAGGGTAGCGGCGCGCCGATGCATCGTAAAAAAGCCCATGGGCGGCAAATTTTCGGACGGCAAACGCGATATTTCGATCGATGCGTGACAATTTCGGGCGCAAACGACGCCGCCGAGCGCCGATGCCGCAATATCGATCCCCGAACCGAGACCGTTTTGAATGATGCGATGCGCCTCGATTGCGCGCAAAATCGCCGCCCGTCCGTCGATTTTGCGCCCCGACAGCAACGCATCTGCCCGCGCATGCGCCTGAATGGCCGCCGCAATCGATGCGGCGCTCGAACCGATGCCGAATTTGTTGCCGGACGCATCAAAAAACAGATGATCGTCGGTCTCGATTCGGGCAAAAATCTTCGGCGAAAGCCAATTCAAGACGATATCTTTGGCGTCGCTGAGCTCGGATTTTTGCAATCCCCGATTTTCGGGCGCCGATTGAACCGAATGAAGCGATATTTCGAACTTTGCGTCGAGCGCGGCCGCAACCCCCGGCGCTCCGTACATAACCGCATACTCGCCAAAAATAAGGGCTTTGGCATAGCCAAAGCCCGAAACACTATGATTATTATCCATCCGATTCAATACAAATGACTCACGCTTCGTCCCGATTTAACGATTTTGCGCATTGAGCTGTTCTTCGAAATAATCGCGAACGCGTTTGCGGCGGTCGAGCTCGTCGGAAAAATACGACTGCGCATATTCGCTCATTTCGGAATAACTCTTTGAAATGGGAGCAAGCGCATGTCCCAATACCTTGGGCGTCAGCCGCAAACGCCATTTGCCGTCGTCTTCTTGGAACATCGTAAACGTTTGGCTGCTGTCGTGCGTTTTGATTTCGGCCTGATAATCGCCATGCATGACGTCGCCGCTGAATTCGAGCCCCGAGAGCGTTTGCGCATCGAAGACGAGTGCTTCGGGTCGGAAGAGATAGGCAAACAAATCGCGTTCGTTTTGGATACTTTGCTTGTCCAAAATATCGGTTCCGGTGCGCTCGCGCATTTGTTTGTGTTCAATCGGGTCGAAATACGTCGTGATAATTCTGTCCATGCGGACGAGATTGACATAAGCCTCGATAAAAGCCTGTTTCGAACCGGCGTCGATAGCGTTGTAAATCTCCATTTTGTCGCACGACGCGGGCGCCTGCGCGCACGATTGCAATGCGGCAACAAACGATTTAAACGAATCGACGGCATCGCGCGCGGCGCCCGACGGATGCGTGCTGCAACCGCTCAGCGCCGTCAGACCGAACAAAACAAAAAATATCGCGCATATACGAACCGAAAATCGATGCATACCCAAACCTAAATCCGAAACCCCATGCCAAAAGCGAACAAAATGCGAAAGACGAACGCTGTTTATGAATTATTCTTCCATCTTAAACTGCATCGAAAGCGGCAATCGCGACAAGCATGCGTCGCCGAGCTGACAAATATCGCGCCAATACTGCGTCGCCCGATACGTATCGAGCGTGACGTCGGCTTTGATTTCGAGCTTCATTTCCGACGACATATACTGGCGCAAATCGCCGACGTTCATTTCGGTAAACCGGGCTTGATCGGGGCTGTCGGGCGACGGCTCGACGGTAAGCCAATAAATAGATGTGTTGCTGTTATTTTGGTCGACGATTGAAATGTTCATTTCGCGCACGAGATTGATCGAAAATACGCCTTTTGCAAGGGGATTGTCGGCATCGTAAATCTCGGGCGACGAAATCCATGCTTCGACGATTTCCATCGACTGCAACGGCACGACATCGCGATCGAAGCGAAAACGATGGTACAGCGTGAGCTTTTGATCGGAATTGAGCGCTTTTGCCACGTCGATCGCCACATACGTGCTGACCGAATCGTAGTGCGTTTCGCTCGAACACGCACAGTTGAGCATCGTTGCCAAGCACAAAATACTTACCGGTATGAATTTTCTCACGACTATGCCTCCGTTCAAAAATGCGGTCGCTTATATAAACGTTCAGACAGCGCAAATCAAGGCGAATTGCGTGTTGTTGCCGTTATCGGCGCGAAAACGCCGGCTTGCGCGGTTTGGTCGGATTTGCGCAAGAAACGCAAACGGCCGAAAAAACGAAAACTTGCGCAAACAGCGCGCAGGCCCCCCCCCCCGCGCAACCGATCGGCATGCGCAAAACTGCCCGCGCAACAGGTTATTTGATCGATATCGCGTCCAAAATAAAGCGTCAGCAAAAGATAATCAAGAAAAACCGGGCGCCGCACGCTTTGCAAGCCAAAACGTCATTCGGGCGCAGCTTGCCATGTCCATTGCGATTTTCCGAGCGGCCAATTGGGCGGAATCGCCACTCGGGCATCGACAGAACCTTGCGAATCGGTCTCAAATGCGCGCCTTAACGATGCGCCGCGTTCGTTTCGAAGCGTCAAAATCGCGGTTTGATCGGCATGCGGCGCGCCGTCTTGCCGAAAGAGACGCCCGCGCCACACGGCCGTTGCGTTTCGGAATGCTTGCGGACGGTAATTCTCGTCCGCATCGAATCGCAAAACTTCGCCGGAGCGGCCGTCGGCAGGAGTTTGGGCAAGGATCGAAGCGGTATTCTCCGATAAAAAAGCGCCGTTTGCCGCGCCCGGAGCCGACTGCCGCCCGATAATCGAAACACCGCCGCCGACGGCGGATTGACCGGGGACCGTTTGATAGGCTTCATTTTGCCGAGAAACCGTCTGAGACCGCTTGAGATCGGAAGAAATTATGCGCAGGCTTTCGGCTTGCCCGCCCAATTCGGCGGGAATCCATTCGCCGCCGACGTAAACTTCGGCAAATGCGTGGGCTTCGTTATAAACAATGCGCGCGCGATAGCCCCAAGCATAGGCCGCCAGCGCAAACAAAAAAGCCCGATGACGGCACAACCCTTTTTGCTGCGACAGAATCCGGCGGATCAAATCCTTTTGATCGCCGGGCATCTCGCGGTTTGTTCGATCCGAATTTTCAGGCATTCTATCGAGAGGTTCGCTTGTAAAATTCTGAAAAAAACGGATAACATCGCATAACGTTTTGTCTTTTTCGGGATAAGCCGGCGTATCTTTGAATAATCCGAGGAGTTGCCGACGGGTATTCGGGTCAAAAAACTGCGGCGCATCCGGATCGGCGTCGCGCCGCGCCGCGTGCGCGAAGCGTTCGGGGTTTTGCGGTTCGCCGGCGCGGCGGGAAGCGACTTCGAAGCCGATGCGATAAGCGCCGGAGACATTCATTTTTATGACAAACGTATCGTCGCAACAGCGAAAGAGCGTTGCCGCATTGCGCGGCAGCGGCTTTTGATCGGCGCCGGCAATGCGAAAATCGGCGACGATCATCGTCGGATCGGTGCTCGGAAGGGGAATTTCATCGCCTTTTTCGGCATATCCCGTCAAAAGTCCCGAACGATAGAAGGAATGCGACGGCGGCGGCGTCTGCGGCCGATAGGGCACGCATGAAATATCGGGATCGCGCGCAATTTGCCACGCTCCGTCGGGCAATTGCGCTATTTTCGACAAAACGCCGTTTCGTTTGTAAACCCCGATGGGCGGCGCAAACGGTTCGACGATCGACAGCGCGCCGGCGCGTTGCGTGTCGCCGTCGATCGATAAAGCTTCGAGGCGCGCGGCAGCCGGAATATCGCCGGCGCCGGGAATGTCTTCGCCGCCGTCCGAAGACATCGGAGACTGCGCATTATCGGAGATGGGAACGATCGATCGGAACGAAAAGTATTCGTACGGCGTTTGGGCGGAGGCTATCACCCAGATGACGATGGCAGTCCCTGTTGTTCGAAGACGGTTCATGAGAATGCGCGTGTTATAAAATAAAATTTCGCCGGGGCGTTGCGGGGCTTAATAAAATAAAAATCGCCGCGCAAGCCGGCGTTTGAGCTTTATGCCCCGCAGAGGGGGCAGCGCCGTATGGGGCGTTCGCCCCATAGGCGCGCAGGGGGAGACTTCCCCCGCCCCAAAAAACTCAAACTCAGCCGTCGAGAACTTCTTTTGCGATAGCGTTGGCGGGCGCGATTTCGATGAGTTTTTGTGCGGTTTCGCGGATGGCGTCGCGGCTGTCGCCGCGTTTTTGGCGCAGCAGGATGTATTTTTCGAGCGCGGGCACGGCGAGTTGGGCGCCCGGGGCGGAAAGCGCAGAGATTTTGGCTTCGGCGTCGGCCCAGTTTGCGCCGTCGATGTC
>CAVGZQ010000101.1:6690-10541 GCA_963633515.1 Bacteroidaceae bacterium
GTCGATGTCGAAACATGCCGACAAGAGCGTCATTTTGTCGGATTTGACGTGGCGATCGGCGAGTTCTTTATGGAGTTTTTGCGCCGCGCTGCGGTCGCTTTCGCGCAGCAAGAAGCAGATGTCGGCGTCGATTTCGTCGCGCACCTTGGGGTCGGCCAGCGCCGAGGCTTGGCGCAAGGTTGCCAACGCTTGTTCGGAGTCTTTGGTTTGCAGCAAATACGTCGATTTTTGGCGCATCAGCGCAACGCGCGCCGGCGCGTCGAACGACTTTGACGCGATGAGTTCGTCGACGATCTTGATGGCATTGGGGAAATCGCGCATCGCTTCATAAACGACGGCCATTTCGAGTTTGACGCTATTTTTGGCGCTCTCGGGCGATTTCGACAGTTTAAATGCGAGTATTTTGAGGGCTTTTTTGAAGTGACGGATGCGTTTGTAGAATTCGAGCAGCGCATAATCTTGCGATAACTGGAAGGCTTTTTTGTAGTAGGTCTCGGCGGATTGAATATTCTGCTTTGATTCGTAAAGATTTCCGAGTTTTATGCATAAAACTGTCGCATCATCGGAAGATAAAGTTTTGATCGCATTGTCGATGACCGATGCATACGTTTCGTCGTCGGGGTTTTCGGCGCATTCTTTGACGAGCGCCGCGATGGAAGCGGCGGTTTTGTCGCTCGATGCTTTTCGCGGTTCGGCGGGTTTGAGTCCGGGCGACGAAAGTCTGACGGCGCCGGCAGGTTGCGCCGAAGGCGCGGCGATTGCGGGCGCAGACGCAGACGGCGCGGGTTCGTTGAGCCAAAGTTTGGCAATGTGTTTATATTCGTCGTTATCGGCATCGGACAGAATTTTGAGCGCCGGTTTGACGAAATATTCGAGTTTATATCGTTTGGCCGCTTCGAACGTTTTGCGGTTGAGGATTTGGCAGGCTTCGCCGCAATTGCCGAGGGCGGCTTGGAGATTTGCCTTTGCGAGCGTGAGAACGGTTTGCGTGAGCTCGGGCATTTGCGGGGCAATGGCGTCGATGAAGCAAACGATTTGGCCTTTGTCGACGTTTGCCGCCTCGGCTTCTTTGCCGAGTTCTTCGATGAGCGCCGGGATTTTTTCTTCGCTTTCTTTGGCCAAAATGCCCAAGAAAAGCGCCATCGCATCGGCGTCGCCCTGTTTGATGAAGGCAAACGAGAGGGCTTTGCTGACATAGGTACGGCGATCTTGCGGGGTGAATTTTTCGAGCGGGAAGTTTTTGCAGATTTCGATGCAGTCGTAATCGCGCCCCAATCGCGCATACGCCGTGAAACAGCATTTGAAAGCGGGCACGCTGTCGGGAATGACGGAGAGAATTTTTTGGTAGGCGTTTGCCTCTTTGTCGAGATCGCCCAGCGCATGTTCGCTGTAGCAGCTCGCGAGCGTCGTGTAGATTTTTGCCAGCGTGCGGCAGTCTTCGACATCGCCCGATGCGTCTTCGAGTTCGCGCGCCCAATCGCCCAAGCTCGTTTTGTCATCTTTAATCGTCTGCTTGAGCATCGTGAAGAGCCGATCGCTTGGCGTCATGGCAAAGAGCTTGGCGTGGATGGGGATGAAGACGCCGAGATTGTTCGACGGATCTTGCCCCAAGAGGAAGCCGACATATCGCTCGAGGAGGCTCTTTTTTTGTTCGGCGTGCAGCGAACGGTCGAGAATAATCGTATAGAGCTCGCTGACAAAAGCCGCCATTCCCGAGGCGATGCACCGCGATTCGATGCGTTGCAGGAGAACGATGGCTTTCGGCGTTTCGAGATCGTTGAAGAGGTCGCGGATGCTCGATTGGATTTCGTCTCGGACGTCGTCGAATTGGAGCAAGGTTTCGTAGGCGCCCATGAGTTTTTCGTCGTCGTCTTGAATCGCGAGCTTCATCTCATGGCAGGCGTGCTCGAGCTCCTCGCGGAGTTTTTCGTTTTTCGCGCGCGCGGCTTTGAGCATGCCGTAGACATAGGCGCGCTCCGTCTGCCCGTCTTTGATCGCCAGTTCGTAGCAAAGATCGACGGCTTCGTTATCGGACGGAGCGTTGGAAACGGCTTTTTCGGCGTATTCGAGCGCGCTGCGTTCGTGAGTCGGCAGCCGCATGAGCACTTTTGCGACGCGCGCCCAGATATTGGCAAAGTCGTCGCCGGAGAGCGATTCCGTTTCGAGCATGCCGATGCCCTCGCTCAATTCGCTGCGCGACCGGATTTTTGACGCGATGCGATAGAGCAGAGCATCGATGAGATTTGTCCGCGGCGCAAGCGCGATGGCATGCGTGAGGATTTCGAGGGCTTCGGGCTGATCGCCCTTAAAGCTTTGCAGCCCCGAGTCGATGAGCGCCGAGAGGCATTGGGTATTGGGATCTTGGGAAGTATTGTATTTGTCGCGGAGTTTTTCGATTTTGTCGCATTGGGCAAAGTTGACAAGGTGAAGCGTGAGCGTTGCGACGGCGCGCATGTGTTCGGCATCGGTAAAATCATCCATGAGTCCGTCGATGATTTTGTAGAGATTGTCGAAATCGTTGCCGGGGAATCCTTCGATCGCGCAGCGCTCGTAAAGTCCGGCGGCTTCGGCGATGTTGACGCATTTGAACGCCTGAATATGGGCGCATTCCAAGATGAGTTCGCAGCGCTTTTGCGCGTCTTCGACCGTATCCCAATGATTCGAAAGCAACTCGATGAGATCTTCCCATTTTTCGGCTTCCCGCAAATGACGCCGCATTTCGCTGAATGCATCGGCGTTGGACGGATCGTATTCGAGTGCCTCCCGAAACGCGGCGGCGGCCTTTTCGCTGTCTTTGAGGAGATCGCCGCAGATATGGCCGATCGCCGCCGAAAGCGCCGCCCGGCAGGAGACTTGCGATTCGTAATAGCTCGCGTGCGTTTCGTAATAGTCGGCGAGTTCGGCGTATTTGCCGTCGGCGAAAAGCGCATTGCGCTTTTTCAGAAAATCGAGCCGCTCGTCGGCAAAGATATCGCGCGCCGGAACGGCCAAATACGGGGAATGCATGGGGAGAAACCGCTTGCTCAGTTCGGAAAAACGGCGGCTTCGGTCGAAAATATACTGCACGTTGGGCAGGCTTACGCCGGCGTTGCTCGCTTCGGCGATGATATTCCCGATTTCCGATTGCATCGAAAGGAGATCTTTGACAAGCATGCACGTGCCCGACGGCGCATCGGCTTTGAGGTTTTCGTAAAACCCGTCGGGATCGAGATCGTCAAGAAGTATATCGATGACCGCTTTTGTCAAAACGGGATTGACGGGATCGAACGACGACGCGTCGTCGCTCCAGATCCAACGCATCATTTCCTGAATTTTCGCCGCGTCGTCGCGGATGTCTTTTGCGCGCGATTCGCACAAATAAACGCGGCGCGACATGATATCTTCGAAATCGAACGTATTTTCGATCCCCGGCAAATAGTGCAAATCGTTGTTCGACGAGAGCCGCAGCAAGATGAGCATATGTCCGCGGTGAAACCGCGTTTTGCTCCCGAAATCGAGCGGAACGATCCAGCCCGCAGCAATGTACGCATCGAGATTGTCCGTTATCCCGGAAAGCCCGCGCCGTTTGAGCATGACCGCAAAGGAATCTCTGTCGAAAACTTCGCAAAGATTCGGCGTGATTTCCCGAATTTTCTTCATTTCCATAGCCATATTCTTACCTCATCGCGCAAAAGACGATCCGCACAAGTGCCGCAGCAGAACCGTCGCATAACACCCCGACGGCAGGGCGAAACGGACATCGATGTTGTGCGAATCTGCTCTCGTAAAATCTAGATTTTCAGGGAAAACAACGAATTGTCTGCGATCGCCGCTTGCAAATTTCGATAACAAATCAATATTGAGCTCAGTTT
>CAVGZQ010000102.1:0-2193 GCA_963633515.1 Bacteroidaceae bacterium
GATCCCGCATTGCCCCGCGAGGGAACATCAAATTCGCAATAATTGCCGAATGCAGCTTTTCGTTCGGGGATAAGTGTTCAAAAGCCGCAAGAAACGTCCAAAACCGGTCCGATTTCCGTTTTTTTTGATAAAAAACGGTCTTTCTCCTTTTCGCGATCCGCAACATGCGGTAGACGCCGCAGCGTCGATGCGTTTCGCGCGCATTCCGGACTGTTTTTCCGGTCTTTGCGCATCATCCGGTATCAATATCCTGTGGACTGTTTTTCCGAAAAGGAGTTTTGCGATGAAAAAAGGTCCGGTTTCTTACACCTTGATCAAAAAATCGAACAAAGCCCGCCGCGGCATCGTTCACACGGCGCACGGCGACATTCAGACGCCGGTTTTCATGCCCGTGGGCACAAACGGCGCCATCAAAGCGCTCAGCGTCGAACAGGTCGAGTCGCTCAATCCCTCGATCATACTCGCCAATTCCTACCACCTCTATTTGCGCCCGGGCATCGATTTGCTCCGCGAGGCCGGCGGTTTGCATAAATTTGCGTCGTGGAACCGCGCCTATTTGACCGATTCCGGCGGATTTCAGGTTTTCAGCCTTTCGAAAATGCGCAAATTCGACCCCGACGGCGTCCATTTTCAATCGCATATCGACGGCAGCCGCCATTTTTACACCCCCGAACTCGTCATGGAAATCGAGGCGGCCATCGGCAGCGACATCGCCATGGTCTTGGACGATTGCCCGGCGCTCCCCGCAACGCATGAGCGCATCGAGGCGAGCGTGAAACGCAGCATCGCATGGGCCGAGCGCTGCGCGCGCTGCGAACATCCGGCGCATCAGGGCGTATTTGGCATCGTTCAGGGCGGTCTCGAACGCGATATGCGCATGCGCCACCTCGAAGCGCTCGTCGAAATGCCGTTCCAAGGTCTTTCGATCGGCGGTCTTTCGGTCGGCGAAACGCCTGCCGAAATGCATGCGCTGTGCGATGCGTTCGTTTATCAAATGCCCGAAGATTTCCCGCGCTATCTCATGGGGGTCGGCACGCCGTGGGACTTGGTCGAAGGCGTCGCCGCCGGCATCGATATGTTCGATTGCGTCATGCCCACGCGAAACGCCCGAATGGGCACGGTTTTCGTGGGCGACGGCCGCCGCCTCAACATTCGCAACGCCGCCAACCGACGCGATCTTCGGCCGCTCGACGAAAACTGCAAATGTCTCGCTTGCCGCCGCTTTTCGCGCGCATATTTGCGCCATCTCTACGAAGCAAAAGAAATTACGGCGGTTATCTTGTTAACGCTCCATAACCTCACATTTTACCTCGATTTAATGCAGAAAATTCGCGATTCAATCGAAAATGACACATTCGATGCGCTTCGCGCACGTTACCGACCCAAGCCCGGCGACCGTTGGTATGTCGAAAAATAGCTTGCTTTTAGCGCGATTTTGTGTGTCTGCCGCCCCGTTCGCCCGCAGGGCTCAACGCGGCGGCTGCGCCGCGCTGTTGCGGCTGCGCCGCAATGCGCACGGCTTGGCGCGGCTATGTTCTCGGGCATTCGCCCTGCGAGCATACGCCGCGTTTTCGCGGCTATGTTCTCGGGCATTCGCCCTGCGAGCATACGCCGCGTTTTTCTTGTCATGCATGATGCCCCAAAAAGCCGCGATTATCTGCGCAAACCGGAGACATCGAAAAAACGCGATTGACTCGGGGCAGCCGAAAATCAAATCGTTTTTGCGCAAATCAGACGCAGTTCGCCGATGTTTTTGAGCGATCCTTCGAGTCCGGTCAAAACGTATCCTGCCGGGCATTCGAGTTTGAATCGATCGCCGTCGGCGGCTTGGGAAGCCGTTTCGGTTTGGACTTTGTTGGGCGTGTCTTCGACGATTTGTTTTTGAACGGCGGCTTTTTGGCGCGTCAGCTCTTTGCCGTCGAGGGAAACCGCGACCCAGAGTTCGGTTTTGGATGTCTTTATCGGCGACGATTCGCCCAGCGCAACGGCATAGGCGCCGTCGACGACGGCGATGAAATGCGATTCGGAAGAAATGGGCTTTTTCGATTTTTCGTCGGCGTAAATCTTAAATTCCAAGGGCAAAACCCCCGAAACGGGCGCGGCATTCTGATCGACGAGTTCGCCGGCGAAATCGACGACGGTTTGCGTCGGTTCGGCGGCCGCGGCCGGCGCGCCCGCGGCGCACACCAAAAC
>CAVGZQ010000102.1:2203-10506 GCA_963633515.1 Bacteroidaceae bacterium
CATTTGCGGCGCATGATGCGCAAAAGTCCGGATAAAACCCCGACCCCGGTCAAAAATGCGTTCGATTTTTGTTGCAAAAAAAAATGCGGTTTGGGGCATGCGTCCCCCAAACCCCGTTTTTGCCGAAAACGGCGGCAGCGCCGCAAATTATTTCACGGCTTTTTCGCGATCGGATATGAGTTTTGAGTTCGCCTTGATATCGCTTTCGGAATCGGAGTATTCGGCGAATTTCGCGAGTTTTGCGCGCGCGGCATCGAAGGCGTTGTCGTCGGTCGCGCTGCGGATTTCGCGCGCAAGCATCTTGACATACGTATTGGTGACGGACGTTTCGAGTTCGGTTGCGCCTTTTCGGTTGATGCTCGCTTCGGGAACGGCTCTCAGATATTTGATTTTGTCTTCGAGATCGTCGCCCGATTTGGAATGGCGGTAACTCGTGCGGATTTTTTCGATTTCGTCGGAGTAATCTTTTTCTTTCTGAATGAGCTGGTTGAACTTGTCGAAAAAGCCTTTGTCGGCGATGAGATCTTTTTCTTTGCCGTCGCTGTACGCTTTTTGGAAGCTTTGCGCGGCATCGTTAAACCGCATGTCGCGATAAGCTTCGATGCCGTCGTCGACGTATTTTTCGATGACTTTGATGTCTTTTTCGCGTTGCGCCAAAGCGTTTGCCTGCTGCGTGTCGCCGATCCATCGGACGCATACGAAGATGAGGCTTGCGAAGCAGACGAGTATGAGCGCGACGAGCACGGCGACGGCCCATGTCGGCGTCGTGTTGATATTGCGCAGGGCATTGGGACCGTAGCCCATCATATAGGGGCTTGTCATGGGCGATGCGGTGTTCCATTGCGGGGCATTGAGACCGCCGCCTTGGCGCTGAAGCATCGATTCCATTTGCGGCGCCGGAGCGGGCGCAGCCGGCGCGGGCGCAGGCTCGTCATATTGCCGCGCATTGGGACGCGACGGCATGACGGTCGGCGCGCTGCCCATTTGCGGAGCCGAGCGTTTATTCTTTTGATTGGGGTGGTACTCGATTTTGGGCTCGCCTTTCCAGAGTTCGTCGGGATCGCCGCCGGTTTGTTCGAAACGGAACCGGATGGCGCCGAATTCGATGATGTCGCCGTCGCGCAGCTGCGCGACGCGGATGCGGTACCCGTTGAGCAGCGATCCGTTGGCGGAGTCGAGGTCGCGCAAGCGGAACCCTTCGGGGAATTTGCTGATTTCGGCGTGATGGCGGCTCATCGAGATGTCGGAAATCGCGATGTCGTTATCGTTGACGCGCCCGATCGTCGTTTTGTCGCGCACGAGAATGTACTCGCGCTGATTTGTCTTGCCCGATTCGACGATGAGTTTGCCGCTGAGCGGATCGTAATCCATGGCGCTCATGTTGATTTGGGTTTTTTGATTTTCTTCGTCGAGCCCTTCTTCTTCGAATTCGGAAATCATGACGGTTTTTTCGCCGCCGTTGTCGACGATATCGTCTTCGTATTGCAAGAAATCGTCGGCTTCGGCGGCGGCGCCGCCGAACTCGGGGCCGTCTGAGTCCTGGGGTTCGGGCTGCGGCGCCGCAACGGCGGCGGCGGCGGCAGCTTCGGCCTGAGCTTGGGGTTCGTCGAGCGACGCGCCGGCGCCGTCGTTGATTTCGGGCAGGGCGTCTTGCGCCAAATTCGCGCTTTGCGCGGGTTCGGCTTCGGGCGCGCCGCCCGGCTGCGCCGAGTCGGCGCCGAAATCGAGAGAAAAATCGGAGCTGCCGGACGCCTGCGCCGCGCCGTCGGCAAGCCATGCCGACGGATCGTCTTCCGATCCGGCGGCAGGCGACGGGCCGGATCCGCCCGCAAGGAGCCCTGCCGACGCAGCGGCTTGCGCGTCGCGTTTTGCATTGAGTTCGGCTATGCCGCGCGCAATCGCTTCTTTGGTGGGCTGGGCGACGGTTTCTGTTGCGCCGCTGCCGTCGGCGTCGTGCGATTCGGCATTGGGAAGCAGCGTCGCCCGCGACGAAAGCGCCGGAATTTCGGCTGCCGACCCGACCTTTTTGCCCAGCGTCGGCAATTTCGGAAGCGATCCGTGAACTTTGGGCAAACGCGGAAGTTTACTGCTGTTATCGAGGGGAGTACCGGGCATGTGTTAACCTGTTCCGTTGGAAAAATTTACGTCGCAAGCTAAAAACGCAACGCGAAAAAACGCCGAAAATATTGCGTTTTGACGGCTTGGATGCACAAAACCTCGCGTTGTTTAAACTAAAAGCCGGCGACTTGCAACTATTCCGCTTTTTCGGAGAACGGGTCGGGCGGCTTGCCGCCGCATCATTGCGGCGCGCGCGTATGCTCGCAAGGGGGGGGCGGGCTTGCCCGCCCCCCCGAGAACATAGCGCGCGCGGCTGCGCGTATGCTCGCAAGGGGCGGCGGGCTTGCCCGCCCCCCGAGAACATAGCGCAGCAAGCGAAGCCGTATTGAGCCCCGTCGGGGCGAAATAGGCGAAGCCCCCTCCAAAAAAACGAAAAAAAAGCGTTTTTTGCTTGTTTTGCGATTTCGCCGCTCCATTTAATATGTGTAAAAATGGCGATTTGTTCTATAAGCGAAGGCTGCGCGCAATGTCGCGCGCGCGGCGGCAAGCCCGGGGAAGGATCGGAGATGATTTTTTTCAGCAAAAAACAGAATGCAAACAGAGTGATAATCAAGACGCCCGAAGAAATCGAGGCGATGCGTCCGGCGTGCCGTTTGGCGGCGCAAACGCTCGAAGAAGCGGGCAAACGCGTCAAACCCGGCGCCGATACGCTGTCGATCGATGCGTTCGTGCATGAATATACGATCGCGCACGGAGCCGTGCCTGCGCCGCTCAATTACAAGGGGTATCCGAATTCGTGCTGCATTTCCGTCAACGAAGTCATTTGTCACGGCATCCCGAGCAAAACGAAGATTTTGCACGAGGGCGACATCGTGAACATCGACATTACGTCGATTTTGAACGGTTTTCACGGCGATGTGTCGGCGACGTTTTACGTGGGCGCGCCGTCGGCCGAGGCCGCCGATTTGGTCGAAACGACGCGGCGGTGTTTGGATATCGGGATTGCGCAGGTGCGCCCCGGAGCGCAATTGGGGGATATCGGGGCGGCGATACAGGAATTTGCCGAGGGACGCGGTTTTTCGGTTGTCCGGGATTTCGTGGGACACGGGATAGGGCGCGGATTTCACGAGCCGCCCACGGTCGAGCATTACGGCACGCGGCACACAAAAATGCGCCTGGAAGAAGGCATGGTTTTTACGATAGAGCCGATGATCAACGCCGGCGGTTTTCTGCTTCGCATTCTTTCGGACGGCTGGACGGCCGTGACGCTCGACGACAAATGGTCGGCGCAGTTTGAGCACACGATCGCCGTAACGAAGACCGGATGCGAAGTTTTGACGAAATTCGCCGCGCCGCTCGCCAATTCGCAAACGCCGCCGGGTTTTCGTTTCTGAGACATCAACCGTTGCCGGGGCAGGATTGCGCTGCCCGGATCGAAGGAAATCGCTTCATGACACAACCACGCGGCGCGCAAGCCGTTCCTTTTGACAGTCCGAATACGGCAAGCGGCGATGCCGCATTGCGGCGCAGCCTTCCTTGCGCGTGGCATGCTTTTTTTGCGCGGTTTGCGCATTTGCGCCCGATACAGGCGCAGGCGATTCCGGTCATTTTGCGCGGCGCGAGCGCGATAGTGAATGCGCCGACGGCATCGGGGAAAACCGAGGCGATTATGGCGCCCATCGTTGAACGCGTCATACGGCGGCGTCAGAAAGCCGGGGCGGCGGCGGCAGCGCCGCAGGCATCGTTTGCGCCGTCGAAAAATATTCGGCTCGATGATGCAAAAAATGAAGAAAATGCAAAACCTTGGTTTGAGGCGATATCGGATTCGAAGTCTGCCGATTTTTACAGCGGATCGCGCCGGTCTAAAGACATGTTGAACCGATTGCCTCAGCCGGAAATCGGAAACGACGAGGCGCCGGTTTGTCTCGAAGTCTTGGTGGTGGCGCCGACGAAGGCGCTTTGCAACGATCTTTTGCGCCGTTTGGATCGTCCGGTTCGCGATACGGGGCTTTCGGCGGGTATTCGCACGGGCGACAATCCCAATCTTCAGGCGGCGAATTTGCCCGACATTCTCATTACGACGCCCGAGTCGTTCGATTCGATCCTGGCGCGCAAGCCTGCGATATTGCGGTCGGTCGCGGCGGTTGTCATCGACGAAATCCATCTTTTGGCGGGCAGCGGCCGGGGCGATCAGCTTCAGTGTCTGCTCGAACGCCTTAAACTTCTGACAAGACACCCGCTGCAAATCTGCGCTTCGAGCGCGACCGTGCCCGAGATCGAACGGATAGCGGCAGATTTTTTGGGATCCGGCGCGGAAATCGTGTCGACATCGTCGTCGCGCCGGGCGATCGAATCGACGATAGAAATGATAAGCGACGTGCCGGGGACAGCGATCGAAGAGACGGCGCGGTACATCGAAAAGATCGTCGGACAATCGCCGACGTGCAAGGTGCTGGCATTTTGCAATGCGCGCCGCAACGTCGAAAATATCACGTTTGCGCTTCGGTCGAATGCGCGCATGGCGGCGAAGGTCTTTGCGCATCACGGGAGTTTGTCGCGCGAGGAACGGCTTCGGACGGAGCAGCAGTTTTTGCGGGCGCGCAATGCGGCGTGCATTGCGACGAGCACGCTTGAGCTCGGGATCGATATCGGAGATGTCGATCGGATCGTGCTCTTGGGACCGCCCCCCGACGTCTCTTCGCTGATACAGCGGATCGGCCGCGGCTGCCGCCATCAATCGACGGTTTATGCGACGTGTTTGGCCGATTGTCCGTTCAATGCCCATCGGTTTATGCATTTGGCAAAGTGCGCGCAGGAAGGGTTGCTGTTCCCCGATCCGGTCGCCGTCAGACCGACGGCGATTGTGCAGCAGGCGTTGTCGATATGTTTGCAAAATCCGAAAAAATGGGTCGGCAAACAGGCGCTTTACGACAGATTGTCGCCGGCGGCGCGGGCGCTGTACGAATTGCGCGAGTGCGAAGAGATACTCGACAACATGGTGTCGGGCGGTCTGTTTCGCAAAGTCGGAAAAGGGCGTTACGTGCCCGAGGCAAAAGCGCAATTTTTGTTCGATCGCGGCTATATGCATTCGCTGATTGCCGATCGCGGCGAAACGGATGTCGTCGATACGGCGACGGGGCGCACGCTCGGGAGCGTGTTCTTGAAAAAGTCGAACAAAGAAGCGCTTGCGCTGGGCGGCGGCGTCACGCTGACGCTGGGCGGTTCGGCGCATGCGGTGTCGCATATCCGCGACAAAAAGATATTCGTGACGCGCAGCGACGATGCGGCTTCGGCGACGTTTATGGCGCTTGAGCCGCCGCGCTATTCGTTGGGATTGGCGCGCCATTTCGCGCAATATATGCATATTCCCGACGATGCGTTATATGTGCGATGCGTTTTGCAGGGCGAAGACTCGTACCGCAATTTTACGCCGCAAAGCGGCGACAATCTCCGCTATGACGTGCCGAAACCGGCATCATCGACGCTTGCCGAGTATCACGTGAACCACTTTTTGGGGACAGTGGGAAGTTTTCTGCTTCAATCGTTTTTCGAACATCATGGAACGGCGATGCGAAGCGGGACGCGGTCGCCGTTTTTCATGCGTCTGACGAAGCGTCCGCCGATGCCGTCGTTTCCCGATGCAGGTCAGCTCGCGGCATTGTTTGAGATGTATATCCGCAGCGATCCGAAAAAATTTGCCAAAGTCCTTCAGCCCGGTCCGCAGATGCAATTGATCCCCGAAGAAACGCTCGTGAAGTGGATCTTAAAATCGATCGATATCGGCGCATATGCGCAAATTCTGGCGCTCAAACGGATCGTCGTTCTTTAGGCAGAGTATGCAGGATATTCAAAAATTATCGCAATTATTGCAAGAAATACAAGATATTGCGTGCGCGACGCACGAAGCGATCGAGAAAACCGGGCTTTGTCCGCTTCGCGATTTCGAAACCGGGCTTGCGGGGAATCATCGGGCATATGATGCCGAAACGCGCCTGACGATTTTGTGGCAGCTTTTGGTATATACGTCGCCGCGATTTGAGCTTCAGGCGCGTTTTCAGCACGAAATGAGCAAGAATACGCCCAATTCCGACATTGCGCTCATCATCCGCCAAATACGCAGCAGCGCGCCGCGCATCGTGAGCTACCGAAAATCGTATGACAAAGGGTTTGCGCACACCGATTTCGGTCCGACGAAGCACAACGAAATGGCCGCCGACGGCTGTTTGTTCGCCGACGGGCGCATCGCGGGCGATGCGCATATCTATGCGATAGGATGGATGCTGTCGTTTAACGACAAGATATTTTTGATATGCGCCGACGAAATCAGCCGCGAAGAAGCGTTTTCGGCAGAAACGGCCGAGCCGTTTCCGAAGCATTCGGACGACGATGAATTTTGGTCGGAATTGTTTATGCCGATTATCGGCACGGTATATCAATCGCGTTGTCATGCGACGCTGAGCAATCGCGTCGCGAGTCTCAAGACAGCGCATGCGCCCGAGGCGGAATATGCGCGGTTTCAGTCGCTGATGTCGGAACAAATCGCGCCGCAATCGCGCGCGGCCGAGACGATAAACGTGTTTGTCGCCGAGCATTCGGCCGAAGAAATCGCCGATTATGCCCAACGGCTGGCGACGCGCTATGCTTGGGCAGACTCAAAAGACCGCAGCCAAGCGATAAACCGTTTGGCGGTTCGGATACTTCGGGCGGTCGGATGCGACGAAACGGGGAATATGCCGCATGCGCATCGGGCCGTTTTGTCGGGGGATCCGGCCGGGCTTTTGCTGTTGCCCGACGATTTGCCGGTTTGCAGCCGGTTTTCGCCGCGAGACACGATAAAACAAGCGCTGGCTGCGGGCGAAATAATGGGCGAAACTGCCGCAAAAGATGCGTTCGAAGCGTATATGCGCGAGCGGCGTTGGCTTGCATCGTTTCCGTGCGTCGATTTGAGCGTCGAAGCGCATGCGATGAAGTTTGGAATGCCGTACGACGGAATACGGCGGATTTTTTCGCCCGAACTCATGACGTATCGCGCGCCGATTGCGCCGCAGGGCGATGTTTTGAAGCAGTTTCAGACGAAGTTCGGTTATTATATGGCCGACAGTGAAGAGTTTCCGACGTTCGAAGACGCGCTTTCGAAGTGCATGAGCCGCCAATTTTCGCGAACGGGAAACATGTCGCAGATAGCGCAATGGATATATAAAGTTTGCGATCGGTGGCGTTATTGCAAGTCGCAAATCGAGATGTCGGCAAGCGGCGCCCGGCGAAGCGTGAACAAATCGACGCAGTCGCTTTTGCATAAGGGCTTGTCGCAGCTTGCCGACATGTTCAAAACGTCATGATGCAGGGCAAAGATAATACTTGAACAAATCACGGAGCGCATGCGGGACGGCCGGCGATGACAGATATAACGAAGATACGGACGATAGGGTTTGATGCCGACGATACGCTTTGGCACAACAACAATTGCTACATCGAAACGACGGAGCGTTATTATGCGATAATGCGCCGTTATTGTTCGGAGCCGGCGCTGCGCGAGGCGTTTGCATCGCGAGAAGTGTTTAATCTCGAAGAATTGGGATATGGCGCGAAGGCGCTGATTATATCGATGGCCGAAACGGCGCTGCAGCTGTGTCCGTCGCTTCCGCCGCGCGTCATTTCGGAAATCATCGAGAACGGGCGGGAGCTTTTGCGCGTGCCGACCGTTATGATCCCGCGCGCGGCGGAAACGCTCCAAAAGCTGAGCCGTCGGTATCGGATCGTCATCATAACGAAAGGCGAAATAAACGAACAGCAACGCAAATTCGACAATTCGCCGATCGATCGGCGCACGCCGTATTACATATTGCAAGACAAAACGCCCGACGCGTACAAGCGGCTTTTGGAACGCGAAAACATCGAAATCGAATCGTTTATGATGGTCGGAAATTCGCCGCGTTCGGATGTTTTGGCGCCGGCGCAGATCGGCGCTTATGCGTGTTATATACCGTATTGCTCGACATGGGCGCACGAAGACGCGGCAATACCGCCCCATGACCGCATTATTCAAATCGGCGATATCGCAGAGCTGCAAGATATATTGTTATAAAGTTGCGCCGGCGTGTTTTGGCGCCGGCGCAGATCGGCGCTTATGCGCGTTATATGCCGCATTGCCGCCGCGGGCGCGCGAAGATGCCCCATGACACCATTATTCCAATCGGCGATAGCGCAGAGTTGCAAGATATCGTGTTATAAAGTTGCGTCCGCGT
>CAVGZQ010000103.1:0-10453 GCA_963633515.1 Bacteroidaceae bacterium
CCCCCGAAGATTTGACGGCTTCGGCCGCATCTTTGTCGCTGCACAGGCGCGAAAAATCCGACGGCGCTTCGCGCGGCGGCTTAAAGCCGTTCAATTGTCTGAGGACTTCTTCGTCGTTTTGGATTTTTTGCACCCAATTTTGAATGGCGCCGGTGCGGCCGTCGATCGACGATGCCGCCGATTCGGTTGCGCTGTCCGTCTTTGCAGCGCATCCCCACACGAGAAGCGCCAACGATAAACATGCCAATTTCGGTGTTTTCGGGAACATGGTTTTTCTCTCTTGCGTCTTATGCTCCGGCCGCGCGCAATGCGCGCCGAATCATGCAGCCGGCGCATTCGCGCATCTTCGTTTCAGGATTCTTCGTCCAAACCTTCGCCGGAAAACTTCCCCGACGAAATCCATTCTCGGAAAATATCGATAATTTGCTGCGCTTGTTTTGCCGACGAAAATTTAAACTTCGATTGCGAACGGTATTCGCCGTTTTTCTTCTGAAACCGATCGATCCGCGCCTTCGGCGCGCCCCAGACTTCTTTTTTTCGATCCCATTCCGCATACAAAAACAAAATCGTCGTCCAAGCCCCTTTGCTCAAAACGGATTTGTCGAGCTGTTTTATGATTTGCTGACCGTTTTCGTCGAAATAATCGATGCATATTTCTTCAATCGTCGACGCCATCTCGAATTCCTTTATGTTGGTGTTTTTTCGCGCGCGCGCGAAGATGTTTTCGCCTGCGCGGCAAAGTTTTTCCGGCTTTCGGGCATTCGCCGGTTTCGGGCGTTTTGGCTCCGCCGGATCGTTCTGCCGACGCGAAGATGCTGCCAAACGCCCGAAAACCCCGGCGGTTATTCCGTTTTTAACGCCTCCGGCGCCGGCTGATACCGTTTGACGGCCTCCGCGACGGCATCGGCGAGTTTTGCGATGTGATTGGGTTTGACGGCCGACATGCCTTCGGCGGCATGCGACAAAAAAGCCATTTCGAGCACGGCTGCCGGCACCTTTGCCCGCGTCAAAACCGTAAAATCTCCCGGTTTTACGCCGCGGTCCAAAACGTCGAAACGATGCCGCATGGCCCGGTTAAATGCCTCGGCAAACCGATACCCCAGCGCGCCTTGGCGCGCGCGTTCGCGCTCGGTTTCGGGCGTGATTTCCGCGCCGTCTTTTTCCATGTCTGCGCGCCAATAATCCCCAGCCCAAAAGCTTTCAAAACCGACGGCGTCGGGATTCTGCGAGCTGTTGAAATGGAGACTCAAAAACAAATCGGCGCCCAGCGCGTTTGCGCGCTCGATCCGATCGGCAAGCGACAGATATTCGTCGCGATCCCGCGTCAGCACGATCTCTGCTTCGGGCATGTCGCGGCGCAAACGATCGGCCAAAAGCAAGGCAACCTGAAGCGTCAAATGCTTTTCGTGAATCCCCGCAACGCCGATAGCGCCTTCATTCGTTCCGCCGTGCCCCGGATCGATGACGATCAACTTCGTCGGACCGTCGGGAACGGCCGGATCGGGGACGGGAAACGCCCAAGGCGATTTCGGTTTTTGAGCCGAAATTTGCGATTTTGCCGAAGCTTCGCGCGCATTCCGATCCGACCGATCTTTGCCGGTTTGGGCATCGTCGTCGTTTGCCGCGTTTGCAGGCCGGACGGCATTTGCCGATGCCGGCGATATTTCGGCGTTATCGTCGGGCGATGCCGATGCCGACGCCGTCGTCGCGCGCTGCGATGCAAGCACCAAACCGTGTTGCCCCGGATGCGCAAGCGCTTGCGGCGCCGGCATTATGCCGAGCATGCACAAACACGCCGCTGAAATCGCGGCGGCCGTTAAGCGTTTTATATGCATCGTCAAGACTCTCCCGAACGGTGTCAAACGGCGTCGCCGTTTGAAAAGTATTCGTCAAAGTTTCGGATTTCGTTATGAATTGCGAAAAAATAACAAAAAATCCGAATTCGATTCGACCGCGCCGGACAGCGCTGCGTACGAAAACGTCTCTGCGGCGCGATCTTGCATGCGAGCCTACGACAAATTGCGCATTTATCAACTTTTCGGGTTGTCCGGCGTTTTGCAGAGATTTTCTGCTTCGGCATTTGCATCGTCTGCGATTTCTGCCTCGGCGTTTGCATCGTCTGCGATTTCAGTCTTGGCATTTGCATCGTCTGCAATTTCAGTCTTGGCATTTGCATCGTCTGCGATTTCTTCCTTGGCGTTTGCATCGTCTGCGATTTCTGCCTCGGCATTTGCATCGTCTGCAATTTCAGTCTTGGCATTTGCATCGTCTGCAATTGCGGTTTCTGTGTTTGCATCGTCTGCATGCTCCGGCGCAGGATCGGCTTGGCGCTTGTTGTCGGCGCGTCGGCAAATCGCCGCATAAATGACGAGCGCAACGCCGGCGGCAGCCGCAATCGCCGCGAAATAATACCAAATATGGTGCGCGTCTGCGTAACGCGCCGCAATCTCCGCCTCCGAAAGCCCCGCCGGAAGCGATTCTCGGGCGGGGCAGTATTTATCGAGCAAAAATCCGCTGATAAAAAAGCCGAAGATTGCCGAGAAAAACGAATGCAAATGCGAGAATCCCAAGTAAACGCCTTCTTCGCCCTTTGGCGCCTGCAACGAGAAGTATTCCAAGAAGCGCGGCGAAATAAAGCATTCCGCTATCCCCTGAAGCGCAATCCCCGCGACGAGCACAAACGTAAACGGATGAAGCCCCAGAACCGACGATCCGAAAGAGGTCTGCATCCAAGGTCCCAAACTCATCGCAAACGCCGAAATCGGCATGATGAACATGCCGACGGTCATCGACGCGATCGCTTTTTTGTTGCGCATCAGCTGCGTGATGAAAATGACGCATATCACGACGACGAGCGGATTGACGTTTGCTATCCATTCCGGGCGCGCCGAATCGCCGACCATCCGGATGACGTATTTGGGCATCGTCGCATAGAGCTGTTGCTGAACCGTCCAAAATCCCGCAATGATTATCGTCAGCGCCATTAACCGCGCGTTGATCAGAATCTTGCCCAAACTCCGGAACAATGCGCCGAACGATTTGCGTTCCGACGCCGAGGTTTCCGGATGATAAAACGCTATCGCGATGACGAGCGCGGCCGCGCAAACGCCCGCCGAAAACAAATTCACGTATTGCAGGCCGATTTCCTGGCGGATAAACGGGATAAACGTCTTGCCCAAAAATGCGCCGATATTCACCGTCCAATAAAAAAGCGAAAAACCGCGCGCGCGATTCGTTTCATTCGTCGTTTTGGCCACCGTCCCCGTAATCAGCGGTTTGATAAATGCCGCGCCGAACACGAGAACGCACAAAAACAGACAAACCGAAAACTTCGTCGTCCAAACGCCCAGCATTCCGTAGCCGAACGTCAAAAGCGAGAACGCCGCAATCATCGATTTTCGGAACCCGATCCGATCGGCGATAATCCCCATAAACGGCGGCAGCAAGTAAAGCGCCCCCGAAAAAAGCCCCGAAATCACGCCCGCTTCGATGTCGCCGAATCCGACAACGCTCGACAAATACAGCGTGATAAGTATGAAAAATCCGTAATAAGCCGCGCGCTCGCACAATTCCATCGAGTTGGCAAACCAAAATGTTTTGGGGAATCGCCATGATTGCGCGCCCGTGCTCTTTGTCTCCGTCTCCGGCATGCATGCTCCTTTGCAAAATGCGATTGAAGGGATGAAAGATGTAGGTTAATGTCGTTTATAAGCGGCCGAAATGCGCATTGCCGGGGCGGCAATGATGTTCGGACCGCAAACACAGCCTGCGATGATTGGCGCCGAGCACGTCTCCGCGCCGAAGTCGTTTCTTAAATGCCCATATTGCCGCGTTGCAACAAAAATTGCCCGTCTGCGGGACTTGACTTCGAAACGGCGCGCCGATCGGGCAGTTTTTTTTCGATGCATCCGCCCGAAAGCCTTGCGCAAGCCGATTATTTGCGCGGTTTCGCGGCGCTTTTGCGATTTTCGGAACCCCCGTCATGTCATCGATTCCCAACGAAGAGCGCGCGCTGCTGCTCGCGACGGCGCCCATTCCCAAGCTCATTTGGAAATTTGCCCTGCCGGCCATCGCCGCCATGGCCGCGAGCTCCGTCTATAATATTGTTGCCGGCATATTTATCGCGCATTTGGGCGCCTACAGCATCGCCGGCGTCGGGATTGCCGCCCCGTTCATGAACCTTGCCGCCGCATTCGGATCGCTCGTCGGCGTCGGCGCAAGCGTCTTGTGCTCGATCTCTTTGGGCGAAAAACAATACGAACGGGCGCGCCGAATTCTCGCCAATTCCGTCGTCCTAAACCTCGTCATGGGCATCGGGTTTTCCGTCGTCGGGCTCATCTTCCTCGACCCGATCCTCGTTTTCTTCGGCGCCGGCGAAAATACGCTCCTGCCCGCGCGCGAGTACATGCAGATCATCCTCATCGGCAACGTCTTTGGGCATATGTACTTGGGGCTGAACAATATTTTGCGCGTCATCGGCTACCCGATCGTCTCGATGAACCTCACGTTTCTCTCCGTCATCATCAACATCCTTTTGGCCGCCGTCTTTATCTATCCGCTCGCTTTGGGCGTGCGCGGCGCCGCGCTGGCTACCGTCGTTTCGCAGTTTGTCTGCTGCGCCGTCATCTTTGCCGTCTTCCTCAAACGCGACAAACCCGTCTATTTCGAATTCGATAAAATCCGCCCCGCCCCGCGTCTTATCAAACAATCCTTCGCGCTCGGATCGCCCAATTTCTTCACGAACGCCGCCGCCTGCTTCATCGTCATCCTGCAAAACTATAACCTCCTCAAATACGGCAGCGAACTGCATGTCGGCGCGTTTTCCATCATCAACCGCGTCGTCTTCTTCTTTTTCCTCATCATTTTGGGGTTTTCCCAAGGCATGCAGCCCATCGTCGCCTATAATTGCGGCGCAAAACAGTACGATCGCATGTGGAAAGCCTTCCGGCTCACGATAACCTGCGCTTTTTGCGTGTCCTTCGCGGGCTTCCTCGTTTGCGAAATCTTCCCTGCCCAAATCACCGGAATATTCGTCGGCGGATCGTCGCCGCTCGACCGAGAGCTCATCCGAATAACCGAAGAAGGATTCCGCATCATCATGTCATTTTTCTGGATCATCGCTTCGCAGGCTGTCGGTGCGAGTTTTTTCGCCAGCATGAATCAGCCGGGAAAATCGCTGTTTTTGTCGCTGACGCGTCAAGTCATCTTCATCATTCCGCTGCTCATCATTTTGCCGCAATTTTTCGGCATTCGCGGCGTTTGGTACACGATGCCCGTTTCCGACGTTGCCGCCGCGCTGACTGCGATTGTTCTCCTTGTCCGCGAGTATAAAAGACAGAAAAAATGCATGTATATTGCATAATGTTTACGTTATAAACGTCTTTGCAAAATATTATTCTCATCCGTCGGGCATCATCCGCAGCCAAGCATGATTCTTTTTTCTTTGGCGGGGGGAAGTCTCCCCCCGCGCCGCTTTTTTGCGCCTTTTTGCCCCGAACCGCCGTTTTTGCGAAAACGATTGCCGCCGATAATCGCCCGCATGCCGGCAAAAAGCGCGCAAAATACGCGTCTCCCCCCTCTGCGGGGGCAGCCGCCCCCGCAACGCCCCCGATCCCGGCATGCCCGAAGATCAGAGCTTAGAGCTTAGAGCTTAGAGCTTAGAGCTTAGAGCTTAGAGCTTAGAGCTTGGAGCTTAGAGCTTGGAGCTTGGAGCTTAGAGCTTAGAGCTTGGTCAGCGGGCAGCGGTCAGCAATTAGCAATTAGCGGTTAGCGGTTAGCGGTCAGTAATTAGCAATTAGCAGTTAGCTGTTAGCGGTCAGCGGTTAGCGGTTTGTCCGGATTTTAGAGCTTAGAGCTCAGAGTTTAGAGCTTAGAAGCGAAGCCAACGCAGCAGACGATCAAAATAACAAAAAAAAGCGCGGCGTATGCTCGCAGCGGCAGCGAGAACATAGCCGCGCCAAGCCTGCCGTATTTGCCCCGGCAAATAGGCAGGCCGGCCGCGCGTATTGCCCGCGGGCAACAGCGCGGCGCCCCATCAAAAAAAAGCCGCAATTTCAATATGTTGCATGCGTTCCATTCTTCGGAGAAGACTCGAAAAGCGAGATATTCCGTCATTTATGCAGATGTTTTCCGAAAGATTGCAAGCGTCGAACGATACGTTTTTTTACAATAAATATTTTTTTTCGATTTCGGAAAATGATAGAATTTACCTAGGCATTGGGTGTGTGAATGCGAAAAACTGACTTTAAAAAAGGAGAACGACCATGACGGAATCCTCGGCAAAAACAACGAAGAAATCGTCCGGCAGCGGCAACGCCTACTCGGGAGATTGGAGCCAAAATCTGTGTCCTGCGAGCAAATATTCGCTCAAGTGCCCGAACGCGATGAAACCCGTCGGCATCTGCATGCACAACACGGCAAACAACGCGCCTGCCAAAAACGAAATCAACTACATGAACAGCAACAGCTATTCGACGTCGTTCCATTTGGCGGTCGACGAAAACGAAGCGATTCAGGGGTTGCCGTTCGACCGAAACGGCTGGCACGCCGGCGACGGCAACGGCCCCGGCAACCGTCAGCACATCGGCATCGAAATCGCCCGCAGCACCGACAATACGCCCGGCGTGTTCGAAAAAGCCGAACGCCGCGCCGCCTGCGTCGCCGCAAAGCTTTGCGGACTCTACGGCTGGGGTGTTGGGCAGATTAAGGCGCATCGCGATTTTGCCGCCAAAGATTGCCCCCACCGCACGTCGATGGACGGTTTCCGCAACATGGTATCGCTCGCGCTCGAAGGCAAGCTTTCCGATTCGACGTCGACAACGGCTTCCAAAACGGGCGGCAGCGTCAAAGTCGGCGACAAGGTCAAGGTAACGGGTTCAAATTACGCCACAGGGCAATCGATCCCGGCTTGGGTCAAAAACAATACGTATACCGTCACGAAAGTCAGCGGCGATCGCGCGCTCCTGAGCGACATCATCAGCTGGGTTTACATGAGCGATTTGGCGGTGCAGGGCGCGGCGAAAACCGAAACGGCGAAAACCGAAACGGCGAAAACCGAAACGGCGAAAACCGACGATTCGAAGCAGACTTCGTCCGAAAAGGCCGAATACGATGCATCGCTTTCGAAACTCGCTTCGTACACGGGCGGCAAATTGGCGCCCAACGACTTTTTGTCGCTTTTCGGTCCCGTTGCGCGCGAAGACAACCGGACGTCGCGCGTGCCGGCATCGGTGACGCTTGCGCAGGCTGCGCTCGAAACCGGATGGGGCAAAAGCACGATCGGACAAGCCAAAAACTTGTTCGGCATCAAGGGAACAGGACCTGCCGGTTCGGTTTCAAGCCCGACGCAAGAATACGAAAATGGCAAATACATCACGATTACCGGGACGTTCCGCGCCTATAATTCGTGGCTCGAGTCGGTTCAGGATCACGGAACGTTTTTGCAAAAAGATCGCTATAAAAATGCGTTCAATTACTGCGACAATCCCGACCAATTCGCGCGCGAAATTCACAAAGCCGGCTATGCGACCGACCCCGAATATTCGAATAAACTCATCAAGCTCATGTCGCAATACAACATGTACCAATATAACGTGAGCGCGGGCAAAACGTCGGCGGCAGCTCCTGCGGCTGCGGCGGCAGCTCCTGCGGCGGCAGCTCCTGCGGCTGCGGCTTCTTCGTCGCAAGGCCGCGTAACGGGCACGGGCGGCGTCGGTCTCAACGTCCGATCGGGCGCGGGCACGGGCTATGGGCGCATCGGCGGTTTGAACGAAGGCGCGACCGTGACGATCGTCGGCGAATCGGGCGGCTGGTACAAAATAAACTTCGGTTCGGGCACGGGCTGGGTATCGGGTCAATACGTCACAAAGACCGGTTCATCGGGCGGCGGCAGCGCGTCGGGCGGCGGCAGCAGCAGCTCGAGCACGCCCGGATACGTTTCGGGCACGGGCGGCGCAGGTCTCAATGTTCGATCGGGCGCAGGCACCGGCTATGGGCGCATCGGCGGTTTGAACGAAGGCGCAAGCGTGACGATCGTCGGCGAATCGAACGGCTGGTACAAAATAAACTTCGGTTCGGGCACGGGCTGGGTTTCGGCGCAATACGTCAAAAAAGGCACCAATTCGGGCGGCAGCTCATCGGGCGGCGGCAGCGCGTCGGGCGGCGGCAGCAGCAGCTCGAGCACGCCCGGATACGTTTCGGGCACGGGCGGCGCAGGTCTCAATGTTCGATCGGGCGCAGGCACCGGCTATGGGCGCATCGGCGGTTTGAACGAAGGCGCAAGCGTGACGATCGTCGGCGAATCGAACGGCTGGTACAAAATAAACTTCGGTTCGGGCACGGGCTGGGTTTCGGCGCAATACGTCAAAAAAGGCACCAATTCGGGCGGCAGCTCATCGGGCGGCGGCAGCGCGTCGGGCGGCGGCAGCAGCAGCTCGAGCACGCCCGGATACGTTTCGGGCACGGGCGGCGTCGGCGTCAACGTCCGATCGGGCGCGGGCACCGGCTACGGACGCATCGGCGGTTTGAACGAAGGCGCAAGCGTGACGATCGTCGGCGAAGCAAACGGCTGGTACAAAATTAACTACGGATCGGGCACAGGATGGGTTTCGGGACAATTCGTCCAAAAAGGCAGCAATCCCGGCGGCAGTTCGTCGGGCGGCGGATCGGCTTTGGGCAAAACGCAAAGCTCGGGCAAAGCGACGGCTCACGTCGATTTCGGTTCGAAAAACAGCAATGCCCGCACAAGCGCCGTGCGCAAGATTACCATTCACCATATGGCCGGCAATTTGGGCGCCGTTTCGTGCGCGCATATGCACCGCAACGGCAACGGCGCGAGCGCCAATTATTATATCGGTTCCGACGGCACGATTTGCAGCGGCGTCGCCGAGAATCGCCGCGCTTGGACGTCGAGCAGCGGGGCTAACGATCATCAGGCCATCACGTACGAAGTCGCCAACAACAGCGGCGCGCCCAATTGGACGATTTCGCAAGCCGCATACGATGCCATGATTGCGCTTTCGCGCGATATTTGCTCGCGGTACGGGATTAATCCGTACTTCGACGGATCTTCGGGCGCAACGCTTACCACGCACGATATGTTTGCTTCGACATGTTGTCCCGGCCCCTACATCAAGGGCAAACTCCAAAACGGACAAATCGCAAAAGATATCAAAGGCGGTTAGCCGGCAGATCGGGGCATTGCCCCGATTCCCCGATTTAAAAGCCCGAAAACGCGCGTTTTTGGGCTTTTTTTTGCCGTTTTTTCGGTCGCAGCCGCATGACGATTGAATAATCGAATCCATCAAAACCTGAAGATTTGACGGGGTTTATCGCCGGTGTCGGATGTTCCGGAGTTTGCGGCGCCGAAGCAATCTGCAAATAACCGTTATCGGGCTTTTTTTTCGCTGCGGTTCGGGGTTGCGGCGTTCGCCGGCATATCATTGGGCGGATTGTGCGCTTTTTGGGGCTTTTTATTGCGTCGATTCCGTTGCAGAAAAATGCGGCGGCGAACAGGATTTTGGGCGCTTGCGCAAAAAACAAAAAAAAGCCCCGCCGCAAAGGGCAGGGGCATAAAGCCGGCGTTTTGCCGACGGTCAAAGATCGACGCAAAAGACATTTGGAATCTTGCGGCTATTCGCCGTCATCCTCGTCGTCGTCGTCTATTGCAACGATGTTGTTGATTTCCTCCTGAGCGAGAAACATGACGATCCAGGCGCCGAATGCGTTCCCGAGAAGCACAAGCACCAAATAAATAATGCCGTTGTCTTTGGAGGCGCCGGCGGCATGCAAACGTTTGCCAAGGACATAATACCAATATATGGTGTATATGCCGAAGGAAAAGACCATCGCAAGGATTGTGACTCCCCCGCTGTAACCCATGCCCGTTTTTCGTTTTAAGCCATTTTGAACGCTGACAATCCAATAGATACCGTAAATGCCGGCGGTAAGCAGATTAAAGACCAACACGAGAATGCAATTGCGTTCCTTCATACAACCTCCCAATAATCGGCGAAAAAACGCCGGTCAAATTAACGGTCAAACAGACCTTCGAGTAATATTTCTTGCTTTTGTCAAGCTGCAACTTTCGTTCGGATAGTACTATAGCTTGCATGCGCAGGCAAATCATAAAGCAAAGAATATCGTTTTTTTGAGGCGGTTTATGTTTGAACATCGATCGGGGCAGGGCTTCGGTCTCCGATTTCAAAGCACGGCGCTTCGTTGTGCGCTGAGAATAAGATTCGCGAACGCGGGGCGAACAAACGCGCGCGATCCGAGCGATAGTGTGCGGATTTGCGCATTCAAACAGCCGATTATCTTTGTCGTTTTTTTTATCGGGCAAGGTTTTCTTGCGTTGATACGGCGATTATGACGTATTGCGTTCGAAGCAGCCGATCAAAATCGAACTTGACGCGCGGCAAGGACGCCGCGCGAGCGGCGCGGCATGTCCGAGGAC
>CAVGZQ010000104.1:0-10297 GCA_963633515.1 Bacteroidaceae bacterium
CGATCGCGGTTTTTTCGGCAAAAAAAAAGCGCATGACCTTATGCGGCATGCGCTTTTCGAAACAAAACCGAAGGATTAAACTTTGCGGCTGTAGAACTCGATGATGAGGTTATCTTTGAAGTCGGTGATGGGCAAATCCTCGCGGGCGGGGAGACCGGTCATTTTGGCCGTTTGTTTTTCGGCGTCGACTTCGAGGTAGCTGGGAATTTGGAGCGCAGGAGCGGCAAGGGACGAAACGATGGCTTCGATTTTTTTGCTGCGTTCGCGAAGCGTAATGACGTCTTCGGGACGGACTTGGAAGCTGGGGATATCGACTTTGCGGCCGTTGACGAGGATATGGCCGTGATTGACGAGCTGACGGGCCGCGGGGATGGTGCGCGCAAACCCGGCGCGGAACACGACGTTGTCGAGACGTCCTTCGACGAGTTGGACCAAACGCAAACCGGTGTCGATCTTGCTGCCGATGGCGGCTTTCATGTAGTTGACGAGCTGACGTTCGCTCAAGCCGTAGTTGAGCCGAATTTTTTGTTTTTCGTCGAGGTGCTCGCGATATTCGCTTGCTTTATGGCGATGCGTGGGGCCATGTTCGCCCGGCGCATAAGATTTTTTGTCGGAAATTGTTTTCGTCGTAAGCCCCGGAAGCACCATGCCGAAGCGACGGAGAATTTTGACGCGCGGTCCTGTGTAACGACTCATTGCTGTTCCTTTTTCGTGTGTGTGATGCACAAATTATTGTGCGGATTCAAACCTTCTGCGGCCTCGCCGCAACATCGGCCGACGCATTGAACGATCGAAATATCGCGCCGTCCGGAATGTCTTGATGCGTTTATGTCCGGCGCGCCGGCCGGGGAAAACGCATCGCAGCGAAAAAACGCCCTGCGCGCATAAAAGCCCGCGCAAAGCGAAGCCGCCCTTACCGCGGCGGCGCATGAATGTCAATAAAATTCGGGAAAATGCGGCAACATCTTATCGTTTTCGCCGCCCCGGGGGAGGCGGAATGCCGATTTGATTTCGGGCGGCAGACGTTCGGGCGCGAGCCTCGGACGCGCAACAAAAAAAAGCCGCCGGACGATGTTACACAAACATGGCGCGAATTTCCGATTCGATTTCGGACGCCGGACGTTTGAGCGAGATGGAAAGTTCCTGAACCAAAAGACCGATGCCCGTGTCGAAAAGACGCCGCTGGCTGAAGCTCAAATCTTTGACATTTTTGAGGTGATAGAGCTCGCGGACGACATCGGCGACGTCTTGCAGGCAGCTGCTGGCCAATTTGTCGTTGAGGATGCGCTGGCGTTTTGTCCAGGGGACGGCTTTGGATGCCGGCGGCGCTTCTTTGAGAGAAGCGATGATCGTCTTGGCTTCGTCGGCGGAAACGACTTGACGCAATGCGCCTTTTTCGGCTTTTTCGGTGGCAATTGTCACGCGGCGCGGCTGCTGGATCAATTCAAGAACATAAACCTGAGCGCCGGGACCAAACAGGTCGTTGGATTCGATCGCGACAATCTCTCCCACGCCTTGGCTGGGATAGACAACGCGTTCGCCGATGCTCCATTTTAACGGTTGCCCATTTTTTGTCTTGACAGATTCGATCGTTTTTGGTTTCTCAAGCATTATTACATCTCCTTTTTAATCAGGGCAACCGTGCCGGGCGGTTTTGCGTCTTGCCCTCGGCATAAATGATGCCTCTGATCGTTTTATTCCGAACATGTTTGACCGACAGTTTCGGAATTTGATCGGCATGCGCGATGCCGGGCGCGCAAACGCCCATTTTGCGCATGCCAAAATGGCTTGGGCATTATATGCGAAGCGTCGGCGAAAATCCATATCTTTGAAACGAAACCGATCTCGATTTCCGCAGAGATCGCGCCGGGGCGAGGGAATTTGCCGCTTCCGGCGGCAATTGTTCCGACGGCGCCGTTTGCCGACAAGATGCGGCGGCAAAAAATCAGTCGCCGGCCGTGACTTCGAACGCGCGGCTGCCCAAAAGCACGCCGTCTTCGTTGAATATCTGACACGTCCACGCGCCCGTCATCGAACGGGTGAGATTGAGTTTTGACCACGTCCGCCAAGCCGGGCTTTGATTGACGGGCAGCGCGTACGATTGCGTCAGCCCGGTCGAGTGCGAAAATCGCAGCGTTACCATGCGTTCGTCTTCTTTGGGCGACGAAATTTCGGCATAACAAAACACGCTGCCGTCTTCGATTGCGAACGTATCGCGCGCGTCGACGGGAAGCCTGCGCACGACGTCGGCGGCCAACAAAAGCTGCATGACGCGCAAGCCCTCGGCATCGCGTTCGCCCGCGACAAAACCGTCGCGATCGCCGTTCGGATCGGCCGGCGAAGCCGCGCGCGCCGATTCGGCGTTTCGGGCGGCAGGCTCGGTATGCGCCGAATCGGCACCGTCATCGCCGGCATCATCTCGGAAACTGCCCGCCCGGGCGCTTTTTTCCATCCCGGCGGCAGCCATGCGCGCATCGCATTTGGCTCGGAATTCGGCTTCGATTCGGGCGCGGACCAACGTTTGCGCTTCGCCGAGAAGCCGCGATTGATCGGCGGCATCGAGCGACTCAAACCGGACTTCGCGCGGCATGTTTTCGGATCGCGCCTGCGCTTCGTCGCTCGCGTGACACGCCGACACCGACGCCGACAGCGCCGCAGCAATCGCTGCCGCGCTCCGGCACACGCGCTTTCCTCGCTTTGCTTTGTCCGCATTATGTCTCGCTGCCGATTTCATCGTTTTCAAAAACTCGGGTTTTGTTGAATAAAATGCGTTGCGTGCATTTGCGATGCGCAAAAAATTTCGATTTTATGGAAACATCCGAATCATCCGGAGCGTTTGAGCGATCGCAATATGCCTCGGTTTGCAACATGGTTTGCGCAATTTTGCAAGACTCTTCCCCGAAGCATAACTTTTAAGAATACCGTTTATCGCGAATGTTGTCGAATCGTTTCGCTGAATTTGCGTGCCGTCATGATGTTTTTTTTGGGGGGGGCATCGCTTTCGGGCATGCGCCCGATGCGCGCTGCCGCGCGCCTTTTGCCCTTCGGGCAATACGGCGCGCTTTTTGGGGGCATCGCTTTCGGGCATGCGCCCGATGCGCGCTGCCGCGCGCCTTTTGCCCTTCGGGCAATACGGCGCGCTTTTTGGGGGCATCGCTTTCGGGCATGCGCCCGATGCGCGCTGCCGCGCGCCTTTTGCCCTTCGGGCAATGCGGCGCGCTTTTAATCGTCCCTTCGCCGTCCTATTGCTTGAATTCGCGACGGAAAAATCTTATGTTCGCCGCATGAGCCTGACCGGCAAATCACGAAAGTAAGCGGCCTGCATCGTTTTTTGCAAATGCGCGCCCCCAAGCGCGGCCGAAGCGCCGCGAAGACGAGGTCGATAATGTCCGAAGATATATCTGCACCGGAAACAGATTTGAGCGTTTCGGCGCATCCGCGCGCAGCCGAAGACGGCGCAGCCCCGAATATTTCGGGCATTTGGGCGTCGGCTTTCGAAGAAGATTTGCGCAGAATTGCCGATCGTTCGGAGCCTGACGCGGACAATCGCGATGCGTCTTCGGCGCCGTCCGCCCCAAATGCCGACGGCGCGCAGGCGCCGGATATTATCGGGAATCTTTCGCCGGCCGCCGTCAATACGACGTATTTCAATATTTGGCGTCAGCTCATCCTTTCGATGTGCGTTCTGTACATTCGGCGGTATCCCGACCGCGTCAGCCTGAACATGTCGCCGGGACCGACGCCGATTTGCTGCGATCATATCCGACGCGCCCTGGAAGACAACAACCTCGTGTTCAGTTCGATGCATTTCAAAACGGAACACGAGCAGCTCGATCAATACGGCATTCCGACGCTCAATCAGGCGTTAAAACTGATGAAGCTTTATGCCGACGAAATCGACAAGTTGCGCAATGCCGCCAAACGATCCAAATGCGCGCTTCACATCGAACATATCCGCCAAGCGTTTAATCTCAGCACGCGGGAGTTTTTGCTCCTCATGACGGTTGCCCTGTGCGAGCTCGACGATGCGATTTTGCGGTGCATGAAATTCGCGTCGGGCGACATGGCGCGGCAAAAATTCGATGCGCAGTTTATTTGCGAAGTCTGCGCCATGAACCGCGAAGACGCGATGATATATCTGGACCTCTTGAGCGATCGCGGCCAACTCATCCGCATGCGTCTGATTATCCCCGAAAGACCGTATCTTTTGACGGGCGTCGTGCCGCGATCGTTTGCCGTTTTGGCCGTCGATCAACGCGTGCTCGATGCCCTTTGCGGCGCCGATCTCCATGCGAATCTGTCGCCGCACATGCGGTACATCGATTGTCCGCCGCGCCCGCGCGGGCTGACGTTGCCCGATGGCTTTTTGGCGGAATTCAAAACGGCGATAAAAGACCCAAAGGCGCGAATCGTCCTTACGGGCGCGCCGCATTCGGGGCGATTGACGGCGGCAAGCGCCTGCGCCAAGAGCTGTTTGAAACAATCGGCGATAGCGGTCGATCTCATCGGCGAAATCGAAGCGATCCCCGAAGACGAAATCGAAGCGCATGTGTGCGATGCGTTGCGCGAAGCGCTTTTGCTCGGCGCCATCGTCGTTTTCCGGTTCGACGGTCTGAAAGAGGATTCGCGCGCGGAAAAACTCCTCGAAAATCACACGCCGCCGCTTTTGCATCACATTGAGAACTACCCGGGGCGCATTATCGTTACGGCTCTGAAGAATTCGCCGAAGATTATCAAGCTTTTGGGCAATCCGATCGAATATCACATCCCGATGCCGACGCCGGCGCAGCAAGAAAAAGTTTGGCGCGAAGCGCTGTGCAGCGTCTTTGACGACGGTCACAGCGCGCGTTTGGCTTCGTCGTTTTCGAACAACTACAACCTTACGGTCGGGCAAATTTTCACCGCCGTCACGCGCGCTCTCGATGCGCACGAGCATCGGGCTCAATCCGATCCGTCGGCCGCGCTCGAATCGCATCATATACTCGAAGAAATCCGGCAATGTTTCAGTCACGATTTGGCGTCTTTGGCCGACGTCGTCTTGAGCGACGTGCCGATAGATCGCGTCATTTTGCCCGAATCGACGCAAAAGACGGTGACGGAAATATTGAATTTTGCGCGCTATCAGCGTTTTGTGCTTGACGACTGGGGGTTTCGCAAATGCAGCTCCTACGGCAACTCCCTGTCGATCTTGTTTTCGGGGCCGCCGGGGACGGGCAAAACGCTCCTTGCGACGGCCATGGCCAACGAACTGGGCAAAATCCTCTATCGCGTCGATTTGTCGCGCATTGTCGACAAATACGTCGGCGAAACCGAAAAAAACTTGGCAAAAATCTTCGACGAAGCGGCGAAAGCGCAGGCCATACTGCTTTTTGACGAAGCCGATTCGCTTTTTGCCAAGCGCACCGACGTCAAATCGTCAAACGATCGCTATGCCAATCTCGAAGTCAATTTCCTCATTCAAAAACTCGAGTCGTACGAAGGCATCAGCATTTTGACGACGAATTTGCAAACGAGCATCGACGAAGCGTTTAAACGGCGTTTGCGGTATATCGTCGAATTCAAAGAGCCCGACGCGCAAGAGCGCAAAAAGCTTTGGCAAACGCTGATAGCGCCGCAAACGCCGCTTGACGGCGATATCAAATGGGCGATTTTGGCCGACAATTTCGAGCTTTCGGGCGGTCATATCCGAAACGCGACGCTTAATGCGTCGATCCGGGCCGCCGCTTGCGGCAAGCCTTTGGGGATGCAGTTTTTGCTCGAAGCCGCGATTGCCGAAACCCAAAAACTCGGAAAACTCGTCAAGCTGAGCGACAAAATTTTATTAATGCTCGACGATTACGGCGTCGAAGTTTAATCGTCGATCGCTGCGATTTTTCGTATTTGGCGCGATATCTTCGAAAATCGTCAACGCCTGCCGCGCTGCGGCAGGCCGCGAAGGCGTATTGCCCCAAAGGGGCAATAGCCGAAGCCAAAGCCCGTATCGCGCCGCAGCGCGATAGGGCGCCCAAAAGCGCAGGCGCATTGCGGCGCAAAGCCGCAACCGCCGGAGCCCGAAGGCGCATTGCCCCAAAAAGGGGCAACAGCCGAGCGCGAATGCATTTTTAATGACAAAGAAAATTCGCCTTTTTAGGGGATCCAAATTACCGCATGCGAGTTTTGTTCGTATTTGTCGAATTTTGAATCGCCTTGGGCAAGTTTAAAGCCGTAATTCAATTCATGCGCCAGACGCATGTCTTTGGGTTTATTGAAGGCGATGTTCGTTTTTTTGCTGCGATCGATGATGCTGACGTCGGACCCGGCGCCGAGTCCGGAATTGCCCGAGACGGCGGCTCCGATGACGGCGATGTAGGACGGGCTGACGGCGAAATCGCGGGCGGTCATGTTGAATTGGGGGCGGTGGCGGGCGTCTTTGAGCGATTTGAGCAAGCTCAGGTAGCCGATGTCGATGGGATCGTCGGCGGCGAGCGTTTTTGTGTTGAGCGCGAGTATGGAGACGGCGAAGAGATCGACGTCGTTGGCGACTTTGACTTTTTGCGCGTTGGACCGGCAGTGGGGCACTTGGAGCACGCGGCTGCCGTCGGGGGAGAGGGCAAAACGCGGTCCGCCTTGGCCGTAGGCGCTGAAATCGATCGGCTGGGTGCCGGGTTTTTTGGGATTCATGTCGAGTTTTTTGGGTTCGCCGCCGGAGATGTCCCATGCGACGGTCGAACGCGTGCCCGAGGTAAGCAATACGGTTTTTCCGTCGGATTCGAACGCCTTGATATCGGCCAAGTTAAAGGGGCTCAGCGGGCAGCCTTCTTGCCGGATGGTCGGATTCTGCGTGCGCGTGTGCTGCATTTCCTTGAAAATCGGTTCGCCGGCTTTGTTGAGGGGGACGCGGTAGATGACGTTGTCCCAGTCGGAGTCGAAGCGGCCGTTTCCCGAGAGCAGATAGAGGGTGTCGTTGTACAGCTCGATGGCTTGGAAATTGAGCAGAGAGTGGGAATTGATGCGTTGGGTTTGAGTCGCGAGGAAGAGGGAGGCGGTCGTGGCGCGTCCGTCGTTGTAGATGTCGGCGACGTAGATGCCTTCTTGCGCGGCTTGCGAAGTCGTGCGCGCAACGTCGACGATGTAGAGTTTTTTGAGTTCGGGCGAATAGACGGCGCGGCACGGGTTATTCGAATAGGGCAGGCGGATGGCCTGAAGCGGCGTAAATGCCTGCGCATCTTCGTAGGGATTGAGGACAAAAGCCGTGCCGCCGTCGGCGTCGCCGCCGATGGCAATCACCGTTTGATTGGGGCCGGGGACAAAGGCGCACAGAACGCCGCTGTAGAGGCCTTCGCCGTCGACGTGTTTTGTCGGGACGGCGGGGCGCAATTCGTCGGGAATATAGATGAAGGCGCCTTGTTTGCCCGGGGTTTCGGGGTCGTAGTCGTGTTCGGAGACGGATTTGGCCAAATCGATGCGCCGGATCATGTCGCCGCCGACGGCGCCGGGTTTGCTTGCGGCGGCAACGAGAAACGATCCGCCTTTCGATTTGGCATCGTAGATCCAATTGTTTCCGGGGCGGGGCGATTTTGTGCCGGTTTTGGCATGTTCTTCGGTCGAGAGCGGCGCGCCTTCGCGCTGCTGGAGCACGGTCGGCTGGATCAGGCGCATCGTGCCCGATCCGTCGACGGCGAAACCGCCTTCGGGCGGCGGCAATGCGCCGTTGCCGCCGTCGCCGCCGCCGTCTGACTCGGACGGCGCGCCCGAACGGTGTCCGAAAAGACTTTTGGCGGCATCGCACCCCATGAGCCCCAGCGAAGCGCACGCGCAAGCGGCGATCAAATGATATTTCAACGATTTCACGGCTGACCTCCTCGGTTTTTTGGCAAAAGAAATCGGGAGATATTTTAGCCGCAAAGCGAAGCCGGCATCAAGGAAAAGACGACGCCGCGCCCCAAAAACGGGCGCTTTCGGACATCTTCGCGCGGCGCGCGGCATGGGGCGGATTGACTTATGCGGCGGATGCATCGGTCTTTTGCGGCGTTTTGTCGCCGATGATTGACTTTTTCCAATCTTTGCGATGCACGCGAATGAGCATCAAGCAGCCGCGGCAGCTCAATTCGACGGCCATGGCCGTCCATACGCCGACGAGTCCCATCGAACCGACGAGCGCATACGACAGCGTAATGCGTACGCCCCACATGCTTGCCAAATTGAGCAAACTCGGGACAAACGTATCGCCCGCGCCGCGCAGCGCCCCGGTGCAGACGACGGCCGCGCCGTAGAGCGGTTCGGCGAACGCTTCGATGCGCAAAATCCTGACGCCCAACTCTCGGATCGCGGCGACCGGCGTAAGCACGGCAAACATGATCGGCGCGGCGGCGTACATGAAAATGCCCATTGCGCCCATCGTCGCGATGCCGAACGCGATGCAAAGCCGGCCGAGGCGTTTGGTCAAATCGAACCGTTTGGCGCCGATCGATTGGCCGACGAGCGTCGTTGCGGCCTCGGCAATGCCGAACCCGGGCATGTAACAAATGCTTTCGGCCGAAACGGCCAAGCTGTTTGCCGCAAGCGCGACGGCGCCCAAGGGCGCGATGATCGTCGTCGTCACGACGAGCGCGCCGCTCAGGACGACGTGTTCGAACGCGATGGGAATGCTGATTTTGGCGGCGCGCAGCGCGGTATCGGCGCTCCATTCGAATTTTTCGCCGCGAACGGGGCGAAAAACGCTGTGTTTGCGAAAAACCGCGATAAACAAGAGGACGGCGCCGCATAATTCGGCCAAAACCGTGCCCAAGGCCGCGCCCGAAACGCCGAGTCCGGCGCCCGGCAAGATCCATTCGCGCCCCAAGAATTCAAAATCATGGGGTTCGTAAATCAGCAGCGCGTTGAAAAATACGTTTAAAACGCAAATTCCGATGTGAATAAAACTCGGCGTGCGGATATTGCCGCTGCACCGGAGCATTCCGCCCAAAAACCAAACGCACAAAAAGATCGGAAGCCCGCCCAGCAAGATGGCGAAATACGACGAAGCCGCCGGGCGGATGGCTTCTTCGCCCTTGAGCCATATCGGGACATCGCCGGCGATAAAAAGCCCGGCCGCGCAAAACAACAGGCTCAGACCGAAGGCGACGGCGGCGCCTATTTTAAAGACGTTGCGCGCTTTTGCGCATTCTTGCGCGCCGATATGCTGCGCAACCTGCACCGAAAACCCCGTGACGCTTGCCGAAATGACGCCGAAAAAGACCCACGTCAGCGGGGCAACAAGACCGATCGACGCCGACGGATTCGCCCCCAATTGCCCGACCATCGCCGCGTCGACGTACTCCATGAGCACGTAGCTGATTTGCGCCAATATCGCGGGCAAACTGAGCGAAAAAATGAGCCGCATTTGGTCGCGCGACGTCAGATGCGCCCCTTGGCGCATTTCTTCGAGCAAATCGCGTTTCATCGGGCAGCGCGCCGTCGCCATTATGCGAAGAGGATCGATGTCGAACGGTCGAAAAACGCAGCCATGGCTTGGGTATGCGCCGGGAATGCCAACGCTTCGGGTTCGAAGGCGATGCGCGTTTCGGTGACTTCATCGTTGACGGGAATGTCGGGCAAATCGGGCAAATCATAAGCCGGCGCGACGCCGATGACGATGAGTTCGTCGAGACGCGGCGACTGCGCGGCATGAATGAGCCGAATATCGTCGGCCGTTTTGCCCCTTTCCTCGATCCTCAGCCCCGTTTCCTCGCGCAATTCTCGCGCGGCACCCTCGCGCCACGTTTCGCCCAGCTCCATAAAACCGCCCGGAAACGCCCACTGCCCGCGGCAAGGATCGATGCCGCGCCGGATGAGCAAAACGCCTTCGCGATTGCCGTCTGCGACGGGAACGATGACGTTGACGACGGGCAGCGGGTTGCGATACGTCGTTTCGCCGCACGGGCAAACGCGCGGCCACGGCGCCGTCGGATCGGCGAAAGCCCGTCCGCAAAATGCGCAAAAACGTTCAATTCTGTTTGCCATATATATAAACCATTATACAAAAAATCGCATTCGCCGGATGTTTATATTATTTTGCGGCAAATGTTATAATAATCGATGCAACGTTCAAACGTTCGCTTGCCGGCAATAATCCGCGCAGGCAAACATGCGCCGCAGCGCATCAACGCTTGCATACACCCCAATTCGCACGCATTTCAAACAGATTTTTATATTGCTGCGGCAATGCTTTTAGTATTGGGCTTCGGCTATTTCGCCCCGCAAGGGGGCTCAATACGCCTTCGCGGCTTCGGCTATTTCGCCCCGCAAGGGGGCTCAATACGCCTTCGCGGCTTCGGCT
>CAVGZQ010000105.1:0-9063 GCA_963633515.1 Bacteroidaceae bacterium
AACAATCTTCATATAAGCTGTGGTTTGACGTTGGCAGCAATTTTGTGCGCCGCCTCGATGACGACGGGCTGCTTCAACGGCACGAAATTGTCGGCGCAACAAAAGCAGGTACACGAACAAGTCGACGAGATGTACGATCGCGCCTATCGGTGCGCGCCGCGCGAACTCGCGCTGGCGAGCGCGCACGAAGAGTTCGGGCGGATGGAACTGAGCGACGGCAACGGCCGTCGCGGCGAAGATCACGTGACGTTTGCCGTCGAAAAAGCGAAAGAAGCCGACGAAAAGAGCTTGGATACGCGGTGTCAGGATCCGAAAACGCAAGATCGCGACAAAGACGGCATCATCGACAGCGAGGATTTGTGTCCCGACACGCCGGGCATTCCCGAATTCAAAGGCTGCCCCAACCCCGACCCCGATCACGACAAAGTATGCGATCCGTGGGTTGCGGAAATGAATTTGCAAAACGAATTCGCGTGCAAGGGAACGGATTTGTGCCCGAACGAAAAAGGCGAACTCGCTTATATGGGGTGCAAGAATCCCGACAGCGACGGCGACGGAATTTGCGATGCGTGGGTGTCGGCGGCGAATTTGGGCGAACAGTTTGCGCGCACGTGCAAGGGCAAAGATTTGTGCGAAGACGTGTTCGGCAGCGAGCAGTATCAGGGCTGCCCGAATCCCGACAGCGACGGCGACGGCGTATGCGATGCGTGGGTGAGCGAGAAGAATCTTTTGGCCGAATTTTCGCAATGTTCGGGCGTCGACAAATGTCCGTTCGAAAAGGGCACGATCGAAGAAAACGGCTGTCCGCCTCCGCGCAAATATATCGTCGTTACCGAAAGCCAGATCGAGCTCAAAGAGCAATTCTTCTTTGCGACGAACAAGACAAAGGTCTTGGCCAAGAGCGAGCCGCTGCTTAACGAAATCGCCGAAGTGCTCAAGGAAAATCCGACGATCAAGATTTCGATCGAAGGCCATACCGACAGCTCGGGCCGCTACAAGAGCAATGTCAAGCTTTCGCAGGGCCGCGCCAAGAGCGTCATGCAAGAGCTCATCAAACGCGGCATTGCCGCCGATCGGTTGCAATCGGCCGGGTTCGGTCCCGACAAGCCGATCGACACGAACGATACGCCCGAAGGGCGCGCCAACAACCGCCGCGTCGAATTGCGCATTACCGAACGGTAGCCAAAATGCCGCTGCGGCATGACATATCACGATGATGACGATTGCCCTGTATGCCCCGATATTCGGGAGACAGGGCATTTTTTACACAACGGTGAGGGGTTTATGACCAGACAAATGCCCATACGCGCGCATTTATGCGCCCTTCTTCTCGCGCTGTTTGCGACGGCATCGTTTCCGAGCATGGCATTCTCGCAAAACAAGGATGTCATCGAAGAAGCGCGATCGCTCAGTCAATCGGCTATGGAAGATTACGATTTCTTCGAATTGGAATCGGCCGACGAGAAGATTATGAATGCCGTCCGGATCATCGACGAAAACGGCGTGACCGATAAAACGGTCGCCGTCATTTACGTCGCCCAAGGGGTCATAAGCTACGGCCGATTCAAAGATTCGGCCAAAGCCATTGCCGACGATCGCGCGTTTTCGGCATTTCTCAAGGCTCTGACGATTAACCCCGATGTTTCGATCCCGAACGATTACCGGTCGGCGGAGCTCGAAGCCATCATGGATCGCGCCCGGGACACGATAGCCAGCACGCCCAAAACGTCGATCGCCGCAATGGCCGGCGTCAAGCCGTCGATCGCGCATACGGGCGTTGCGACGAGTCAGCGGTGTTCGGCGATCAAAATTGCGGCCAATGTTCCTGCTCATCCCGATGTCTATCGCGTAACGGTCTACTACAGCCCCGACGATGTGCGCGGATTTACGTCGATCGAGATGCAGCCTTCGGCCGATGTCAAAGACAATTTCGTTGCGATTATCCCCGGTCTCGATGCGCAAGGGTCGACGGTGCGCTATTTCATCGAAGCGACAAACCGCGAAGGCGATATCGTCGCGCAGGCGGCCGACGAGGCGCACCCCGTCACGACGATGCTCACCGGCGAATGCGCGGGCTTTAGCGACGAAGAGTTGGCGCTTCAATACGGCGATCCGGTGGCGCAAATTTCGATCATGGTCGGCACGGGCGTCGGGATCGTGGGCGGCAGCGGCAATTCCGATTCGGCTTTGGCCTACACCAAGCCCTCGGGTTCGAGCCAATTGTTCGTTTCGCGCGGCGCCGCCATCATGCCGCTGCATTTGCGCGGGTCGATTATGTTCAATTTGCCCGCCGATTTCCAATTGGGCGCATATATCCGCGGTCAGCTCGTCAATATCGTCGGAAAAACGAACAACAACGCCGAAGATGCCGAAGTCGTCGGCAATATCATGGTCGGCGCCGCGCTCCGCTATTTGGCGATTTCGCGCCAGCCGTATCGTCTCTATGTCGGCGTCGAAGCCGGGTGGGGCGGCGCCAACGCAACGGTCAATTCGGGCGCGGCAGGCGACGGGTTCAAGGCCATCTACATCCTCAAAGGTCCGTTCCATATCACCCCCGAAATCGGCTTTTTGTGGACTTTTCACAAAAACGTCGGGCTCGCCGTCGAACTTGCCGTTCCCATTCATTTCCCCGATAAAGTCAATGCCCATTTCGATTTGTCGGTCGGTCCTTTCTTCCAGTTCTGATCGTCGCAAGGGGCGAAAATGCGCGGCTTTTTGCCGCGTTTTTTGATCTCGCTTTTGAAACCGTCTATGGCTTGCGCCATACGACGGTTTGCGCGGCTATGGCTTGCGCCATACGCCGCTTTCGGCGCGGCTATGGCTTGCGCCATACGCCGCTTTTGCCGCGGCTATGGCTTGCGCCATACGCCGCTTTTGCCGCGGCTATGGCTTGCGCCATACGCCGCTTTTGCTGCGGCTATGGCTTGCGCCATACGCCGCTTATGTTTGGTGTTGGGCGCGAGGCAGCGGGCAGATGATGTCGCAAACGCAGATCATGCAGCCGTTTAAAACGCGGTATGTATTGCTCAAATTGTTGGGTCATGGCGGGATGGGCGAGGTGTACGTCGCGCGCGACGAGGAATTGCGCCGCGATGTCGCGATAAAACTCATTCACGAAGAAACGAGCGCCATTCCCGAAATGCGGCTCTGTTTTAATCGCGAAGCGCGGGCGATTTCGCTGCTTCATCATCCGAATGTCGTCGATATTTACGATTTCGGCACGACCGATTCGGGGCAAATCTATTTGTCGACGGAACTCGTGCGCGGGGATTCGCTTCACGGCGTCAATCGGTGCGCTCTTCCGCTTTGCTGCACGCTCGATCTGATGATTCAGCTTTTGGATGCATTGGAACTTGCGCACAATCGCGGTTTAATCCATCGCGATTTGAAAGCCGAAAATGTCTTGCTTACGTTTCAAAACGGCAAATTATGGGTAAAATTGGCCGATTTCGGATTGGCAAGTTTGCCGTCTCTCCTCGATTCTGCGGCGTCTTTGCGCGATGAAACGAATTTCGGCACGCCGGGATATATGGCGCCCGAACAAATATTGCACGGCATGAACTACGTCGGACCTTGCACCGATATATATGCCGCCGGCGTTTTGCTCTATGAATCGCTTTCGGGCAAAATGCCCTACGATCGCGCCACGGCCATGGAAACGATGCGTGCGCATCTGCAGGCGCCGATTCCGGAGATTTCGTGGCGCGATTGCTTGACCGATACGCCCGATGCGGCGAAACATGCGCTCAACGGCATTTTGCGCATTGCGCTCGATAAAGCGCCGTGGATGCGTTATTTGACGGCGAAAGATTTTGCGGCGGCGCTGGCCGAGGTGCGCGCGGGGATTGCCGACAAACCGCTTCCCGACGACGCTGTCATCGCGCAAATCCGCGGCGCATCGTCGTCATCGCCGCAGTCGCTGACGACGCAAATGCTCGAAAAGCGCGATATATGCGCGAAGATCCGCGCATTCGAAGCCGCCGAAGATTCGGGACTTTCGGCGCCGCCGCAAAAAGCCCCCGGCGCCGACTCGGGAGAGCGCAGCGGTCTTGCGAAAGCGCCCGACGGCGGCGAACCGCAGACAAATTCCGGGCTTTTGAATTCGAGTTTTTTGCGCGCCAAGGCGCTTCTTTTCGACTCGATTATGGCATCGGTCGCGACGTCTTTGGGCGCCGATTTCGAATTCTATCGCGAAATATTGCTGCGCACGTCGGCTTTGGGCTGCGCGTTTTGTCTGAATTTGGCCGAAGCATTTTGGCGAAACGACGAAGATCGCGCGCTTGCCGATTGCTGGCGCGAGGCTTTGGCGGCATGGGCTCAGAATAAAATTCTGCAATTTAACAAAAATGACGAAGAAATATCACAATCGTCGACATGCAACCGCGCCGAACGCAAAAAAACAGCGTGCAAAGTCACGGTTTCTTTTGCCGACAGCGCATTTGCCGATGTGTGCCATGCGGCGCTCGGGACGCGCAAATTGCGCGCGCTCAAGGCGCAGGCTGCGATGGCAATGACGGAGATTTGCATCGAGCCGAGCGCCGAAGATTTGCATAAAATTGCCTGTTTTTGGAAAGAAGCCAACCAAACGGCGAAGTACATCCGAGTTTGCGCCGCATCGGCGCAAACGGCGCGGCGCAATCCCCGCGAAATCGATTTGGCGTTTGCGGCTTTGCGCTTCGAAGAGTTGGGCGCCGTTTACGACGCAATGACGGCGACGGGGGCAAAAGCGTCGAAGCACCCGCACATTCATGCGATCGATTGGCCCGAGTTTTGGGTTTCGGCGGCGCAAGTTGCGTTGCTCTTGGATTCGCAGCCGCTTTTCGAGAAAAGCTGCGAGCGGATCAAAGTTTGGGTCAATTTGTTTTCGAAGCCCGTTTATTTGGCGCATTTGCAGCGATTGAGCGCGATCCGGCATCTGCGGCGCGAAAACTGTTTGCGCGCTTCGGAAATTGCGTCGCTTTCGTGCGAAAGTTTTGCGATTTGCAACGAAGAAATCGAATGCGCGCGATCGCAAATCGTTCAGGCCGATGCCGAAATTGCGTTGGGCAATGTGCGCCAAGGGCGTCAGGTATTGTCGGCAGCTTATGAGACGTTCAATCGGTTTGGGATGAAACCGGATATGGCGCAGGTTCAGTTGCGTTTGGGACGTTTGGATTGGTGCGGCGGTCAGCCGCTTTTGGCGCGCGACAATTTGCGGGCGGCGATGTTGGCGTTTCAGAAGGCCGGGGACATGGAATGGACGTGCAGAACTGAGCTGCATTCGAATTTTATTCAATATCTCGAAGCGCCGACAAAAGAAAATCTCAAAAATCTCCGAAAAATCGCAAAGCAAGTTTCATCCTTCGGAGACAGGGTTTTGGCATCGCAGGCGCATGTGCGGGAAGCGGTTGCGATTGCGTTGGACGGCGATTGGGCATCGTTCGAAGCTTTGGAGTCGGAACAGCGGGCTGAGGCGGGAAAAACGGGACTGCTGCCCGAAATGAACGGAACTTTTTCGTGCATTCATGCCGTCCGTCATGCGATCGAAGGACGGATCGAAACGGCGCAGTCGGAAATAACGACGGCGATAGCGTATTTCGGACCGCACCGGCGGCGCGCGCGGGCATTTTGTCATACGCTTTTGGGCGTCGTGTCGATTTTTATGCATCAAATCCGCAGCGGATTGCCGTCGTTTGAGCGGGCGCGCAACGATTTTCTGGCGTTAAACGATGTTTTCGGTTTGGCTTGCGTATGGGCAGCGCAAAGCGCGTTGGCGGCAGTTTGCGGCGAATTCGACGATGCGTTTTCGATGGCGATGGACGGCATGGAATTGTCGGTCAACGGCAATTTTCGGATACAGGCATCGATGCTGTCGGCTGTCGGCGTGATTGCGGCGGCCGCCGGCAAACAGATCGGACGGATCGATCAGGCATTGCCGGACGGCGACGTCTGCATGCCGAATATTGTTTTGCCGTATTGCAAAAAGTGGTTGGAAAATAGCTTGGATCGGCTTTGCGAAATGCGCGGCGAAGAATCGTTGCGCAAGGCGGAAGCGATACGGCGCCGCTTCGGTTTCTTGCGGTAAATGTGGGCAAACGGGCGGTTTTGACGTAAACTGCCGGCAATCGCGGCGATGCAGCCGATCGTCCGGGCGCGCAAGCCGAGAATGCGGAGAGAAATATGGCAGATCAAAAGAAAACAATCCCCAAGAGTTTTAATTTGCGTCAATTTTTCGGAGATTATTTCGATATCATCCGGCGCACGGGCAGCGATTATGCCGAAGCCATGATAGAATTGGTCGAGGAGCGGCGCAGTCTGAGCCGATGCGATTTGTGCGGGATGCCGATGCGAGAACCGGCTAAGTCGCCCAAACCGTTTGTCGGCGCATATTTGTGCGATACATGCCGGCGTCAGATACAACAAAAATAAAAGCGCTGCGTATTGAGCCGAAGGCGAAAAGCAGCGCCGCAGGCGTAATTTCGGCGGGCGCCGCCCGCCGAGAAGCCTGCGGGCGGAGCGTATGCGCGGCGCGCAGCCGCCGCGCAAAGCGAAGCCGACAAAGACAGAAACTTTTTTAAATTGCCGGGCAAGGGGAAACAGGCATGCTCACGACGGAAGACAGGCTTTTGGCGGCACAGTTTAATTTGCGGGCGCGTCAGTTGTTTTGGCGCGGGCTTTTGCCCGACAGTCATGCGGCGTTTGGGTTGGACGGCGACGCGCTGATCGATTGGGTCTTGGCGTATCAGGCGGCAAACGGATTGGCGCAGGACGGATGTTTGGGTCCGTCGACGCTCATCGCGATAGCGGCGCAGTCGCGCGGGGGCGTGGGCGGCGCGATTGTCGGCGGCCGCGAAATTGAGATTGAGGGCGCGCACGTGGCGCGGATGTTTTTGCCCGGCGACGAACGCCCGGCAAAACCCGATGTTTGCTGCATCTTGTCGATGCCCGAAATCGCCAAAACGACGCGCGACAGGCTATCGGGGCAAATCAAAAAACGCGCGCATTTTTCGATAGACAGTTCGAACGGCTGCAACGGATGCAGCTTAATCGTTCAATGGGCGGATCCGCTTCGCGAGGCGGCGTTTTGTCCGTCGCGCGAAACCGACGACTATCCCAAGGGGCGGACGTGCGTCGGGATTGAGGCCGAAAACTTTTTGATGCTTTACCAAGTCGATGCCGATGAGCGCCATTGGCGCCGCCGCCGCCCGATGACGAAGGCGTCGATTCAGAACAAAGGCGTGTCGCAGCCGGCGCTTTATCCGTCGCAAGTCGCGGCTTTGGGGAAGCTGCTCGGCATGCTCGAAAAGGAAGCCGGCATTCCGAAGGCGTTTCCGATGGCCGACGGGGATTATGTCCATGCGTTGCTCGACGGCGACGTTTTGTCGTCGTTTCGCGGGTGTTTGGCGCGGTATCATTATATTAGCGTCAATAACGAACCGGGTGCGGGGTTTGCGGCTTCGGTCGAAACATTATTCGGGAAAGTTGCGAAAAAATCTGAATCGGATTCGAAAGATGCGGCAGGACATGTTCCCGTCTTTGACGCATCGCAATTCGAAGCGGCGCGCCGCGCGTTGGCCGAACATCCCGAGCCGACGGCGACATTCGGCATTGCGCATGAGACCGAAGCGCCGTTTAATTTGTCGGATGCGATTGCGGCGGCGTATGCGGCGGGGCGCGGCGCGCGCGCGGCACGGCTCGCCGAGCGTTGCAAAAAATTTGATGAGAATGTGTAATTTTTGAATAAAGCATGAAGCAATGAAGAAAAATGCGTATTTTGCGCACAGCCGCACGCCCGATTTGGACGATTTGCAGCCGAATGCATGTTATGAAGCTTGGCAGACGTATGTGGCGCATCGATCGGACGGAATTGATTTAACCGTGAGCAATCCGACGGTTGTCGGACTCAGCCCGGCAACGTGCGATGCGCCGGATATCGCCGATGCGATTTCGGCGCATTATTCGGCAAGCGCGCAAGGACTGGAGTCGGCGCGAAACGCGGTGAGCGCTTATTATAACGGTCGGGCGCGCCCCGAAAACATCCGGCTTTTTGCGTCGACGAGCGAAGCGATCGGGGCGCTGATTAAGTTGCTGTGCGCGCCCGGCGACAGTGTTGTGACGTGCGTGCCGACGTATCCGCTTTTGGATTGTCTGACATCGTTGGAAGGCGTCGGGCTTTTGGAGACGTCGCTGCAAGATTGCGCCGGGGAGTGGATGATCGATTTTTGGGCGCTTGAACGCGTATGCGATGCATCGACGCGCGCAATTATCGTTGTGAGTCCGAATAATCCGACGGGGCATTGCATTCGCTGCGATGAGATGCAAAAGCTCGTCGAATTTTGTTCAAATCGTTCGATGGCACTCATCGTCGACGAAGTTTTCGGCGGTTACCGATTTTGCGACAATTCCGAACTCATGCCCGAAGGGGCGGCAACGTATTTCGGCGATCCCGGTCAGGGGCTCGTGGTGAGTTTGAGCGGTCTGTCGAAGGTGTGCGGTTTGCCGCAGCATAAATTGGGGTGGGGCGTGTTCGGCGGAGATCCCGGCGTCGTCGATGAAGCTTTGCAACGCATGAGCTTCATTGCCGATTCGACGCTGAGCGTGTCGGGATGGGTGCAACGCATTGCCCCGCAGCTGCTTTCGCGGCGTGAGATTTTTTCGCGATCTTGCATGGCGCGCTGCCGCGAAAATCTTGCCATTGTTGCGCGAGAATCTCAAAAAGACGGCGTAAAGTGGCGCGCCGATCGCGTGATGGGCGGTTGGAGCGTATGTTTGAGACTGCCGGGGTGGTGCGACGACGAACAGATAGCCGAGCAGTTGGCGCACGCCGGGGTGCGCGTGTTTCCGGGGAGCTTTTTTGGGTATCGCGACAAACAGCCTGCGCTCGTTTTAAGTCTTATCGCCGCCCCCGAAACAATGGCGCTCGGCATGGCGCGCGTTGCGCGCGTTCTCGATGCGAGTCTGTAGCAAAACGCCCGGTTGCGGCGGCACGCAAATCGAGAACATCGCCGATATGCGAAAAGCTGCCGTCGGGACAATCTTTGAGATCGTTCAACCGAATTTTACGCAGACAGACGGCGTGCGTTT
>CAVGZQ010000105.1:9073-10294 GCA_963633515.1 Bacteroidaceae bacterium
AGTTGCGCGATTTCGCCGTCGGAGAGCCATGCAAACCCGATGACGGGAACTTTATAGTCGTATAATCGCCTAAAATGGCGTTTTAGGCGCGGCGCAACATCGGCCAAGTCTCCCAACGTCTTCGGCGCATTCCATGGCTTTTTGTACCCATAATAAGCGACTGCCGCAAAAGCGGGATATCTTTTATTTTCTGCGTTCGGCGCGCGCATTTGCCTATCATAGGCAAGCCAATCGCATCCCATAACTCGGATCGGCATTCGGCTGTCGGAATCTGTTCGGTTTTCCGGCCCCCGAAAAAAGCGATGTTCGGACCGAGCGCGCCATTGCTGATCCTGAGTATATCCCGCAAGCGTTTGACAGGGGCGCCTTTGGGCATTGAAATGTGTTCGGCCGCAGCGTCTTTGCGCGTGTCGGGCGTTATTTGTTCGTCCGGCTCCGTGAATATGCGCGCATTCCGGAATGCGGCGAAAACGTCATTGTGACCAAAGAGATGTTTTCGCGCATGTCTTTTTCGTGCATGGCGTTGTCTCCTCATAATTGCCGCCAATCGGACGCGCGGCAGTTTTTCCGCAAATGCGAAATAATCTCCGCTCAGAAATAATTGCGGGGAGAAAATAAAAATGCGACGGTCTTTGATGCCGTTTTTTTTTCATTTTTTTGTATCAACTTACATCGGCGTTTTTTGACCTGTTTGAGATAAGCCTGCCGATTATTATATCATTTTTTTTCGTCGCCTATTTCGCCGGGAGGCGAAATACGGCGCCGTCTCCGGCTATTGCGCGCCCGCGCGCAATACGCCTTCGAATCGCGGCTATTTCCCTCCGGTCAATACGCCGCGATATTTGCGCAAAAGCGCATGACGCATGCAATGGCATGCATCGTGTCCCGGATTATGGTTTTTCGGCGTTTCGATTAAAAAAAAGCGGGACGCCCGAGTGCTGACAATAATTCATCTGCCGATGATGCATTTTCGGAGTATTGGCCGCAAAAGCGAAGGATCGTTGCAGATAATAAAAAAAAGCCCGATTCCGGCGAATCGGGCTTGGGAAAAAAACACGGAATTATCGGAAGATCAGAGCGTTGATTTCGAATCGGCGTGGATATTCGGATTGAGCGCAAACGGCTTGGGTTTTGCCGAAGTTTCGGATTTATTGTCGGCAAGATTTGCCGATTTTGCAAGATTTGCGGGCAAGTCGAGGTTTACCATATTAAAGACATCCT
>CAVGZQ010000106.1:0-425 GCA_963633515.1 Bacteroidaceae bacterium
AGAATGCGACGACGGCAATTTGATTTCGGGCGACGGATGCTCGGCCGATTGCAAAAAAGAACCGGGCTTTGTTTGCACCGATTTTTCAAAAGCCGAATTGCCCGATTATATCGATATTCCCGCCGTATACCGCGACTTCGTGCCAAAAGGTCTGAAAACAAGCGACAAAAACGGCGCCGACGGCTATATATCAAAAACGTTTTACGCTTCCGTCACATCAAATGATGCAATTTGCAAAAGCAATGAAAAGCAAATCGCAATCGGCAGCGGATTTCCTGATTTTCAGGCGTATACGGGAGAAACGTGTTACGGCATTGTCAAAGACGAGCTCAGCGCCGACGGCAAACCCGTGATGATCGACGGCATTGCCGGCAAGGATTTCAAATGCCCCGGAAGCGAGGGGCAAATATTTGGCAGCCATTTTA
>CAVGZQ010000106.1:435-2060 GCA_963633515.1 Bacteroidaceae bacterium
CATTTTACGTGTCCGACGTTGTTCAACGATTATTGGTATCGCGATGCCGATGGCATCAATAAAGTCTTTAATCATACGTTGCGTTTAAAACTGACCGACCCGGAAACGGCAACTTATGAATTCGATATCGCCGACAATATTGCGCAAGCCACCGACGTAAGCGGCAATATCATGAGCGGCGGCGAAGGGATGTTTACGCCGATAAACAATCAAGGCTACGATAAAATCAATTACTTCAGCCGAAACGGCGCCTATGAAAATTGGATCGAAAAAGGCACGAAATTCTATGGGTCATTCACGAGCGAAATCCATACCTATTTCCGATATAACGGCAAGGCAACGTTGAATTTCAGCGGCGACGACGACGTTTGGGTTTTTGTCAACAACAAATTGTTTGTCGACATCGGCGGCATGCACGGTCCGACCCAAAAAGCCGGGACTTTGCGCGCCGACACGCTGACGGTCAAAGACAGCGACGGAAACGAAAAAACAATCCTCCATGACGGCAGCCTCGGATTATATGAAGGCGGCATATACGAAATAAAACTGTTCCACGCCGAACGCAACTATCCCAAATCGAACTTTAAACTTACGCTGACGGGCTTTGTCAACACGGGCAAAGCCGAATGCGCATCGGTTTGCGGCGACGGCATTATCGCTTCGGACGAAGAATGCGATATCGCATTTCATACAAACGATGCAGAGGCAAAGTTTAACGGTTGCGTCGAATGCAAAAAAGTTTCGCCGTGCGGAAACGGCAAACTCGAAGCCGGCGAAACGTGCGATCCGGGGCATTGGTGCAAAACCGACGAATCCGGAAATTATATATACAGCGAATACAAAGACATTTGCGCGCCGGACGGCATAACAAAAATAGAATACAAAGCGATCGAAGGCTGCAACGAAGAAACATGCCGATATAACAATTGCGGCAACGGCAAGCTCGATGACGGCGAAGACTGCGATTGCAAAGACGGCGATTTCGAAAACGGCGAATGCAGCTATCGCGAAGGCGCCGACAGCGCCCGCGGATGCCTCGATACGTGCAAAGTCCCGAGATGCGGCGACGGCATCGTTACCGCTCCCGAAGAATGCGACAACGGCGCGGCCAACGGAGACAATGCGGCGTGCACCAAATCATGCGCAAAAGCCAAATGCGGCGACGGCATTGTTCAAACGTATTTGGGCGAAAAATGCGATTTGGGCGCCGACGAAAACGGCGTTTCGCTCAATACCGGCGCATACGGACTTGCCGGAAAACCCGGCTGTTCGGCCGATTGCTCGCAAACAACGCCTTATTGCGGCGACGGCAAAATACAAAAATGGGCAGGCGAAGAATGCGACGACGGCGCAGAAAACGACGACGATGCTTATAACGGCTGCACGACGAAATGCACATACGGTCCGCATTGCGGCGACGGCAAAACGCAAAAAGAATACGGCGAATCGTGCGACATGGGCGCCGCAAACGGCACAGCCAACGGCAGCTGCTCGTCATATTGCACAAACATCATCAACTGACGCCATGCCGGCGCGATCCGGCACTCGATGCATTCCCCCGAGGAACTCCCTTTTTGATGCCGGCAGCCGGCTGCCGGCTGCGAATTCATGCCGTCTCGGGGGGG
>CAVGZQ010000106.1:2070-10289 GCA_963633515.1 Bacteroidaceae bacterium
GGGGGGGGGGCATATCGGATGCATACGCAATTTTTCCGAAGCCGGTTTATTGTTTTTTTGCAATGCCGGCGTCGAGCAAATGCGACGGCACGACATTGTGCAATGCTGTCATAAGGCTGCCTTTAGCATTGGGGTTGCGTTTTTCGAGTTCAGCCAGCAATCGTTTTGTTTCGTAACGTTGACCGCTGTGTCCGCGCGTGCAAAACGTTTGTTCGGAAACGGGCACATCGAGGAACTTCGACGCTTCGCAAAGCCAATCTTCGGGGACATAGAGCAAGGGGCGAATGATGATATTATGCCCGTTGTCGGCCAGGAGCTTTGGCGGCATCGATTTGATTTGCCCGTTGAAAAGCGCATTCATCAGGAAAGTTTCGATGGCATCGTCGCGGTGATGGCCGAGCGCAATTTTGTTGTAACCGCGCTGCGTTGCCTGCGTGTAGATAATGCCGCGGCGCAGCCGCGAACATAATCCGCAGGGGGATTCATTTTCGGCGATTTTTTCGGCCAAGATCGAAGCCGTTTCGAGGTCTTCGCTCCAAACGCAAAACCCGTCCGCAGCGATGCGTTCGAGCGCCGATTGCGCCGGAAAATCGGGGGCAGATTGGTTGAGATGAAAGACGCCGATTTCAAACGGAAACGGCACAATCCGGCGAATCGACTCCAACAGATGGATAAGCAGAATCGAATCTTTTCCGCCCGAAAAAGCGATCATAATCTTATCGCCGGGCTCGATAAGCTGCCACGCAATCGAACATTGAGAAACGCGGCGCGTCAGTTTTTTTTGAAGCTGTATGGGTAAATGCGCAATCATGACTGTGTTTGTGAATGGGTTTATTAAAGCAGCAGAAGCAATTGAATGCAAAGCTATTTCGGTTTTGTCATCCCCTTGATCGCTTGTTTGACGAGTCTGTTATTGACGAGACTTTGACGGACAGCGCTCATTGCATTCGCGGTTCCAAAAAAATATCTCCGTTGAGGCGTATCCTATGGTCGGGCGTATCCGATAACCAAACTTCTGTTTCCCATGCCAACGCATCGGAAAACTTCTTGAACGCCTTAAAATTCGGAAAGCGGTTATAAATATTTTCCCGCATTTTACGCATTCGGTCATTTTGCGTATATTTGACATGCGTTTCGGCGTCATCGGTCCGACGGATGATACTTATTGCTCTCCGTGTGCGCAATCATAGCTTTCGCAATGCTATAGGCAAGAAAAGGCGGAACATCATTGCCGATTTGCTTATACTGCATATCTCTTGATCCTTTAAAATCAAACCCATCGGGAAACGATTGCAATCGTGCCGCTTCTCTGCCGATATGCGGCACGTAGCACATTTTGCCGAGATCTTCAATAATGCGCGGCGTATGCCCCAAAGGGCATAGCCGCGCGGCCAAGCGTATGCGCCCCCAACGCGGGGCGCATAGCGTGCCACACAAAAAAAAAGCCGTTCGTATGCCCTTTGGGGCATAGAACGGCAAGGCGCGGCGTATGCCCCAAAGGGCATAGCCGCGCGGCTAAGCGTATGCGCCCCCAACGCGGGGCGCATAGCGTGCCAAAAAAGAAATAGTGTCAATAGACGACTTCCATGATATCGCGTCCGAGGGTTGTGATGAGCGAAACCATCGACAGTTCGGCTTGGATAGCGGCCGTGATGTATGAAATCGAAGCCGATGCGACGTTGTTTCGGGCATCGCTGACGTCGATGAAGGTCGACGCGCCGTTTTTGTAGGACGCTTCGGTGAGCAGCAGCGCTTCGCGCGCGAGTTCGACCTGACGTTTTGCATTGTCGACGTTGAAAACGGACGAATAATACTCGCGTTTTGCCTTGCGGACGGCAGTTTTTGTCGAAGCGATGGTGCTTTCCATCGAAAGCCGCGTTTCGAGGATGGCGGCTTTTTTCTCGTCGAGCGCGCCGAATTTCGAATAATCGAAGAGCGGAATCGATGCGGTGAGCGCCAAAGTCCAGCTCGAATCGTCGGCGCCCGAGGCGGATTTGAGGTTGTAATTGTATTGGAATGCGCCCGAAAGCGTCGGAACGAAATCGGCGATGGCGGCATTGAGCGAAAGCTCGTTGATGCGTTGCGTCATGCGATTGATTTTGAGGGTTCGGTTGTTTTCGACGGCTTCGTTTTCGAGCGCGGCGTCGTCGGTGAGGTCGGCGCTTTTGATGTGCGTGGGCTGCGGAACGGGGAGTCCGTCGAAGGAGAGGAGATTGGCGAGGGCGTCGCGGGCGGTTTCGTACGACCAAATGGCATCGATAAGCGCTTGGCGCTGTTTTTCGACGCCGAATTGGGCCTGAATGACCGAAAGCCTTACGTCGGCGCCGCGGTCGTATTTGCCTTGCGCAAGCGAGAGTTGGTCGAGCGCGCTCTTGAGCTGAACGCGCTGGACTTTGACGACTTCGCCGCAAAGAAGCGCCGCCAAATAAGCTTGCACGACGCCGGCCAAAATTTGCTGTCGCCCGTCTTCGACGCCAAGCTCGGTGATGTCGACCGCTTCGTCGGCGGCGCGCAATTTGAACCATCCGGCGACGTTGATGACGGAAAGCCCGACGGTGATGCCCAGCGAAACGGAGTCGATGGTCTTTGACGAAGCCGACGCATCTTGAGAGATACTTTCCAGCGGCGATCCGACGGCTTTTGCCAGCTGCGCAAGCTGCGCGCCGAGATCGGAGTCAATGGCGCTCAGCGATTGCGCGGCGCTGCCCAACCCCTGCGAGAGCGCCCCCAACGACTGATAGGCGGGGGAAACCGCCGATTGCATGGCCGAAGTTAAGCTGCTCGCCGTCGAATTATTGTAGACATGCGCATAGGAGACCGACGCCGAAATGCTCGGCAAAAGCAACGCCCAAGCTTGTTTGAGCTGCGCGTCGGCCGTTTGGATTTTGACGCGCGCCGCCGCCAAATCGATATTTTTTTCGTCGGCAATGAGCAGGGCACGGCGCAGCGTGAGGGGTTCGCCCGGTTTGATTTGATTGAGCTCGGCGATTTGTTCGACCTGCTCGTCGAGCGCCTCTTCGCCGGGCAGCCCCTGCCGAACCGAAGGCGGGGTCTGCGGCGCCGGAATCGGGCTTTCGTGCGTTTGCTCCAAAACCGAGCGCGCCGCTTCGGCTTTTTTCGTCGTTTGATCGCTTATTTCGGGATTGATGACGACCGGGTCGTAGAGCGCGCCGCCGTTGTTTTCGGCGTTATTTTCGGCATTTCGGATATTGGCATTGATGTCTTTGTAGGACAGCGTTTCGAGCGCGGGCGGCGCATCGGGCGCCGCCGTTTTGATCGCATCCTGCGCAAATCCGTCGGCTGCTTGCGCCATCGCCCCGGCAGCGCCCAGCGATGCAATCAGCAGCGTTTTGGCAAAAGATTTCATGGGTTATACTCCTATCTGAACCTTCAAACTATGCGTTGGCAGGCGTTGCGGCATCTTGCGGCTGCCGATGCGCGATGTGGTCTTGCTCTTCTTCGTATTCTTGGACTTCGTGAACTTTTGGCGCAAAGTAAGAGTACATGATGGGGACGAAGAAGAGCGTGAAGAGGGTTGCCACCGAGAGGCCGCCGATGACGGCCGTTCCCATGCCGGCCCAGGTTTCCGATCCTTCGCCGATTTCCAATGCCAACGGGATCATCGAGAGCACCGTCGTGAGCGTCGTCATCATGACGGGGCGCATGCGGGTGCGGGCGGCATTGACGATGGCCGCGTTTTTGTCCATGCCGCGCTCGCGGTTTTGGTTTGCCGCATCGACCATGACGATGCCGTTGTTGACGACGATGCCCACGAGCATGATCAGACCGATAAGCCCCGACATGTCGAGCGTGCGCCCTGAAAGGAGGAAGGCGACGACGACGCCGATGAACGCAAGCGGCACGGTTAAGAGAACGATAAACGGCTCGCGGTACGATTCGAACTGCGACGCCATGACCATGTAGACCAAGAAGACCGAAACGACGAGCGCAATCCCGAGATATTTGAAGGAATCGGTAAAGTTTTCGGCCGTGCCCGACAAATCGTACCGCCATTCGAAGCCGTTTTCTTTGTCGGCTTTCGACATTTGATCGAGAAGCGCTTTGACTTCGTTAATCGTCTTCTGCATGTCTTTTTTGACGATGTTGCCGTTTGCATCGGTGTAGCTGTTGGTGAGGGTGAGGCTGACTTTTTGATACCGCTCTTGGTTTTTGCGTTCAATCGCCGTGGGCGCAAGGTTTTCGTAGACTTTGGCAACGGTCGACAACGGAACGGTATCGCCCGAATTCGTTTGAATGGGCATATTTTCGACTTCGCGCACATCGTTGCGATAGGATCGGTCGTAGCGCACGACGATATCGTATTCGTCGCCGTTGTCGAGATAGTAGCTCGCCGTCACGCCGCGGAAGAAGATGGTGAGAAGGTTGCCGACCGTCGCGGTATTGAGCCCCAATTCCGACATTTTTTGGCGATCGAAATCGACCTGAATTTGGGGTTTTTGTTCGTCGACGGAAAGATCGACTTCGGAAATGTCGGGACGCGCAAGCATTGCGCGTTTGATGCGGTTGGTGACTTTGCGCGTTTCTTGGATATTGTCGTTGTAGACTTCGATATCGATATCGCCGCCCGATCCGCCGCCCATCTGACGCCCCGTCACGGAGTACGTAATGCCCGGCACGTCTTTGAGGGCGTTGCGGATATCGTCCATGATTTGGGTGATGTTGCGGTCGCGGAAACGCGGTTTGACGAGGGGAATTCGGATTTTTCCCGTGTTGACGCCGTCGCTGAAAAGCGCGCTCATGCCGGAATCGGACGAACCGACGTCGATATTGATCATTTTGCGCTCTTCGGGCGGGACGACGACTTTGATCCGATCGATGCACTCTTGGACGATATCATAGGTCGAACGGGCATCGTTGCCCATTTCGGCGGTAATCTGAACGGTAAGCATGGAGTCGTCGCTTTGGGGCATGAATTCCATCGGGATGAATTTCGCGCCGAAGATCGAAGCGGCGAATGCGCCGACGATAATCAGGGTGACAAGACCGCGGTGTTTGATGCAGCCGCGCAAATAGCTTTCGTAACCGCTGCGCATGCGGTTCATGAACGTTTTTTGTTCCTGATCCGAAAGCGTCGACAAGTCGTCGACTTCTTTGCCCGAGTTATCGGCAACGACTTTGTCGAATTTCGGGCTCTTGAGCAAGTAGTACGACAGCATCGGGACGAACGTCACGGCGACGATGAGAGACACCGTCAGCGCGCCGCAAATGACGAGCGACATATCGCGGAACATCATCCCGGCGATGCCCGGGACGAAGAGAATGGGCAAGAAAACGGCGATCGTCGTCAGCGTCGACGCCGTAATGGCCATCATGATTTCGCGCGCGCCTTTTACGCATGCTTGGAACGCGCTGTCGCCTTCTTCGCGGTGACGGAAAATATTTTCGAGCGTGACGATGGCGTTATCGACGAGCATGCCGACGGCCAAGGCCAAACCGGCCATCGATATGACGTTGAGCGTCATGCCCATCGACGACATGAAACCGAACGTTGCCATCATCGACGTCGGGATTGCCGTCGCGACGATGAGCGATGTCGTTATGCTCCTGAAGAAGACGAGCAAAACGAAGAAGACGATGATAACCGCCAAAATGCACGTTTCTTTGAGGTTGTCGATCGAACTTTCGATGTATTCGGACTGATCGTTGATGAGGTTGTATTCAAGCCCTTCTTCGGCCATGACGGCGGGCAATTTCTCGATGACGCCTTTGGCCGCATCGACGGTATTCGCGCCCGATTGCTTGCTGACGATCATCATGATGCTCGATTTTCCGTTAGTTTCGACATAACGGCGCGATTCTTCGACGGTGTCTTCGATTTCGGCAACGTCTTTGAGCCGGATGGGGATCATCGATCCGCTGTCGCTCTTGGCTGCGCTCAGGAGAATTTCGCCGATTTCGTCGACCGTTTTGTATTTGCCTGCCGATTGAATGCTCAAATCCATGCCCGATGCTTCGATGTAACCGCCGACCGATTGTTTATTTTCGGCAGCGACCATCGAAACGATCGTAACCGGAGCAATGCCGTAGGCTTCGAGCTTTTTCGGATCGAGACGGATGTGAATTTGACGCTCTTCGCCGCCGCCGACTTCGACCGAAGATATCCCCTCGACGCGTTCCAATTTCGGTTTGATGTTGTCTTTGGCTATCTTGCGCAATTCCGACGTTGCGATGTCGCCCACGACGTTGAACAAGATAATGGGCTGCATCGACGGATCCATCGCAATGACTATCGGCTCATCGGCGTCGTCGGGCAATGAACCGCGCACGAGATCGAGCTGATTGCGCGTATCGATTTCGGCCTGATCCATATCATAGCCCCAATCGAACTCGAGCATGACGACGCCGACGTTTTCTTTCGACGTCGACATGACGTTTTTGACGCCCGTCACCGAGACGAGCTGCTCCTCAATCGGCCGCGAAACGAGCGTTTCGATATCGGCCGGACTTGCGCCCGTGTACGTCGTCAATACGATGATGTACGGAATTTCCATATCCGGATACAAGTCGAGCTGGAGTCTGAAGAATGAAAATATACCAAATGCGATGACGAGCGTATAAAGCATCGTCATCGTCACGCGGTGTCTGACGGAATAACCGGGAACACTCATGGTCTTACCTCTGAATCTGCTCTGATTTCTTCAATTTCGCGGGAACGCAGCCGCAAGGCATGTCCCCCAAATACTTACATAAGACAATTGCAGCGGCGTTTTTATTCAATCGCAGCGCGGCAAATTGCGTTGCGCAAACGCAGCCGGCCGCGATTTGACGCGCATGCGCAAAACCGCCCCGCCGCCGCAAAAAAAAGGCGCGCAACGACACCGGCATCCGACATCTGCGCGCCAAGCAATTTAGTTTTTCATCCGGCTCAGGTATCTTCGGCAACGGCCGCCGGCTTTGTCGCCGCAACGGCTGCCTTGTCTTCGGACTTGGCTTCTGTCACCTTGTCGCCGTCGCGAAGCGAATGCTGCCCGCGCACGATGAGCTTTTCCCCGGCGCTCAAACCGCTGAGCACTTCGACGATATCGCCGTTGCGCTCGCCGATCTGAACCGTCCGCGCCGACGCCGTGCCGTCGGCATTCATGACAAATGCGCGCCGAAGCGTCTGCCCCGTCACCTGCTGTTCCAACAGTTCGGGCTCAAGGAGCAATGCCTTGGGCGATACGACGATCGCGCCTTCGGTCGAATCGAGCGATAACTCCGCTTTCGCATACATGCCCGGTTTGAAACGGTAAAGCCCCGTCGATTCGTTCTTGAGATTGGCAAATTCCGCTTCGACCGTATTGGTGCGCGACGTCGTGTTGACATACGGCATGATGCGCGTAATCTTCGCCGTCGTCACTTCGCCCGGATACGCATCAAAACGCAGACGGACGTCTTGTCCGAGTTTCAGATACGGCACGTCTTCTTCGGTCACGTTGAGCGTCACTTTGAGATTTGCCATATCGAGCAGTACGCACAATGCCATCGCCGACGAAGCGATATCGCCGACTTCCGACGTTTTCTGGCTGATAACGCCGTCGATCGGCGCCACGACGCGCGCATAATCCAACCCGAGTTTCGTCTGTTCCTGCGTCGCAAGCAGCTGCTGCTTCGATGCGACGAGCGTCACGACCGCATCTTGCGCCTGATCGTAATTCTGACGGCTGACGATGTTCGACTCGTACATGCTCGCCACGCGTTTGAGCTCGCGTTCGGCAGCCTTGAGCTGAGCATCGACGCTCTTGAGCTGCGCCCCGACGGCATCCAAACTCTTCTTGTTCACTTCGTTGCGGATTTCCGCGATCATTTGACCTTTTTGAACGTAATCGCCGTTCTCCCACGGGAATTTCAGAATGCGTTCCGACGCAAGCGGAATGACCTTGACTTGTTTGGCGGCCGTTATATTCCCGACATACGTCCGCTGACGCGTAAAATTCGACTGACGCACGACTTCCGTTTTGACCGAAACATTCGTGACTTGGTCACTCATGGCGCCCGATTTTTCTTCTTCCTGCTTGCCGCAGGAAATGCTCCCGAAAGCGAGCATCGATATCATGCCAAAAAGACATATCTTGCGATTTAACATGCGAATCATCTTTGTTTCTCCGTTATCTTCATCCCCCAATCGGCGGTGTGTAAGATATTTTCGCGACTTTTGCAATCGCTCCTTTCGGCATGTGCGACAATGTCGCATTTATGCTCACTGTTCCCGCATGCCG
>CAVGZQ010000107.1:0-5705 GCA_963633515.1 Bacteroidaceae bacterium
GCCGCGTTTCGAGCGCATCGGGCGGGGAAATTGCGGCGCGCAGCGCCTTGTTGAGCGCATCGGTTCGATTTTGGGACGTTTCGCGCGCGCGCGCCGCCGACGGGGGGGGAATTTCGGCAATCGGTTCGGCTTCGCAGTGCAAAGCAGGAATAGTTTCTTGTGTTTCGTCGGGGGATCTGCGGCATCCGACAACAGACAACGACAGGGCAAAAATCGCGGCGCAGATCAGCGGGCGTGATGGCTTGAAGCATAAAATCATTTTTCGACTGTCCGTGAATAGGGCGCCGGAGAGCAGCGGTTTGTTGCAGAACATGCGAGAGAGGCAATGCATAATCAGGGGCGCAATGCAAAAAAAAAACCGACAAACTCCGCCGCGAAGCCTGTCGGTTTTCATAACGCATCGCGCCGAATTGCGCGAAGAATAAAGATTATTTCATGGATTCTTCGACGGCGACGGCGGCCGTAACGGTTGCGCCGACCATGGGATTGTTGCCCATGCCCAAGAAGCCCATCATTTCGACGTGCGCGGGCACCGACGACGAACCGGCAAATTGGGCATCGGAGTGCATGCGTCCCATCGTATCGGTCATGCCGTAAGACGCGGGACCCGCAGCCATGTTATCGGGGTGCAACGTGCGTCCGGTGCCGCCGCCCGAAGCGACGGAGAAGTATTTTTTGCCTTGTTCGATGCACTCTTTTTTGTATGTGCCGGCGACGGGGTGTTGGAAGCGGGTGGGGTTTGTCGAGTTGCCCGTAATGGAGACATCGACGCCTTCTTTGTGCATGATGGCGACGCCTTCGCGGACATCGTCGGCGCCGTAGCAGCGGACTTTTGCGCGTTCGCCGTCGGAATACGCTTTTTCTTTGACGATTTCGAGTTTGCCCGTCGCATAGTCGAATTTTGTTTGGACGTATGTGAAACCGTTAATGCGGGAAATGATAAAAGCGGCATCTTTGCCCAAGCCGTTAAGAATGACGCGGAGCGGTTCTTTTCGCACTTTGTTGGCGTTTTTGGCAATGCCGATGGCGCCTTCGGCGGCGGCAAAAGACTCGTGACCTGCCAAGAAAGCAAAACATTTGGTTTCTTCGCTCAAGAGCATCGAGGCCAAATTGCCGTGCCCCAACCCGACTTTTCGATCGTCGGCAACCGATCCGGGAATGCAGAATGCCTGCAACCCTTCGCCGATGGCTTTTGCGGCGTCGGCGGCTTTTTTGCATCCTTTTTTGATGGCAATGGCCACGCCCAAAACGTATGCCCAGCACACGTTTTCGAAGCAAATAGGTTGGATATTTTTGGCGATGGAATAGGCATCGATGCCTTTTGCATCGCAAATGGCTTTCGCATCGCCGAGATCTTTGATGCCGTACTGAGCGCAGACTTTTTCGATCTGAGGAATGCGACGTTCGTAACTTTCAAAAAGTGCCATAATTTGAGCCTCCTCTTAGTCTTTGCGCGGGTCAATGTATTTTTTTGCGTTTTCGAAGCGGCCATAATGACCGGTAGCTTTTTTGAGGGCATCTTCGGCCGACATGCCGTCTTTTATCCATTGCATCATTTTTCCGAAGTGAACGAATTCATAACCGCAGATTTCGTCGTCTTCGTCGAGGGCACAACGGGTAACATAGCCCTCGGCCATCTCGAGATAACGCGGTCCTTTGAGTTTTGTGGCATACATGGTGCCGACTTGGCTTCGCAGCCCTTTGCCGAGGTCTTCGAGTCCGGCGCCGACGAGCAATCCGCCTTCGGAGAAAGCGCTTTGGGTGCGTCCGTAGACGATCTGAAGGAAGAGTTCGCGCATTGCCGTGTTGATTGCGTCGCACACGAGGTCGGTGTTGAGGGCTTCAAGAATCGTCTTTCCGATGAGAATTTCCGAGGCCATTGCCGCAGAGTGCGTCATGCCCGAGCAACCGATTGTTTCGACCAAGGCTTCTTCGATGATGCCGTCTTTGACGTTGAGCGACAGTTTGCAGGCACCTTGCTGCGGCGCGCACCAACCGATGCCGTGCGTCATGCCGGAAATGTCTTTGATTTCTTTTGCCTGAACCCATTTGCCTTCTTCGGGAATGGGCGCCGGACCATGATTCGGACCTTTAGCAACAACACACATTTCTTTGACTTCGTGCGTGTATTCCATTGTCTTCTCCTATTGAAGTGATTTGCCCGGTCACAATGACCGGACGGCGCGCCTGTTTAACACAAATCGCGCGAAAAATTCAAAAAATAGTCAAGGCATATCTCGCCGCAAAAGATGCCGATTCGGTCATTTTTTTTTGCGCAAAGCGCGCAACGTCCGATTGCGCGGATCGCGTCCGATGACGTTGCGCCGTGATATCGGGCGTATTCAGACGGCGTCTGAGTCTGAGTCTGAGTCTGTCTTTGCGCTGATGACGAAATAACCGGTTTCGGCAAATTGAGCGAATTCTTTGGTGAGGAAGAATGCGCGGGGGGGATCGCCGAGGGTGTCGACGAAGAGGGCGATTTGCCATTCGTCTGCGCAATACGTGCGCTGCAGCATGAGATCTTCGAGCATCAATTTGCGGCGGTCTTTGCCGACGGCAACCGTACCGACGACGGTTTGTTCTTCGTTTTCGTCGCGGAAATTGCGCTGACGGCGCAAATAGGCCGCGTATTCGAGGGCATCTTGCGCCGGATAGATATCTTTGAACGCCGTCACGAGGACGTATTCGGGGGCGTCGGTTATATTGCCGGGCGCGCCGCCGTTTTTTGCTTCTTTTGCGTCGCCGAAGTTTTGCGCCGCATCGTCGGCGCGGGTCTGAGCATCGGCATGCGCCGGCGCGCCGGCAACGGCGTTGCCCGACGAACCGCCGCTATTTTGATCGGCGCGCGGCTTGATCGAAATAACTTTGATTGACGGGTCTTTCGTTTGATGCAGCCCGATGAGCATGCCGCGCGCCGGGCGCTGCGCCGCGCTGTATTTCAGCTCTTCCAAGACATCGGCATAAATATAGACCGGGGTATTGCCGGCAATGGTTCCGATTTGGGTTACCTCAATTTTGTCGTTCGATACGGGAGGCGGAAAATACGTCATGAAAGGGAATCCTTGAAAAAAAAGCCGACGTTTCGGCGGCAGATGCAACCGAATGTCCGCGCTTCGAAGCGCCGGGAGAGAAAACGGTTTGCGGCTTTGCCGCGGCGTATCGGCGGCAAACGTTTTCGCCGCGAAGTTATATCATCGTTTTTGTTGATTTAAACACCGAGTTTGAACGAAGTTGCGCGAAGCGCTTTTTTTTTCATGCGGCTGCGAAATGAAAAAAACGCCGCGCGCACGGCGCGGCGGGCCGGACGTATCGGCACCAAGCCGATAGGCCGGCGGCGAAGGCGTATTTTGCCGGACGCGCAACGCACGGGCGGCAAAAAAGCCGAAGCGCACAAAAAACATGCTCCGGAACCGGAATTTTATGAGATTCGAGGTGAAATATGTCGAAAAAAACGCAAGATAGCGGCATAATTACAGAATACAGAGCGAATTCAGCCGATGCGGGATTGTCAGATTGCGCGTCAAACGATTTGTTTGAGGGCATTCCCGAAGGGACGCGCATTGTCATTTCGGGCAATCGGGTGACGTTCGAGAATTTGACGCCCGAGCTGACGGACGTGGCAGATGCGGTAAGCGGCAAAAAACGCGGCGAATGAGCGTTTGGCCGGCGGGGGCGACGGCGCGGGGGCGCGAGAAAAGCCGAGAGGGAAAAAAATCGATTTTTTCGCCGGAATAATCGCCGAATGTGGTATTGTTACCCACATGGTGTTTGATTTTTTGCGGGCTTAACGATGTTGCAATTGCAGGTAGTAAGCGGCCAAGATGCGGGAAAACGGGCGTGTTTTCAGCAAAGCGTCGTACACATAGGCACGGAAGCGGGGAACGATTTTTGCGTGAGCGACGGCCGTGCAAGCGGTTATCACGGGCGATTTTTGCGCGCGGGCGACGGCGGATGGTCGTACAGCGATTTGCAGAGCGCGAGCGGGACGCGGGTGCAATCGCCGACGATGGACGTGTATTTGCGCAATGCGCAGATTTCGCAGAGCATTGCGTTGGGTGGCGAAACGCAGCTGACGATCGGCGAAACGGTTTTGTCGTGCCGAATCGGGGATGAGATTGCCGCAGGTTGGGGAATTGAGCGCGTGATCGGCGTTTCGATTTTGACGTTGCCGCGGAGCAACGATGTCGGCATGATGCGCTTTTTGCTGGAAACGTCGATCGGATTGACGGCCAAAACGACGCATTACGCGGTCATGACGTATCTTTCGAAGGTCATATTGCAACGGATGGGGCTTGCGTCGCATGTGTCCGTGCAGAAGCTCGACGGCAGCACGAACGCATTTTCGTGCATTTACGAGCGATCGCGGTCGAATTATGCGCAATTGCCTGTTTTGCCCGACGAAGCGATGCGCGATGCGCTGGAGCACCGCGAGACCGTGCTTTACCGAGTATCGGGGACGTCGGATTCGGATGCGATCGTCGCGCCGCTGGTGACGCCGACGCGCGATTTGGGCGTGATAATCGTCGATTCGATGCATCCGGGCGGTTTGGGGGCAAACGAGATCGACACGCTTGCGCGTCTGAGCGAAGTCGCTGCGCATGCCGTCGAACGCACGTTTTACAACGCGGATATCGGCGCGCTTTTCGACGGTTTTATCCGTTCGATCATAACGGTTATGGATGCGCGCGATCCGGCGTCGTCGGGGCATTCGCGGCGCGTGTCGAAGTATGCGCTGATGACGGCGCAGGCCATTCATGCTTCGGCTTTGCCGGCGTTCGGCGCGGTTCAATTCACGACCGACCGTCTTGAAGAGCTTCGATTTGCGGCGTTGCTTCACGATATCGGAAAAGTCGTTTTGCGCCGCGAGATCTTGCTCAAGTCGTCGAAGCTGACGCCGTCGGACATGAAACATCTTTTGGATCGGATATCGCTTTTCGCGGCATGGTTCGGGACGCAATCGCCGAACGCTCTCGGAATGCGTTATGTTTCGCAGCAGCGTTTCGACGTCTATCGCGAAGCCGTCACGCGCGTCAATCAGATCTGCGTCTCGGCGACGGAAGCCGATCGGGCGATATTCCGCGAGATGCAATGCGTATGCATTGAGCCGTGTCCGACGATAAAGCTGCTCACGGCGCAAGAGGCCGAGTCGCTGCAAATCGCGCACGGCACGCTGACGCCCGGGGAACGGCTTGAAGTCGAAAAGCATGCGATCATATCGTGGCAGTATTTGTCGCAGATATCTTGGCCGCAGCGTTGGGCAAACGTGCCGCTTTATGTGCTTCAGCACCACGAAAAGCTCAACGGCACGGGCTATCCGCACGGCATTCGCGGCGATCAAATCAAATTGCAAAGCCGGATATTGACGGTTTGCGATATATTCGATGCATTGACAGGGGGCGATCGTCCTTATAAAACGCGCCATTCCTTTGCCGACGCGGCGGCAATTCTGCTTCGGGAGGCCGCATCGGGCGCACTCGACGGCGATATCGTCGATCTTTTTATCGGTCAGGTTTTGCCGCAGCTCAGCGCGCCCGACATCAGTTCGAGCGGTTCGGCCGCTGTCGTCGGCGTATATCCGAATTGACGGCCGCGCAGGCTGCCGGCGGCGGCGGTATTTCGGATTGGCGGGCGCGCGGGTTGCCTGCGGCGGCGGTATTTCGGATTGGCGGGCGCGCGGTTTGCCTGCCGGCGGCGGTATTTCGGAT
>CAVGZQ010000107.1:5715-10266 GCA_963633515.1 Bacteroidaceae bacterium
GCGGGCTTCCGGCGGCACATAAAGTTCATGCAATAATTGTTTTTGAGCATTTTATTTGTTTGATTGTATGAAAAATTGTCGAAAGTTTTCGCAATCGCATTATTTGTGTATTTTATTTGCTTGCATTTCTGCGTTTATTTTCGCCGCGACGGCATTTGTTTTGTCGACACGCCGCGACGGCGAACGCATTCAAATCGCCGCGCCTGCCGAAGAGGGGGCGCTTGCGGGGATTGCTGCGGATGAGGCGGACGCGTCGCATGCGGAATATGTTGAATTAAATTCGCCTATTGAAGGCGCAAGCATCGAAGCTGAACGCACGGAAATCGATGCGCCGTCGGAGGAAAATGGCGATATTTCGGAACTTAACGGGGGCGAAGCAGATTCTCTCGAAGCGAGATATGGCGAATTAAATTCGCAGACAGAAAGCGCGGGAATCGGTGGGCGCGCCGTGTTTCGCCTTTTCGAACCGAGCCGCATTTCGCTCATGATTTGCTTGCCCGAAGCGCGGCGAAACGAAATACCGGCGCAATTTTATGCCCGCTGCGCCGCCGAAAAGAAAGATTGCGCCGATGCGCCGAAAGATGCCGCGGATCGCTCAAAGCGATGCGATTCTGCGGGAGGCTGCGAAATCCGCGCGATTTCGGGCGATAATTTTTCGTCTTTGAACGCGCCCTCGGTTCGGATCGATCCGATTGAGCCGCGTCTGCTGATTTTGCCAGCTCAGTTTGCGGCGCGATACGATTCGGAAATCTTGCAATATTGCAGCATCGACGTCATGCCTGCGACGGTCGGTTATAAAGACGTCGGCAATTCCGAGCCGAATTCCGATATCGGGAATTGCGCCGGAACGATGTGCGATGCGACGCATAACGCAATAGATTTTATTGTATCGGCGCCGGAAGGCGCGCTCGTCGCCGCCGCCGTTTCGCCTGTGCGCGGCGCTCGCGTTGCGCTTATCTTATGGGCGCTTTTTGCGCTGTCGCTCTATGCGGCCGTCGCTGCTGCCGTCAAATCGCGCGCGACGCGCATCGATGCGCAAACAAACGGCGATAATTCGCCCGATCCGCAGCCGGAACAGGAATTCCGATTCGATTTGCGGGATCGCTCGATGATTTACGGGCGTTTTGACGGCATCGCGGCTTTTGTTTTATCGATGTTTGCGTCGTACGGCGTTGCCAAAGCGACGTTTTTGATATTTCCTTCGAAAACGACGCTGTTTCCGGAATTTTATGCAACTGTTGCCCTTATGCTCTGCAATTTTGTTGCGTTTATTTCGGTTTATCTCGTCATCCGTTTGTTCCGTCATTTTTGTCCGCTTCGCGCCGAACGCATCCGGGGGCATTGTCAAACGGCGCCTGCGGCGGAATATCGCGCGCAAGCTGCCGAATTGCATGAACAAACAGACACATCAAACGGATGCAAAGAAAAAGTTTCGTCTTTGCATGAAATTACCGAAAATTCAGAAAACGCAAAAGATACGTCGCACAAGCGTTGGAAACATGTTTTGCCTTCGAAGATACTTTCTTTTTACGAAAGGATATGCAAAGCCGAAAGAAGACATCCGCTGAAATTTGCGCTATACGGCGGCGCATTGCTTGCGTGTTTTGCGGCGGTTGCGTCGATCTTTTGCCCGCTTCCGGGGTTAACGCCTGTCGAACTGTCTTCGCGGCTTACGGCATCGTCCGCGATGCTCGGATTTTCGGTACTGCTCGCGGCGGTCGCCGAAGAGAGCATTTTTCGCGGCGTAATTCAGGGCAGTTTGTCGGCGTGTACGGGCGCGCGTCATCCGCGCATTCAAAACGCATTTGCAATCGTTTTGACGACGCTTATTTTCGTCTCCGTTCACGTGCCTCAATCGGCAGAGCATCTTTGGGCGCTCATTCCCATTGCTCTGTTTTCGCTGACGGCGTGTCAGCTGCGGCATGCAACGGGATCGATTTTGCCGCCGATCGCCCTGCATATGACGTACAACGGGTGTCTCGTTTTGCCGTCGATTTTGTCGATTCTCTGATTCTTTATTTTGTTGATGCGGAACGTATCGCCCGATCTTTTTCCGCGTCAGACTTCGTACCCGATTTGTCGGTTATTTAAGGAAACAATGTCTGCAAGATTTATCGCCATAGCCGGAAACATCGGCGCGGGAAAATCGACGATGGTCGGTTTTCTTTCTCGCCGCTTCGGTCTTCAGCCCCTCTACGAACCCGTCGACGACAATCCGTATATTGCCGATTTTTACGAAGACATGGATCGCTGGGCATTTAATTCGCAGGTGTTTTATCTGTCGCGCAAATTTGCGCTTCATCTCGAAGCGCAAAAGACCGACAAACGGGTCATTCTCGATCGATCGATATACGAAGATGCCGAAATTTTCGTCGAAAATCTCCATCGCCGAAAAGGTCTGAGCAAACGCGATTACAACACGTATATGGAGCTCTACCGCACGATCCGCAACGAACTTCAGCCGCCCGATCTTCTCATTTATCTGCGCTGTTCGGTGCGCGGCGTGCGGCGGCGGATAAAGAATCGGGGGCGTGAGTCGGAAATGGCCATCCCGCTGACGTATATCCGGAAGCTTCACAAACAGTACGAAACATGGTTTGAACGTTACGATCTCGGTCCCAAAGCCGTCATCGAAACCGAAAAGCTCGATTATTTGCGCGATATCATGCATCGCGTCGATTTTATCGAAGAAATCGAGAAGCTGTTGGCGTAATTTCGGACGGGGTTGATTTTCGTCCGAAGCTGATATTTCCGCGTTCGTTTTTTGGCGAAGAACCCGAAAAACGGCCGGCGCAGGTTCGGGGGGGTATTCCGAAGCCGATGCGCGAATTTGCCGAAATTTTCGCCGATAATCTCCATCGCCGCAAAGGCCGCGGCAAACGCGATTGCAACACGCATACGGAGCTCTGCCGCACGATCTGCGACGAAATTCGGCCGCCCGATCTTCTCATTTATCTGCGCCGTTCGGCGCGCGGCTGCGGGTAAAGAATCGGTGGCGTGAGTCGGAAATGGCCATCAAGCTGACGTATATCCGGAAGCTTCGCAAATTATGCGAAGCATGGTTTGAACGCTGCGATCTCGGTTCCAAAGCCGTCATCAAGACCGAAAAGCTCGATTATTTGCGCGATATCATGCATCGCGCCGGTTTTATCGAAGAAATCGAAAAGCTGTCGGCGTAAGTTCGGACGGGGTTGATTTTCGTCCGAAGCTGATATTTTCGCGTTCGATTTTTGGCGAAGAATCCGAAAAGCGGCTGGCGCAGGTTCGGGGGGTATTCCGAAGCCGATGCGCGAATTTGCCGAAGATTTCGCCGATAATCTCCATCGCCGCAAAGGTCTGAGCAAACGCGATTGCAACACGCATACGGAGCTCTGCCGCACGATCCGCAACGAACTTCAGCCGCCCGATCTTCTCATTTATCTGCGCCGTTCGGTGCGCGGCGTGCGGCGGCGGATAAAGAATCGAGGGCGTGAGTCGGAAATGGCCATCCCGCTGACGTATATCCGGAAGCTTCACAAACAGTACGAAACATGGTTTGAACGTTACGATCTCGGTCCCAAAGCCGTCATCGAAACCGAAAAGCTCGATTATTTGCGCGATATCATGCATCGCGTCGATTTTATCGAAGAAATCGAGAAGCTGTTGGCGTAATTTCGGACGGGGTTGATTTTCGTCCGAAGCTGATATTTCCGCGTTCGTTTTTTGGCGAAGAACCCGAAAAACGGCCGGCGCAGGTTCGGGGGGGTATTCCGAAGCCGATGCGCGAATTTGCCGAAATTTTCGCCGATAATCTCCATCGCCGCAAAGGCCGCGGCAAACGCGATTGCAACACGCATACGGAGCTCTGCCGCACGATCTGCGACGAAATTCGGCCGCCCGATCTTCTCATTTATCTGCGCCGTTCGGCGCGCGGCTGCGGGTAAAGAATCGGTGGCGTGAGTCGGAAATGGCCATCATGCTGACGTATATCCGGAAGCTTCGCAAATTGTGCGAAACATGGTTTGAACGCTGCGATCTCGGTTCCAAAGCCGTCATCGAAACCGAAAAGCTCGATTATTTGCGCGATATCATGCATCGCGCCGGTTTTATCGAAGAAATCGAAAAGCTGTCGGCGTAAGTTCGGACGGGGTTGATTTTCGTCCGAAGCTGATATTTTCGCGTTCGATTTTTGGCGAAGAATCCGAAAAGCGGCTGGCGCAGGTTCGGGGGGTATTCCGAAGCCGATGCGCGAATTTGCCGAAGATTTCGCCGATAATCTCCATCGCCGCAAAGGTCTGAGCAAACGCGATTGCAACACGCATACGGAGCTCTGCCGCACGATCCGCAACGAACTTCAGCCGCCCGATCTTCTCATTTATCTGCGCCGTTCGGTGCGCGGCGTGCGGCGGCGGATAAAGAATCGAGGGCGTGAGTCGGAAATGGCCATCCCGCTGACGTATATCCGGAAGCTTCACAAACAGTACGAAACATGGTTTGAACGTTACGATCTCGGTCCCAAAGCCGTCATCGAAACCGAAAAGCTCGATTATTTGCGCGATATCATGCATCGCG
>CAVGZQ010000108.1:0-10257 GCA_963633515.1 Bacteroidaceae bacterium
GCACGGCATATCATGCCAAGGGAAAACCGCCCGTCAAATGACTAAATCCGATTATTCCCATTACGATTATCTCATTGCCATGGATGATAACAATTTGCGCAATATGGCGCGTTTCGTCGGCAGCGATCCCGATCGCAAAGTAAGCAAACTCCTCGCGCATACGCCGCGCGGAGGCGGCAATGTCGCCGATCCGTGGTATACGGGAGATTTCGACGTCACATGGGATGATATATTGCAAGGTTGCGAAGCCTTGCTCAAAGAGATTCAATCTTCGTTTTAACGCTCGGCGCCGTTCTCACGCTCGGATGCATCTCATGCCTTGCGGTCCGAATTCTTAAATCGGCCATAATTTCGGACAGCCGACCGCAACCGTCAATCGCCAATCGCCGATCGCCGGCCGTCCGCTGAGTTTCGCGCGATTTGAGCGCGAAACTTCTGCTCAATGCGCGCTATTTCGTTGATATTTGCATTCGGCGCTTCGATCATAACGGCAAAGGTCAAATTCGGTTTCCAAACAAGCCCTAAGCTCTCGGCTATGAATTCTGAGCGCTCAACGCATCCCCGCCCATCGCCCGAATTCTCGCCTCGATTCCCCGATTGATCAAACAAGTATTGATATATCGCGCCGACTTTTTCATCGTCGACATAATACGGCAGGATTCTTATTCCGTCGGTATAAGATCCCATTGCGAAAGTCTCGCGGATATAATACATGCGCTCGATGATTTCGCGGCATGATTGCCAAATTGCCGTTTGATTCGGCGGCGACAAGTTCCGCTTAATCTCGCCGTATTTTTTAAATCGCCGGCAATTCAAACCGTAAATATCGATTGTTTCCGCCCCCCCCCCTAGATAACAAAAAAGATACGCCGTATCGCCGGTTTGATGTTGCAAAACTGTATTTTATGCCGTTGCGATTTCTCCTATAATACACATTGTCGCGCCAAATGCACTTTCGATCAATCTCCTCAATTCGAATAAATACATAATCTTCGCAACAAAGCGGAAATTCATAAAGTGTTTCTTTCGCCGGGCATTTGTTCCGATATTCGCAAACAAACTCCTTTCGCGGATCGTCTGAATATTTTACGTTATTGCATCCCCGCTTCTGCACAATTACTCTGCTGATTAAGTTTTTATTTTCATCATAATTGCAGATTTCAGATTGATCCGGCATTGCAAAATGCTTATGGGTCTTAGGGAAAATGCCGTCGGGCTCTTGCACGCATTTCCAAAGCTTATTCTTCTTCGATAAGCACCATCCGCAATCGGCACATACTTCATCTGTCGTGTTTGGCAAAAAATCGATATATTCTTTTATCGTTTGTTTTGAGAACGTTGCATTCAGACGGCTATCGGTGTTTGCATATATATAACGCGAATAACGCGTTGTTCCGATATCGCATAACGTGTTATTTGCCGAAACGTTGCTTTGACTCATCAAACCGATAAGGAACAAAATGGCATACATCATTGTTTTTATCCCGACGTTTTTTGGATATATTCAACTAATTTCAGCAAACGATCGGCATGCTGCAATCGATCCGGATGATGTTTTCGGCCTTTTTCGCAATCTGTATTGCATTGCCGAAATTGGTCTTCGTTTTCGTGCTTCGAACAATCGATATGTTCGCGCGCTCTTAAGCGTTTTACATTTTCTTTGCATCCGAATTGCCCACAGGGCGCTTTCTGAACCGCGATCGATTTGCCCGAAACTTTAACCGCAAGCGCCGGACTCGAATTGCGTATGCGCGCATTCATAATCTGTTTTTCAATCGTATCGTTGCCTTTTAAAGACAGTGTCCAATACTGTTCAATCCAACGCCAAACGCACCATTTTACAACCGTTGCCTCATTTGGTTAGACAGGCATGCTGCCGTCTTTGGGCGAAGCAAGGCTTTTTGTTCCGTCCGTGCTTGTTTCGCTTTCTTCTCCTGTTCAAGCTGTTTTGCTCTTTCGATGACCGCCCGTTAAGAATCCTGATTTTGATCGTCGGCATGCATTTGGCCAAACTCTGCATAATGCGCGCATACTGATACGGACGATCCATATAAACTGCCGTCAAATCTCTTGCAATGTCGCGCGAACGCATGGCGGCGGCAAAAATCCTTTGCGAATCGCTCATTTCTCCGCCGCCGAAACATCCGCCGCCAACATATCCGCCGCCGATTTTTTGTTTCGAATCGCTGCGATAATCGAATTCCGACATAAAAACCTCCGTTCCTATGGCTTAGGACTCCGACCGGGCGCATATTTGCGCCGGTCACGACCGAATGAAACCGCCTGCCGCCGAATGCATCATAAAACCGGAATGGTGTTGAGTTCTTTTAAATAACGGCGATATATCGGCGGCACGATTGTCCAACATTTTTATCGATTGTACCCCAAATGCCGCGCAACATTCAACAGGGAATGCCTAAACTGCGCACACGATTCGCGCATGCCTCTTGCCGAAACCGGAAACGGCGCGGATCCCGCAAAGACGCATGGCGCAACAAAAGATTATCCGGTCGGTTCGATATTATCCGCCTGCCGACATTGGCATTTTATAATTTAAATAAGAAGCTCATATTACAATCAAAAAGCGCGGCGTATGCTCGCAGCACCGGCGAGAACATAGCCGCGCAAGCCGCGCGTATCGGCAACGCCGATAGCGCGGCAAGCCTGCCGTATTGAGCCGAAGGCGAAATAGGCAGGCCTGCTTGCCGTATTGAGCCGAAGGCGAAATAGGCAGGCCTGCTTGCCGTATTGAGCCGAAGGCGAAATAGGCAGGCCTGCTTTCCGTATTGAGCCGAAGGCGAAATAGGCAAGCCTGCCGCAGGCAGGCAGCCTTGTTGCGAAGGCGTATTCGTGCTCCTGCGGCGAAATGGCAGAAGCCTTTTTTTAACCCAAATGAGCGGAAAATACTTAATCGTCCGAATTATCTTCGGGGTTTTCTCCGCCGTCTTGCGCATCGTCATGCGTGATATCGATATAAAACGGCGTGGTGGATATTTCCAATACTTGAGCGTTATCGTCGTTTTGTTCGGTTTGTTCGGCCTTAGAGCTTATCAAAGCGCCGATAAGCGTGGCGTTTCCGATGGAAATGCCCTTCGCTTCGGTATTTTGTTTAAACCAATTTCGGATAGATTGGACGCGTTTTTGGGCGCTCGGGGCGATTTGCACAAAAATCTTGACAATATAGTTATCGGGGGGAATTTCTCGCAGAGTCAGGGCATGAATGCCAATTTTTGAAATAGCTTTGAGAAATTTCTCTTCATTCTTATAACGCTGCCACGATTTCGCGCCGCGCCAAAGGATAAGACAGGGCGAATCGAACGGATCGATATAACATCGCTGCGTCGCTTCGAGCCGGCTTCTTTGCAAACTCAATGTTTGATCGGCATTCATAAGAATAATGTCGATTTGCACAGTATTTTCCCAGCCGTTTGTCAATATTTTTCTTGTTTTCTGTATATAATTATACATATGCAGCGTGCAGATCACGCGTTGTTCATTTTCGACGCATTGCAAATAATCTTGCGGCATATCGTTTTGGGCGAACGCCGAAGATGCGAATATGAGCCCAAATATCGAGGCAAATGCAAACAACAGCCGTTTTCTCATATCGATTACCTTGGAATTAAGTTAAAGATATGAGCGAGCGTAAAACTGAACAACCCGTAATCGGTGCGCAACCGGACACCGGCATTGAACGAAAGATCGACGGGAAACGGCGAACGTTTGACGTAAGACTTATTGGCAATGCGAATTGTCCGATTATGCGCGGAATTGGCCCAAACTGCGGAAACGAGTCCGAAAAATTCGATTCTTTGAGGGATGGGCTGCCATGCATAACTCACGCTCAGGTGAGCCAAATAATCTTCGTAAGCCAAGCCCTTTGCGCCGGTTTTAAATATATCGAATGCGCCGCGTTCAGACGGATTGAGCAACCCGATGCGCGACGGCGCCAAATCATAAAAGTCGTTATAAAAGAATTTTTCAAAGAATGGCGCATCGCCCCACACGCCGCCCAAAAACGTGTTAATCCGCAAGATATGCGAAGGGCTTCCGAGACGGACATTGCTTTGATGCATAAACATAAGCTTAATATATTCATATTGCGAAGCTTTTGTTTTAAACGTTCCGCCGACAGAAAACGCTGCCGCATGTCCGTCGTTGGGCATCTCATGTCCGCTTCGCGTATCGAAAGCCAACATAAGCGATCCGTTGAAAAGATTGCTCCAATCTCTTTTGAGATAAACATCCAAACCGGATTCGAGCTCTTTGTCGCGATTTTGACGGTGCAGCCGTCCGTAAGCCGTACGCAAATGCAGACGGAAGTTATCCGAAACGGCAAACCCCATGCCCAAACTCGCTCCGTGCCGTTCAAACGACATATCATCCAACCGGACGTTATCGCTTTCGGGCGAACGGCCGGGATTGATTCCCGATCCGAAAACGCCTTCATGCCCGTTCATCGTATGAATGCCGGCCATCAACGAAATCGGCAATTTCGCTATCGACGGGACAAAGTAATGCAAATCGAGCGTATAATCGCTCACCGTCGTTGCCGCATAAGTCATGCGCATGCGATGCGGCGACGAGAACGCGCCAATCCAAGAAATATCGAGCCCATGCCAATACGCCGATTTCGAATCCGTCCCGACGAAATACCGGTTAATCTGAATCGGAGAACGTTCATCGACGGCGATTTCGATGCGCAGCCGCCCGGTTTGGCTTCCGGGCATGAGTTTCATTTCGACATTTTCAAACAAACCGCTGACGGCGAGGCGAATTCTGCAATCTTCGAGCTGATCCGTCGTAAGAAATTTTTCGGTCGAATCCGGATTATCGCTGATTTGCATAATTTTAAGGATGCGTTCGCGCGATGTATTTTTATTTCCGGAAATATGAATATTTTCGACATAATACTTCGGATTGGGAAGTTTGAGTTGCGAAGGATCTTGATCCGCATATGTTTCGTCGACATGTCCGTCGTCATCGTCATCGGCATCATCATCTCTATCTGAATAATCGCCTTTTTCTTCGTCCCAATCGCCGGCCTCCGCCAATATATAATCGCCGTCCGATGCTTCGGAAATATCGGCAGGATCGCCGGCGTCCGACGCCACGCCGATATCCGCAGGCACTCGCGCGTCAATGCAATTTTGATTGACATCGCCGGAATGCCGATTGCCGGTGCAAGCATCGGAAAAGGCATCGGCGTTTTCGGCATACAACCCAAGTACATGCGGCGAACCTGCGCCGGCTTCGTCTTTCGGCGAAAGGTCTTGAGCAACTGCGACGCCCGAATGGCATATAATCAAAACGGCCGGCACAATTGACGGCATATGAAATCGATGTTTTTTTATCATTGATCCGATTTATATTGCGTCAGCAAAGAATATAACGCTTCGCGCAAAGCTTAACCGACAAATATATGAAAAGATTTGCATCGCTCGATATAGTCGCGATATGTCCCGGAAATATCGATGATGCCGATAAACTCTGTGCCGCGTCCGGGGCTTATATTGACGATGAGTTTATTGAGATTTTCCATAATAAAATAAAACCCCATGCCTGCGCCGCCTTGTTTTTGTTCGATTTGGTCGTTGCCCATGGCAAAACACCGGGCGAGGTATCCCCGAATTTTTTCAGGCGTGAGCGACCCGAATCTGTCGTGCACGGAAATGAGAAAATTCGTTCCGTCGCTTGCAAACGACAAAAAACACGTTTCGTTTGATTGCAACTCGACGGGAACGGTGCGCGACTGCCGCGCATAGGGTCGCTTTCCGTTGGGATATATCGGCGCATTGTAAATGGCATTCATGAGCAATTCGTCGGCCACGCCCGCAACCGCCGAAATAATGCGTTTATTGATTCCGATATTGGAAGCATATTCCGACATGGCATTGAGCAGCGGGTCTTTTTGCAGACTCGACGAAACTTCATAAGTCGTCGGCGTTGCGCCGTAGCACAAATATTTATCGATCCCGAAGATATCGTTTCGGATAATTTTCCCGACCGTCGTAATCAATTCGCCCGGGGAAAACTCATTCGATTTCGCAACGATATTGCTTGCAAAAGACAAATCGAAGATATGCCGCATTTCTTCGCGGCTTCGCCGTCCGGCCAAGAGCAAAATGCGCGTCCGTCCGCTCACCCAATGCGATGCCGGCAACTGCGCAAAGCGTTGCAAGAATGCATCGAGCGCAACATGTCCGTTTTGATCGACTTGCATTTGCTGATCGTAATCGACGACGAGGAGATCGATATTTTGAGCCATAATCGTCTGTTCCGCTTCGGCCAAACTCATGACGACTTTGAGATTGCATCCCGTTGCCGAAAGCGTCTTCGTCAGCATTTGCAAATCTTTGTTCGACGAAGAAAGGAGCAATATCGTTGCGGTATCTGCAAATAATGTGGGTACGACTTTCATGATTTCTCAATGCCTTTAAAGCGGAAGCGCGGCAGAATTGCTTCCGGATTTCGCCGAAGGATTGTTACAGTTTTCTGTCGAGTTTTCGGTCGAACGCTTCGAGCGTCGGCACGTATTGAACTTGGAATGGATTAAAATAAATCCCCTCTTCGCGATCGAGCAACGTTGCCGTCTGAAAATCGACTTTGGCAGCATCGGGTTCGATGGGCATATAGCTTAAAGACGTGCTTTTTTTAGTCATGGCAACGCGGCGGTAGCTTGCGGCATCGCCGGAATCGTACGAGGCAATGCCGGTAATAAACGACGAAGCCCGCACATTCGTGCCGAGCAAAGCCGTTTTCACGCGTTCTGCTTTTTCGCTGCCCAACCGCGAAGCGTTGAGGGCAACAATCGGAAGCCCGACGGCCGGCGATGTATAAACCGTCGCAAAACCGCTGTCATAGCCATCGTAAACGAGAGATATATCGGCTTTTCCGACTTCGACGGCATTGATTGCCGAACGCGCATCGCGAACTTCGTCGACCGCCGAAAAGTATTCGCCGGCTTTTATTTCGTTTCCGAGCGCCGAGGCCGTAACAAAAGCATTTGCCATCGACGTATTGGCAACGATGGCCAATCGTTTGCCGCGATAGTCATAGAGCTTTGAGCTTGCGCCGCGGCGCGCGATCACTTTGAATGCGCGCGTCGTCTGTCCGCTGGCAGAAAGCATCCCGACGGGTTTGAGCGCGCCGCCCTTGCTCGAAAAATAATCGGCATCCAAAATCGCGACATCGATGCCGGATCGCGCGCTTTCGAAATCGCTTGCGCGCGCAAAGGCCTGCGAGTTCCAATTGTCGCCGGTCGCATCGGAAAGCGCTTTGGCAATCTTGCTGACATATGCATTGCGTTCGGCGCCGTCTTTAAAATCGAGGTTTGGCGCAAAAATCGCGACGGTTTCGGCATATGCGGCCGAAGACATTCCCAACGTCAAAATCAGCCCGATTATCGTCTGTATTTTCATATCTGCTCCTCTGCGCGCCAAACCGCTCACGCTCGATAACACTGTATATTAAGTCTGCTTAATCCGTACGATATTTTTCGCGCTTTTTGCGCAGCCGAACCGACGGGCGGCGTATTTTCGATGCAACGCCTTGCGCTAATCCGTTTGACGATCTGCGCCCCAAACGCGTTGCTTCGTCGTGAGCATGCTCTTGACATCAACCGATTTGCGCGAGCTGGCGATGGCAACATATTTTTCGTAATACTCGGTTGCCTTTGCGCCGTTTCCGGCCGAATCGAGATAAATGGCATAGTTGAGCACGGCTTCGGGAATATTTTGTTTTGCGTATTTTTCCAAAACATCGCCGGGATGCGACAGCTGGCGCGTTTGCAAACGCGCCAATGCGGCATTGTATTGATCTGCCGACGTCGACTGACCGAGCGCATTCAATCGGTTGTAATTGTCGGCCGCCGACTCGTATTTTTTATTTTTAAGCGCTTGATATCCCAATTTCCGTCGGACGGCAGCTTCGAGCGATTTCGCCGACGGCGAAGATTTTCCGCTTAAAAGCGACAGGGCATTGTCGAGATTCCCGGTTTCATAGTAGGAATACGCGAGCTCAAACGAAACATCGAGCGTGCCGGACGGCGTAATTTGCCGGCGCGCTTCGGGCGAAAGACCGTCGTATATTTCTTTCAACGATTCGAGCGAACCGCGCGCTGCCGAGAATTTTTTGTCTCGGACAGAGCTTACGGCGCTCAAATAGTAATAACGCACGAGATCGGCTTCATCCAACCCGTCTTTGTAATGTTCGGCCTGCGCCAAATCCTGCGACATAGCCGCAAAATCCTTCGATTTATAATCGCGCATGGCGCGATGGAGCGCAACGGTTGCCGATGCGGGAGAATCGACGACGCCGGCTTTTTCGGCATTTTTGAGCGATTTTTCGGCATCATCCCACTGCCCGAGGTTGGAATATGCAACGGCGAGCAAATAAAACCCCGCGCCGCCGAGCGCCTCATCCGATTGCGACTGAAGCAAGTTTTCCAATCGTTTGACGGCGGCATCGTATGCGCCGTCGAGCATATCGAATTGCGCAGCCAGCCGAACGACGTCGGGCGCCTCGGCATTTATCTGCTCCGCCGCTTGATAGGCGTCGAACGCTTCGTCGGGCTTTCCCTCGAGAAGTCCCAATTGCGCGATGCTGCAATGTGCCTGAATCGCATGGACTTCCATCGACAGGGCTTGTTCAAAATACATGCGCGCTTGATCAAACTCTCCGATCATCATGGCATCTTCGCCTTGGTGCAAGAGCGTAAGACTTAACATTTCCCACGCCAAACTGTTATCGACGCTTTCATCGATGAGCGACATGAGAATGTCCGATGCCTGCGAATAATTGCTCACTTCCAAATATTCGCGCGCCAAATACACGCCGTAAATGCTGTTGTCGGGGTTTTCGTCGCGAAGCCGCTGATGAATGGCGAGCGATTCTTCGGTTTCGCCGCGTTTTCGGAGCATCACCGCCGCAAAATGCAAGTCATCGGCATTCTGGCTTTCTTCGATGAGTTTGCGCACATCGTCGGTTGCATTGTTGTCGCCGCGAAGCATGCGGATATAGGCCAGCTTAAGCTTGACATAGCGATAGTCGGGCATCTTCGTCTGCAATGCTTCAAACGCCTTTTCGGCTTCGCCGAGATTTCCCAATTTGAGCATGGCATCCGCTTTGAAATATTCCGCGCCCATATGCGTGGGATCTTTCTCCAAAACGCGATCGAATTGACCGATGGCGTCTTCATAGCGCCCCGACAAATAATATGCGCTGGCTATGGTATAGAGAATATCGAGCCGTCGCGGCTGTTCTTTGTAAGCCTGCTCGTAAAGTTTGACGGCTTCGTCGATTTGTCCGCGCTCAAATTTGACATGTCCCATGTTTATTTTGGCGACGACGTCGTCGGGCGCAAGCGACAAAAGATGAGAAAGCGCGCTCTCGGCGCCGGAAACGTCTTTGGCCTGAATATAAGCAGCCGCCAAAGCGCGGTAAGCATGGGCATCGTCGGGAGTTGCAGCGGCATATTGCGCAAAATGCTCTTGCGCTTTGAGCGCAAATCCTTTGTCGAGGTTTATTTTGCCCAAAATAAAATACGCTTCGGGCAAATCTTTGCGTTCGGCGATGACTTCCGTCAAAATTTGTTCGGCTTCATCGGCTTTGCCGATCTGATACAGATTCAATCCCAAATAATGTTTGAGCTCGACATTGCCCGGGTGTTGTTCGAGCGCTTTTTGCAAAAGCTGTATCGACTCGTCGCTGCGGTTGAGCGCATAAAGGACATACCCCAAGCGAATATATGCCTGAACCATGTTCGGCTCCATGGCAATCGCTTCGCGATACTCTTTTTCGGCATCTTTGAGATAAGAAACATCTCCTTTTTCTTCGGCTCGCCGCTCCAATTTTATTCCGCTGTCATAGCTTTCCTGCGCTTGTTTTGTTGCATAATGGCTTTGAGCATATGAATTCGTGGCGCAAATAGCCAAAGCAGCCGCCAATATGACGCTTATCCATCGATGCATGCACATACCCCCTATGTTATGGGTCAACTAAAGCGCATTGAGTCTACCAACATTCCGCCCGATTGACAAGATCCGCCGGCCGCGCCGATTCATGCCTTTGGCTTGATTTGACCGATTATTCGGTCATCGGACTTTCGGCGGCGCAGCCGTTCCATTGTCAAGACTGCGGCGTTTCTGTTCCGATCGCCCGATAAAACGCGCATGCGGCTGCGCGGCCGTTCCATTGTCAAAACTGCGGCGTTTCTGTTCCGATCGCCCGATAAAACGCGCATGCGGCTGCGCGGCC
>CAVGZQ010000109.1:0-10148 GCA_963633515.1 Bacteroidaceae bacterium
TTTTGATTGTGCGCACGAAATCGGCAAATTCAGGATTCGGAAGGGAATTGCCATCGATGACGAAGTTCAGTCGGTTTGGCGGCAAACCGTTGAGAAACCGAAGGACGAGTTGCGGGATGAGGCGGCAAATCGCGCCGCCTGAGGGGGCAAAGATCAGGCATAGGAGAGCAAAGCGCCAGAAATCGCGGTCGGGGCAGACATAGGCCGGGATGAGATTTTGGGGGAGCAAATCGGCGATGCCGAAATTATTTTGATTTGAATGCAGGGGTTGTTGCGTTGACGGTGTCATGGCATTGAATCGCAAATCGGAATCGGGACTTCAGAAACGGGATATGGCGGTGTTGCAGGGGCGCGGCGCATTGCCCCGCAAAGGGGCAAAAGCCGGCGCCCCGAAAAAGCAACGCGTATTGCCCTTTCGGGCAATAGCGTTGCCGCGCGGCGCATTGCCCCGCAAAGGGGCAAAAGCCGGCGCCCCGAAAAAGCAACGCGTATTGCCCTTTCGGGCAATAGCGTTGCCGCGCGGCGCATTGCCCCGCAAAGGGGCAAAAGCCGGCGCCCCGAAAAAGCAACGCGTATTGCCCTTTCGGGCAATAGCGTTGCCGCGCGGCGCATTGCCCCGCAAAGGGGCAAAAGCCGGCGCCAAAAACAAAAAGAACAGTATAGGAAAAAAGCATTTCCGGATAGAAGGGGAAACGCATAATGTGGGCGATATGCCGAAAGGGTGAATTGACGGAAAAAGCGGAGAGAACAATGAAAGAATGGCGTTCGTTAGGCGGGATTTTATGGGAAAAATTCGAAGACAGCGAAAATCTTGGGCATAAAATAAGCCAATGGGTCGGTGTTTCGGAATTTTTGGGAAAGTGTTTGGCGCGATTGGAACCGAAATTTTCGTCGCCCGAGGAGGTTCGCGATTTTTTGTCGCCGTCGATGCGGAATTATTACGATCCGTATTTGATGAAGGGGATGGCTGAGGCGGCGCAGCGGCTTCGCCGGGCGGTGGCGTCGCAAGAGCGCGTGCGGATCGTGACGGATTACGATGCCGACGGCACGATGAGTTCGCTGATATTGCAGGCGACGCTTCGTCTGTTGGGACATGAGGCGCTGAGTTACCATATTCCGCATCGCAAGACGGAGGGGTATGGGTTTTCGGAGCAGGCGGCGCGCAAGGCGGTTGAAGACGGCATCGGTTTGATCGTGACGGCGGATATCGGGGTGCGCGATGCGGCAGCGATACATTATGCGCAGTCGCACGGCGTCGACGTCATCGTGTTGGATCACCATTTGCCGGAGGGCGGCGGCGTGCCGGAGGAGGCGCACGCGGTGGTGTGTCCGCCGCAGGTCGGGTGTGCGTATCCGAATCCGCAATTGGCGGCATGCGGGATATCGCTCAAGCTTGCGCAGGCGATGCTTTCGGGGGTGAGAGGGCATGAGAAGATAATCGAGAGCATGAGCAAACTGGCGGCGCTCGGAACGGTGGCCGACGTCGTGTCGCTTCGCAGCATCGAGAATCGGGCGATAGTGGCGACGGGTCTTGCGGCGCTCAACGGTTCGGGGCGGAACAATCCGGGGCTATCGGCGCTTTTGAGCGTGTCGAAGCTCGACGGAGGGCATATCGATTCGTCGCAGATAGCGTTTAATTTGGCGCCCAAGATCAATGCGGCGGGACGGATGGCGACGGCGACGCATGTGGTGGAGCTCATCAATGCGGCCAATCGCGTTCAGGCGCAGGCTCTTGCCGACAAGCTTTTGATGATGAACGAGACGCGCAAGGCGATACAGGAAAAAATGATTGAGCGGGCGCGGGCGCATCTGATGCCGCATGCCGACAAACCGTTTTTGTTTGCGGCGTTTGAAGAATCGGAGACGTGGCAGAGCGGAATTGCGGGGATTGTCGCGGGTCGTCTGAAGGAGGAATTCCGCAAGACGGTTGCGATAGGGACGATTGCGGGCGGAGAAATCGTGTGCAGCGTCCGGTCGACGCCCGGGGTTCATGCGGTCGAGGCGCTCAATTGCGTTGCGGGGGATCTTTTGCGCTACGGCGGGCATAAGGCGGCAGCGGGGTTTACGCTGAGCGCATCGCGTTTTGACGCGGTTTGGGCGGGATTGTGCGAGAGCGCGGCGGCGCAGCTTTGCGGCGCGCCCGAGGTTATGCATGAAACGTATGCCGAAGATTTGACGGCAGACGAAGTGACGGAAGCGCTGTTTGACGATTTGGAGAAGCTCGAGCCATGCGGGACGCAGAACAGCCGCCCGAATGTATGTTTGAAGGATGTGACGCCGGAGAGCGCAGCTTTATGCAAGAATGGATCGGTGCGTTGCATCGTGAAATGCCCTGAAATCAAATTGATCGTTTGGATTCCGGCGCAATTCGGGGCGATGCAGGATGCGTGGTGCGATCGCCGAATTTCGCTTATCGGGACGCTGGAGAAGGATTATTTCAACGGTCGGACGCAATATGCGATGCGCGTGCGGGATATCGCCGTTTGAGCGCGGCCGGAACGAGAACGAAACGTTGCGCGAATTTCCGCCCGCCATCGGGCAAGCGGCGGAGTTCGGCGGCTTTGGTGCGGTGCCATGCTTGTTTTTTTTTGGTTTGCGCCCGGAATTGCATGCTCAAAAAAGCCGGAACGGGGTGGCGGCAAATTTGCAAGCGGTTGATTTTTGGGCATTATTTTGTTTTCGAGAAGATGTGTTTTAAATTCTTTCGCACGGGTGTATGTGTCGGCCGGCTCCCGGCGCGCCGTTTTTTTTCGATGCGGCGGGGAGCCGGAGGATAGGATGCAGCCGATGCATCGCATAAACATTTTAAGCGGCGATTTGCATGAGGATGCCGATCGCCGCGGTTGCGAAAAGAAAAAGAAGGCAAAATGAGCGGGACAGAAGTCGCCGAAGCGTTGCGCGCAAATTTGAAACGGACGCGCATTTTTTTGAGCATGCCCTATATCGAGGGGATTACGCCGCGCTGCCTGCGAGATGCGGGCGTGCGGAAATGGACGGACAGCGACGGGCTGGAGCGCCGCGACGGGTATTTTGATGCCGCCGATGCGGGATTGAGTCCGTTCGATCACGGGAATTTGTACGGAGATGCGGTATTTGAAGGGATACGCATCGACAATCGGCGCGTGCTTTTGCTGCGGGAGCATATCGATCGCTGGATGAATTCGGCGAATCGTCTGGGGATAGCGTTTCCGTATGATCGGACGGAATTGAGCGAAATCATCGCGGAATTGAGCCGTCAGGCATTGGGCAAAGACGGCCGGAGCGGTTATTTGCGGCCGGTATTGACGCGGGGAATCGGGAATTTGGGGGTTAATCCGCAGAAATGCATCGGTCCGACGGTTTATGCGATATGTTCGGCGATAGCGCTGTATCCGCAGGCGTGTTACGAACGCGGGATAGATATTGCGATAGCGCGCGATATCCGTCGAAACGATGCGCGTCATCTCGATCCGAACATAAAGACGAACAACTATCTGAACAACGTGTTTGCGCTGTTGGAAACGCGGCATGCCGGCGCCTATGAGACGCTGATGCTGACGCGCGACGGGTATGTTGCCGAGGCGACGGCCGACAATATATTTGCGGCGCAGGAGCGCAACGGGCGCCGCGAGCTTCGTTGTCCGGCGTCGCGCTACGCGCTTGTCGGCCTGACGCGGGCTTTGATTATGAAGAGCGCGCAAGAGCTCGGATTTGACGTCGCAGAGGATGATAAGATGTTGCCGACGGATCTTGTCGGAACAAACCGCGAAGTCTTTATAACGGGAACGGCGTGCGGTTTGATGCCCGTGCGCAGCATCGACGGTCTTGAGACGGCCGGTGCGGGGCATCGTCCGCTGCTGGACATGCTGCGCGGCAAGATGGCGGAGCTGAGCGCCCAACCGAGTTATTCGTTCGGCATCGACAGCGATTCGGCGGCTTTGAAGCGCTATATGTCGGAACCGACGAGAATTGGGCGCGAACGGGATTGACGTTTTTGCGAGTGCTGCCGCCGCAAAGCGCGTTTTTCGGTTTTGCGCCGGGCGTTTTTTTTCGCTCGGCGTTTTTTTTCGATTTGCGCCGGGCGTTTTTTTGCGGGGATGGCGGGGGCGGAAATCTTCTGCGCGATTTGCGCGCGGCATCGTTTGCCGGACGAAACCGCGCCCCCGGCGTGTTCCAAACCATGCGATTGCCCGAAGATGCGGGCAAAATATCACTCAAAGCTTGCGCGGGCGGTGAGATCCGTTCTATTTAAACGAACGGGAGCATGATCTGCGAACGGCAGTGTTCTCTGCGTTCAGGTGCGTCGGAAACGGAGGCGGGTGTGGCGAATTTAGAGGATCAAAAAGCGAGCGGCTCAGAGATGCCGCGGCGCACGCTTGACACTCTCGAAGGGGAGTTCATTTCCGATAATTACCAAATTATACGGCGCATCGGCAAAGGCGGCATGGGTGTCGTATACCTCGCGATGCAGACGAAATTGGGCCGCGAGGTTTGCGTCAAAGTATTGAATTCGGATTTGATCGAAAACGAAGACGCATTGGGCCGTTTTCAGCGCGAAGCCCGGGGGCTGAGCATATTGCATCATCCGAACATCGTGACGATATTCGACTACGGGCGCGACGGGGACTTGGCGTATATCGTCATGGAATATGCGCAAGGGATAACGCTCGGAAAATATATCAAGCAAAACGGCGCCATGGCGCTGGAAACGTTTCTGCCCATAGCGGTTCAAATCCTCAAGGGAATCGGCGAAGCGCACAAGCTTGGGCTTATTCATCGCGATATCAAGCCGGCGAATATCATGCTGTGCGAACTTGAGGGAGAAAAGAACTTCGTCAAGATTTTGGATTTCGGTCTTGCGAAGCTTGCCAAGGGCGATGACGACGTCACGAAAGAGCATCAGCTCGTCGGCAGCGCGTCGTATATGTCGCCCGAACAAATTTTGACGGGCGTGTCGGATACGCGCACCGATGTTTATGCCTTGGGCGTGATGTTTTATTTGATGCTGTCGGGGCGCAAACCGTTTGTCGGTCCGAACGACAACGTCATTTTGTACAAACATGTCAACGAAATCGCGTCGCCGCTCAAGACGCTTGTCGACGAAAGCCAGGGCGTGCCCGAAGCGTTGTGCGAAGTTATCGATCAGTGCCTGACGAAAGATCCGTCGAAACGTCCGGCCGATGCCGTCGCATTGCTCCATGCGATATCGTATGCGCTCGATGCGCCGCAGCTTCGGGCCGGGTACAGTTCGATGAGTTTGGGACGCATCGATTTGCAGCGTCTTTCGGAAGAAGCCGAAACGCATATGTTGCCGCCGGCAGCGTCGATACCGCAATTGAGTGCGGTTTTGAAGGCGGCCGATGCGCATGGAAACGAGAATGCCGATGTGTCGGCGGTTTCGGGCAGCGGGGAGCTGAGCGTGAGCGCTCCGACCGCCAGCCAACCGCAAGGATTGCAATCGGGAAACGGGATGTCTGCGGTGTCGGTCAACGGGATGTCTGCGGTGTCGGTCAACGGGATGCCTGCGGTGTCGGTCAACGGGATGCCTGCGGTGTCGGTCAACGGGCTTGGGGCGACGCCGTCGGCCGCATTGAACTCGGGGGATGTGAGTTCGATAACGAGCGCAACGGGGATATCGTTTATTCAGTCCGACGGAACGGTCGGGACAATCCCCGTTCAGATTATATCGTCGCAGGCGATGCGCGATCGGAAGTTTTTGGTTTTGGGGATATGCCTTGTCGCCGCGATATTGGCGGCGGTTTGCGTCATCGTATTGGTGCCGTCGCCGCAGCCGGAGCGATCCGAGAAGACGCCGGTCATTCAAGGCGGCGAACTGTCGGAGATGTTTGGCGAAATCGATGCCTGCTTGGCATCTCGCAAGCTCGCCGAGGCCGAGAGCTTTCTCGAAATCGTTCAATCGCGCCCCGATGCCCAAGATGTGGAAACGTCGAGACGGATCGTATCATACAAGACGAAAATCGATAATGCCAAGACGTTGCTTTTGGCAGAAGGCGCGCTCAAAGCCGATAACCCCGACGAAGCGGAAACGCTTTACCGGCGCGTTTTGGACAAAGATCACGACAATGCGGAGGCGGCGGCGGGGCTGACGGCGATTGAGAAGAAACGCGCCGATCTCGGGCGTCTGATGTTTGTGTACGACGGCAATCTCAACGATCTCGAGCTGTATGTCGATGATGTTTATCGCGGGCATCCCGATCCCGAGCTGAAAATGGAAGCCGGGATATATACGATTCGCATCACGCGCGAAGGATACAAAGATTGGACGAAGAAGATTCAGCTGAGCAAATCGGATGCGCTTTCGCTCGATATCGAACTCGAGAAAAAAGCCGCCGCCAAGCCCGCAAAGAAACCGTCGGCGCGGGATGAGGGCGGATCGGATGACGATGTATGGATTGCGCCGACGAAAAAGGGCAAAACGGCAAAACGCCAACAAGGTTTGCTCGGCATTTAGCCGATATGGGGCGCAACGCATTTACAATGGGCAGAGTACGCCGATAAAGGTCTGAGAATTCATGAAACGCTTTATTTTTGCATGTTTGCTTTGTTTGTGCACCTTTTTTTCGGTCGGTTGCAATCGCAGTTTGTCGAAAGATTTGCTCGCCTCGTATGAGGAACTCGAGCAAATCATGACGCTGTACGCGTCGAATCCCGAAAAGCTCATGCCCGCGCTCGATGCATACATCGCAGACAACCGCGCCGTGTGGTGCCGCGTTGTCAATGCCGAAGGCACCGTCGGCAGCGACGATATTGCCCGGGATTATTCGATGTATGAAAAACAGATTACAAAAGTCTTGTCGCGCATCGTGAATTTGGACCTCGCGATTCAAGACAACTTGCGCGACGATCCCGATGCATTTCGCGCTTATATGAAACGCGTTGCAAATATCGGATGCTGACGCGCCGAATGCATAAATTTGCATAAAACGCAGTTTATATTCAGCAAACAAACGGCGTTTTGCGCCGCAAGCCGAGCGATGGGGCAGGTATTATTTCGGATGCATCCGGAATAGATGCGCAAAACGATGCGTTTAAACGGATCGGGCAAAAATTGCTCATTTTCGTTTGCGTTCGGCTATGCCGATGCATTGCCGCATATGTTGCCGATCGCGCGCAATTCACTCATACGCGCAGCGTGCGCCGTTTTTCGGAGCAACGCCGTTTGGCGCGCACAGACAGGAGTTTTCATGCACCTCGGAAAGATTTTCCCCATTATTGCCGCATCTTTTTTATTCGGTTGCGCCGGCGCGCCCGTTCAAACGCAGTCGGCGCCGTCGGTCGCGGCGCAAAGCGAACAGGAGCTTACATTGGATTCATCAAACCCCTTTGCTCATGAAAATACATTGCCGTATCATGCGCCGGAGTACGATAAAATTCGGACGGAACACTTCGTGCCGGCATTAAAATTTGCGATGGCAGAGCAACAAAAAGAAATAGCATCCATCGCCAATCAAAGCGACGCCCCGACGTTCGAAAATACGCTCGCAGCGATGCAAAAGACGGGACAGCGGTTTATGCGCGTCGCGTATGTCTTCGATAATCTCACCAACGCTTATACGAATCCGGAGCTTCAAAAAGCCGAAGAAGAAATGGCGCCGCTATTTTCGGCGCATAACGATGCGATTTATCTCAATGACAAATTGTTTGCCCGCATCGAGACGCTTTACAACGATCGCGCAAATTTGAATTTGGACTCGGAATCGTTGCGGCTTTTGGAAACGGTTTATGACGATTTCCTTCGCGCAGGCGCGAAACTTTCGCCGTCAGATAAAGAAAAGATCAAGCAAATCAACGCCGAAATTTCGTCGATTTCGGCGAAATTCGGTCAAAATATCCTGAGCGAAATGAATACGTCGGCGGTTATTGCCGATACGCGCGAAGAGCTGGCCGGTCTGAGCGAAGAGCAGATTCAAGCTGCGGCCGACGCCGCCAAAGCGCGCGGCCATGAAGGAAAGTATCTCATCGCATTGCGCAATACATCGGTTCAGCCCGTGCTTTCATCGCTCGAAAATCGGGCGCTGCGCGAAAAGATTCACAAAGCATCGATCCAACGCGGCATGCGCGGCAACGAAGCCGACAATCGCGATTTGGTCGGACGCATGCTAAAGCTCAAAGCCGAACGCGCAAAAATGCTCGGATATGCTTCGCATGCGGCCTTTAAAGTCGAAGATCAATGCGCGAAGACGGTCGATGCGGTCAATCAAATGCTCGGATCGATGGTCGATGCGGCGCGCGCAAGTCTTTCTCGCGAGGCTCAAGAGCTTCAGGCGCTTATCGATGCTCAAAATGGCGGATTCAAACTCGAAGCTTGGGATTGGCCGTATTACGCCGAACAGCTGAGAAAACAAAAGTATGCGCTCGACGAAAACGTGCTCAAACCGTATTTCGAACTCAACGCGGTTATCGAAAAGGGCGTATTCTATGCCGCCGAAAAGCTCTATGGTCTGAAATTCGCCGAACGCAAGGATCTCCCCGTTTACGATCCCGACGTGAGGGTATGGGAGGTTTTCGACGAAAACGGAACGGCAATCGGTTTGTTCTACGGCGATTATTATGCGCGCGACAACAAACGCGGCGGCGCCTGGATGAGCGAATATGTCCAACAGTCGAAGCTTTTGGGCACAAAGCCCGTGATTTTGAACCAGATCAACGTGACGAAACCGGCATCGGGACCGACGCTTTTGACGACCGACGAAGTGACGACGCTTTTCCACGAGTTCGGCCATGCGCTGCACGGACTTTTGTCGGATGTGACATATCCGGAATTCAGCGGCACAAACGTGCCGCGCGATTTCGTCGAATTTCCGTCGCAATTTAACGAAGTGTGGGCATTTTGGCCTGAAATTCTCGGCAATTACGCCGTTCATTATGAAACCGGCGAAAAAATCCCCGACGAACTCGTCAAAAAGCTCCGGGATTCGCAAAAATTCAATCAAGGTTATGCGACGGCCGAGTATTTGGGCGCAGCCATGCTCGACCAAGCATGGCATCAATTCGATATCGATCATTTGCCCGAAATCACGCGCGACGGATTCGAAGCGCTCGAACACAGCCTGCTGGCGAGCGTGAATCTCGACATTCCGATGACGCCGCCGCGTTATCGCACGACGTATTTTAACCATATCTTCGCGAGCGGCTACGATGCCGGCTATTACGCCTATATATGGTCGGAAGTTCTCGATGCCGATGCGGTCGATTGGTTCAAACAACACGGATTGTCGCGGGAAACGGGACAAAAGCTTCGCGACAACGTATTGTCGCGCGGCAATTCCGTCGAACCGATGACGCAATATAAGAATTTTTCCGGCCGCGAACCGTCGAGCGATTATTTGCTCATCCGCCGCGGACTGAAATCTGAAGAATAATCGCGGATTATGCGTCGGATTGCCGGCATTTGCGGCAGCTGCCGACAAAAACAAAAAGCCCCCGGCGTATTGAACCGCATGGCCGAGAAGATCATCCGGCCGCTTTTGTGGGCGGTTCATTTCGGGGGCTTTCGGATTGCGCATGCGCGAAATGACGCCGGGCGCAAAGCCGCATGCTTTGCGCCGCGGTTGGCGGGCAATCGCGCGGATATCGGCACGATTGCGCAGGATGCCGTTTTGATGCAGGCGTCAATATTTTTCGGTTTTTGAAACGGGGACGGGGATTTGGTTGCCGTCTTCGTCGGCGATGGTTTTCCAACCGGCGCAGAGCTCGGCGTCATCTTGGAAACGCGGGATATTGGCCGACAAAACGCCGCCGTTATGCCCGGAGTTTGCGCTCAAGAGACCGAGAACGGTTTCGTTCGCCGAAATGACGGGGATTTTTGCGGCGTTGAACGTGAAGGGTTTTGCCGAACCGTCGGTAATTTGGCTTCCGGAACTGTTTGCGCCGGTGCCGTAAACGTAGGCATTCCAATACGTTTCGCAGCGATATTTGCCGCGCGTTGCGTTGAGCTTTGCTTTGCAAAAAGCCATATTTTCGTGGGTTTCGCCGCCGGAAAAACTGCCCGAAACGAAATTGTTGACGATATGAAAATGTCAAATTTGGTTGACACATTTTTAACAAAATCAGTGTTTACGAGACCTCGACAATCGAGGCATAGTATTTTTCTCTTTTAACCATTGGCGGCAATCCCCCGGTGACTGCAGAAATTCTCCTATTGTTCC
>CAVGZQ010000110.1:0-3518 GCA_963633515.1 Bacteroidaceae bacterium
TCTTGACGCGCGGCAAGGACGCCGCGCGAGCGGCGCGGCATGTCCGAGGACGGATACCCGCGCCGCATTCAGGTTTGCGTCCCGGCATCTGCATCAAACTATCGAAAAAATATACTAAGATTTACCTTTTTGGGGGATGATTTTTGGCGCATCTCCCCGTTTCCTTGCAATCACATCAAACCGGCAAAAAAAGTCTGAATCAAAGAATAAAACTAACGGCGCCCCGACGCGCATTCAGGCTTGCGTCCCGGCATCTGCATCAAACTATCGAAAAAAAAATCATGATTTGTGCGAAATTTATTGCAACGCTTTGCGCAGTTGCGGTGTCGGTTTCCGCCCATCGGGCGGCGGGGAATACGTCCTCTCGCAAAAAAAAAACGCGCAGGCGCGCGTATGCTCGGACCTGCCGTCTTCCTGCCGTAAGGCAGGCAGACGGCAGGGAGAACATAGCGCGCCAAGTTGCGCGTATTGCCCTTTGGGCAATAGCGCAACCGCGCAGGCGCATTGCCCGAAGGGCAAAAGCCGGAGCCCCCCCGAAAAAAACAATTCTGCGCAATGTTATAAACATGAAATGCGATGCGGGCGAAATAATGCAAATATCAAGCAAACGCGGCGAGCCAAAACCGAATATGGCAAATATAAAACATTACAAAGAAAAGAGCATTCCGACGGCGGCAGAAATCAATATAAACCATATGGCGTGGAGGTTTTTGACTTTCGGGATCCAACGCGTGGCAGCGAGTATGACGGCGGCCCAAGCGAATTGGCGCAGGTCGATGGGGAGATCGGCGGTCAAATCGAGGACGGACGAAATGCCGAAAAAAGTCATCAAAACGATGCTCAGCCCGGCGGCGGCGATCATGCCGACGGAGGCGGGGCGCAAGCCATAGAAAGCGGCTTCGACGTATCGGTTGTTTCTGAATTTTTCGAGCATTCGGGCAATAAACAATATAACGATTATCGACGGCGCAACGAGCCCGATGCTTGCCGTCAGCGCGCCCAAGACGCCGAAAAGCGGGTTTGCGCCGAACGATAAGCCGACGATATAACCGACATAAGTTGACATATTGACGCCGAACGCGCCGGGCGTGCTTTCGGCGACGGCGATGATATCGGCGAGCTGTGCGGGCGTAAACCATCCGAAAGATTCGCCCATTGCTTGGACAAACGGGACGGTGGCCATGCCGCCGCCGACGGCAAAAAGCCCGGTTTTAAAAAATTCCCAAAACAGACGAAGAAATATCACGGCTTTTTACTCGCGAAACGATGCAGAAACACGCCGGCAATTCCGGCCAAGATGACATATATTGCCGGCGATATATTGAGGAATAGGGAGGCAATAAAAACGATGAGAAACAGCAAGCAGGCGACGGCGTCTTTGACCGACGATTTCCAGAGCCGCAAAATGGCGTTAAAAATGAAAACGCACACGCAAATCCGGATGCCGGCGAAGGCGTGCCCGACGGCTTCGACATGGGAGAATTCGGTCAGGAGGGCGGCCAAAAGCGCAATGATGACGAGCGACGGGAAGATGACGCCGAGCGTTGCGATGATGCCGCCGGGGCGGCCGCCGAGTTTTTCGCCGATAAACGTCGCGACATTGACGATGATGACACCGGGCGTGCATTGGCCGATGGCGTAATAATCCATGATTTCGGCGTCGGTTGCCCATTTTTTATTGTCGACGACTTCGCGTTCCAAGATGGGCAGCATGGCATAACCGCCGCCAAATGTCATGACGCCGATTTTTGCGAAAGTCCAAAATAAAGACAAATACATCGAAGTTTCCTTTGCGGCAGAAATCCGTCCGGGAAGGGGGGGGTTATCCGAAAACGCGTCCTTGATCGACGCGGCTGAGATAATCCCAACGCGCATAGAGGGCGTCGATTCGGGCGGAAATCTGTTCGAGCCGATCGTTGAGTTCGCGGGCTTTGTTGGGGATTTTGTATGTGCCGGGGTCGGCGATTTGGGCTTCGATGTCTTCTTTTTGCGCTTCGCAATCGACGATATCGTTTTCGATGTTTGCAAACTCCTGTTTTTCTTTAAACGAGAGTTTGAGCGGTTTGGGGGAGCCGGCGGCGGTCTGCGGTTTTTGGGGCGAAGCCGGGGCATTGTGTTTTCCGGATTGCGTCTGCGCTGCGGCTGCCGCCGCCGCCGCCGCAGCAGCAGCGTCGGCTTGTTTCTTTTTGCACGCGGCATAAAAGTCATAATCGCCTTCGAACCGTTCGAAAGTCAGCGATTTTTCGTCGAATGCGACGACGGCAGTCGCAATTTTGTTGATGAGAAAGCGGTCGTGCGTGACGAACAGCACGGCGCCGCCGTAATCGGCCAAGGCGTTTTCGAGCGTTTGGAGCGAATCGATGTCGAGGTCGTTTGTCGGTTCGTCGAGGACGAGCAAATTGGCGTCGGCGCACATCATTTGCGCAAAAAGCAGGCGGCATTTTTCGCCGCCCGAAAGCGCCGAAACGCGTTTTTCCTGTTCGGGGATGTCGAACAGAAACCGGCATAAAAAGCCGCGTTTGTGAACGGGCGCGCCGTTGACATAGACATGATCGCCGTCGCCCAGGGCGTCATAGACCGATTTTTCGGGATCGAGCTCGCGGCGATGCTGCGACAAATAGCGGATATGCGTGTTTTTTCCGACAATGACGCTGCCCGCATCGGGGGCGATGCGTTGGGTGAGAATTTCGAGGAGCGTCGTTTTTCCGCAGCCGTTGGGTCCGATTACGGCGCAGCAATCGTCTTTTCGCAGCTGAAAATCGAACGGTTTAAACACGGGCCGATCGTAAGATTTGGCGATTCCTTGGGCATTGATGATGATGTTGCCGAGGCGGGCGTCGGCCGTAAATTTCATCGTCAGCGGCTGTTCGCGCGTTTCTTTGGCTTTTTCGCGGATTTCGGCGACGCGATCGATGCGCGCTTTTGCTTTTGTGCCGCGCGCTTTCGGTCCGCGCCGCAGCCATTCGAGCTCGGTGACCAAGAGATTGGCGTACTTTTCCTGCTCTTTTTGGCGAAGCGCCATGAGCGCCGCTTTTTGTTCGACGAAATTGACGTAATTTCCGGGAAACGAAAGGAGTTCCGATTTATGGATTTCGACGATGCGCGTTGCGACGGAATCGAGAAATGCGCGGTCGTGCGAGACGAGCACGACGGCGGCGCGGCAGTCGCGCAGAAACGATTCGAGCCATTCGATCGTCGGCACGTCGAGATGGTTTGTCGGCTCGTCGAGGAGCAAAACGTCGGGGCGTTGCAAAAGCGCGCGCGCAAGCGCCGTCCTTCTTTGCTGCCCGCCCGAAAGCTTGTCCATCGGCGTGTCGCAGAGTTCGGGCGCAAGGTTGAGCCGGCTCAGCGCGGAATCGATATCGCGGCCGAGTTCCCAGCCGCCATGCGCCTCAATTTCGGCCTGAAGCAGCGACTGTTCGCGGGTCAGATCGGCAATCCTTGCGGCGTCGCAAGCGTGTGCGATTTCGTCGCAAACCGTCTCATAGCGCGCGATCCGTTCGCGCTGCGGCAGGAGC
>CAVGZQ010000110.1:3528-10110 GCA_963633515.1 Bacteroidaceae bacterium
CGTCGGAATCTGCGGCAAATAGGCGATTTGAAGCTTCTTGTGATGCGTGATTGCGCCGTCGTCGGGATATTCGATCCCGGCCAAAATCTTGAGAAGCGTCGACTTTCCGCTGCCGTTGTGACCGATAAGACCGATTTTTTCGCGCTCTTGAATGATGAGCGACAGATTTTCGAAGACGCTTTTTGCGCCGTATGATTTGCCGAGATTTTGTATCGATATAATGGGCAGCATTTGAATTTTCTTTCGTTAAATGTCGATGAAATCGTGTCTGAAACAAAAGCAAACATCGGATGAGAATTATTTTGCATCGTCCGGCGAAATATGGATGTCCGTTTTTTGGGGCATAAGGGGGGGCTTCGGCTATTGCGGCCGGCGGCCGCAATACGCCTTCGCGGCGCGGCTATGGGCTTTGCCCATACGCCGCGCCAAAAGCGCTATCGGCCGGCGCCGATACGCGCTTTTTTTTCGTGCAGCGCGAGATGCCCTTTTTGGATGCCGTCGGTCACAAGCGCCCAGAGCGCCGCAAAATTCTGAGCCAATCCGATCGACGCCAAAAGCGCCGAAAGCGTTGCGAGCGAATCGATCGAATCGAATTTGAACGCCGCGTCGATATGGGGCATTTGGCGCGCGCCGCCGACAACCCCGACCGGAAGCGGCACGTCGATTGCGCCGACGAGCGCGCGCGTTTGGGTTTGCGGCCGGCAGGCGCAATACCATTGCGCGAGCGGTTTGTGAACCCCCGATGCGCAGGCGGCGTCGACGGCGGCGACGCTTATCGCGCGCGTATCTTGCCCGAGCGCCAGCGCCGCCGCGATTATCCCGTTGAGAATTCCCTTGTTGTGCGTGGCGGCGCGCGCCGGATTGTTTTGCGCAAAGCGCGAAGCGCGTGCGATTTTTGGGGCAATATCGCCGAACGGCGCATGCATGTATTTTTCTGCCGCCGATTCTTCGATGACAATATGGGCGCGCGTTCTTCGTCCGGGCGCGCGATTTGTCAAAATCGCCATGCACGGCGTATAGCCCGGGCGGTTGCCGTAGAGCGCATTCCAAGCGCGCGCCAGGGCTTCGGCCATTGCATTGACGGCGTTTGCGCCCATGGCATCGCGCGTTGCGACGCTGAGCGTCGCGACGATGAGCGCTTCTGCATCATGCGCTGCGGCGCAAGGCAGCAAATCGCGCGCGCCGGCGCCCAAACACGTCTCCGGCAGGTCTTGCGGCGGCGTCGCATCGATGATTTCGAAGCGGCAATCCAAAGCGCCGCCGCCGGCGGCGACGATTCCGGGATTGGCTTCGTCGGCAACGGCAAGCCATTGCCCGACGCGGGCGCGAAGTTCGGCCGCCAGCGTTTGGGCGTAATCGGCATCGATCGCAAAGGCGATTTGCGCCTGCGTCACGGGATCGGCCATCGTCGCCGAAGTCCCGCCGGAATCGTTAAAAACGCGCGAGACCCGGTTTAATCCGGCAATGACGCTCGGCTCTTCGGTCGCCATCGCAATCGCATGGTTTCGCCCGTTGACGCGCAATTCGGGCACGACGCCGAGCGGCATCGGGCATGTTCCGATCGCATTTTCGATCATCGCATCGGCAATATCATCATCCTCATGATGCGCCGTCAGCGCATCGATGACGCCCGGATCGATCGCGCGTGCGCGCAGAGCCGCGCGGCGCTCGTTGACAGATAATCGGTAAAATTTCGGCATCGTCATAAGCTGTCTCATTTTTATGATCGGCGCGCCGCAGGCATCTTCATCGTCATGATGCCGGGATCGATCGCGCGTGCGCGCCGCGCCGCGCGGCGCTCGTTGACAGATAATCGGTAAAATTTCGGCATCGTCATAAGCTGTCTCATTTTTATGATCGGCGCGCCGCAGGCATCTTCATCGTCATGATGCCGGGATCGATCGCGCGTGCGCGCCGCGCCGCGCGGCGCTCGTTGACAGATAATCGGTAAAATTTCGGCATCGTCATAAGCTGTCTCATTTTTATGATCGGCGCGCCGACGGCATCTTCATCGTCTTGATGCCGGGATCGATCACGCGTGCGCGCCGCGCTCTTTCCCGGATAATCGGCATATTTTCAACATCGTCATAAGATCTTCGGGGGGGTGCGCGCCGCCCGGACGGCATCATGAAATCGGCGGCGCGGCATCATCGGCATGAAATCGGCGGCGCGTTTCGCATGCAACATATCATTCTATCGCTTTTTGGCATTTAAGAAACGCCGTGATAAAAACCGCGCCGGTTTTGTACGCTCAAAGCGTTTGTCCTTCGTTCGCGGCGCATGCGCTTTTCCCCATCGCAAAAGACGGAGCATCGCCATGAATCTTGGCGCATATACGTTAATCCGCAAAATTGCCGAAGGCGGCGTTGCCGATATTTATTTGGCAAAAACAAAAGCCGTCCTTCGGCAGGAAAAGTATCTCGTTTGCAAATGCATCCGCCAAAATCTCGCGCATGACGAAGAGTTTTTGGGATCGATCATCAACGAAGCGCAATGCACGACGCGGCTGCGCCATCCCAATATCCTCGAAGTCTTCGATCTCTGCGCTTGCGACGCCAATGCTTTTTTGGCAATGGAATACCTCGATGCGCAGGATCTTTCGAAACTCATCATCGGCAACAACGCGCGAAACGAAACATTGCCCTATGTCTATGCCGCTTATGTCATCGGGCAAGTCGCGTTGGGATTGCATGCCGCCCACGAACTGACAAACGCCCAAGGAACGCCGCTGCGTCTCGTGCACCGCGACGTAAGCCCGGAAAACATCCTTTTCGGCGCCGGAGGCGAAATAAAAATCGGCGATTTCGGCATCGCAAAAACCGTGTTCATGCCCGATATCACGCCTCCCGACGTGATTAAAGGCAAATTCAATTACATGAGCCCCGAACAGGCATGGGCCGACAAAATCGATCGGCGCAGCGATATCTTCAGCTTGGCCGCGGTGCTCTATGAAGCGACGACCGGGCATTGTTTTTATCCGACCGATTCGATCGAATCGTGCATTCAATGCGCGCGCATGGCGCTCTACGAACCGGCGCGCAGCATTTGCCCCGACTACCCCCCCAAGCTCGAAGAAATACTCGCCAAGGCGCTCGATCTCGACAAAAAATGCCGCTACGCGACGGCGCTCGAGTTTAAAATAGCCCTCGACGGTTTCATTGCGTCGCAGAACCAAACCGTCGCAAAAGACGATTGGATTGCTTATCTTCGCCCGCGCGTCGAATTTCCCGATCATCCGTTGCCGCGGCTTCAAGCCGCAGAATTTGTGCCCGATGCATCGAGTTTGCTGGCGCATGCCCATGCCGGCGGCGCGCCGGGCGGCAACGATGCCGCCGATCCGATCGCGACCGGGCAAATCGGCGCCGAAGAAATCGAGCAGCTGCGCCGCAAAGCGATCGATATGATGAGCTCCGAATTCAGCGTTCTTTCGCACGGCAGCGGATTGCGCCGATATCCGGGCGGCGAACTTGCGCCGACGCAGAGCGCGGCGGCGCGCGCAGCGAATGACTCCGGCGCCGATGCCGTCTCGGATTCGGGCGAAACGCAACGCATTTCGCAGCCGCCGAAAGATGCGCTTTTTGCCGCGCAAATCCCGCTTCCCGAGTCGGCCGAAAAGACCGTTCGGACGAGACACGTTCTTTCGCAGCAAGATACCCTGCCGCGCATCGATCCTGCCGTCAGAATCGAAGATCCGAAACCGCTTCCGCCGGCGATGCCGGATCCGACGCCCGCACGCCGCCGATCGGGCAGAAAAACGAAGATAATCGCCGCCGGCGCCGTCTTATTGCTTTTGGCGGCCATTTTTGCCGCGCTGCGGTTCGCCCGAAATTGCGCGTTTTAAGTTTGCGATGAGCTTTTTCATCAGCGACGAAACGGCAAAATCTTTTTCGGCGCGCGCAATCTCTGCCCAAGCATACGCATCGCATGGCGCATCGTCGGTCGGCGTCATCGGGATGATTTGCCCCGGAGCGGCGGGAATGACGCGTTCGGCTTCTTCGGGCAAAATGCCGATATCGAGCGAAACGATCATGCGGATATGGGAAAAAATATGTTCGACGCTCGGCGGACGGACGCCGAAAACCTCGGGCTTTGCGCATCCGATGCGATTTGTCCACGCGCGCAGCAATGCCGCGCGCCGGGCCTCGGCCGGTTCTTGCGCCAAAGCGCGGATATTGCTTGCGCCGCAGCGGGCGGCCAACGCCGACGGAAACTGCCACAATCCCCCCAAAAGCGTGCCCGGCGCGCGCCGCGCAATGAGAACGCGCCGCCCGTCGGCGGTCACAAGCGCTGCCGCGACATGAAATTCGCCCGATTTTTCGGGCGGTTTGGGCTTTTGCGGCAAGATCGCCGTTTTATTCAGACGCCTGGCGGCGCATCGCGGCGCAATCGGGCATAGTTCGCACTGTGCGGCGCGTCCGCATATCGACGATCCCAAATCCATCACCGCCTGATTGAGATCGGCGGCGCGCCCGAAGGCCGCAGCGCGCCGAGCTATGTCGGAAAGCCGTTTGCGCGCCGTGCCGCGCGCAATGTCGCCTTCGATATCGAAAAACCTCGAAAAAACGCGTTCGGCATTTCCGTCGATCGCCGGCACATTTTGCCCGAAGGCAAACGACGCGATCGCGCCGGCGGTATATTCGCCCACGCCGGGGATCTTGCGCAGCTCCGATATCTCGGTCGGAAAAACGCCGCCGCATTGCTCGGCGATATAACGCGCGCCGTCGCGCAAATAACGCGCGCGGCGGTAATATCCCAACCCCGCCCAAAGCGACAAAACATCGTCGGGCGTGCTCCGGGCAAGCGTCGGGATGTCGGGGAAAGCTGCCATCCAGCGTTCGTAATAGGGCAAGACCGTCGCCACTTGGGTCTGCTGAAGCATGATTTCCGAAACCCATGTTTCGTACGCCGTCGGCGCATGGCGCCACGGCAAGTCGCGCCCGCATGCCGAAAACCAGCCGACGAGCGTTTCCCAAAAATAACGGACCGGAGCGTTTCCGTCCGATATCGCGTCTTTTGTCATCATGGCGATTTGACGGCATCTTTGGCGATAACGCGCCAATATTGCGTCGTTTCGCCCGTTTCTTCGATAAGAAAGCCCGCAGTCGGTTCAATCGAAACGCGCCGATAGCGCGGCGCAAAAATCGCCTCGAGCATCGATCGCGACTGCCGGTAACGCATCCAATTGTCGAAAAGCACGGCACGGCGCGCATTCTTTCCGGGGCAATCGTCGCCGAACCGCTCAAAACATCCCAAAAACATCCCGCCGGGCTTTGTCGCGCGGCAAAACTCTTCGATCGTTTTGCCGACATCGGGGAGATATTCCAAACACCCGAGCGCGACGACGGCATCGAAACGCGCATCGGCAAAAGGCAGCGGATCGTTCAGATCGTGTTGCAAATACATGATGTTTTCCGATCGTTCGGCCGCCCGAAAACACATTTCCCCCGAAATATCGAGACCGACGGGGCGGGCGCCTTGGGCGGCAAACCAACGCGTGCATTCCCCCGTCCCGCATCCCGCATCCAAAATGTCTTTTCCTGCCAACGATTCGCCATCAAATGCCGCGCCGATATGGACAAACGGATCCCACGCAAGCGATTTGCGCATCGATTCGTAATCGTCGGCAAGGGCATCAAAAAGCGTATCGGGCGATTGCATCGGTTTCATAAAACGTCTCCTCCTCGCTGGCGCCGCGCGATTCGCGCCGAGCCGTCCGCGACTTATCGCAAAGAAACGCGCATAATTCAACCGATCGCGAAGCCGGACGCGTATTCGGATGGAGCGCGGCGCCCGCGAGACGGATGCTGCTGACCGCGAAATGTATGAATTATTGTGCATGATTTTGTTTTGCGGGACGAATAAAATGCGCTAATGACACGGAAAACGGCGAAGCCGAAAGAAATGCACGGCGATGATGCGCCGTGTGATATTTATGCGGCGCCGGCAAAAAAGCCGGCGGCAGGCATGGCTTTTTGCGGCAATGCAGAGAGAAACCGATCGGATTTGGCGATGTTATGCCGGCCGCAAGGCATTTGACGGCGCGCAAAAACGAAATAAGCTCAAATCGAATCATCCGAAAAGCGGGAGAATGCGGGAAATGAATAAAAAATCGCCGAATACGGACAAAATGCGCATGGAGTCAATTGATATGACCGCACAGAATATAGAGAAAATCGGGGCGCTGTTCCCGAACTGCATTACGGAGACGAAAGACGCAAACGGCAAGCCGAAGAAGGCCATTAACTTTGACTTGCTGCGGCAAATGCTGTCGGGCGATGTGCTTGAGGGCGATGAAGCCTATGAGTTTACCTGGGTGGGCAAAAAGGCTGCCATTGTAGAGGCTAACAAGCCCATCCGCAAGACACTGCGCCCCTGCAAGGAAGAAAGCGTCAATTGGGACAGCACAGAGAACCTTTATATTGAGGGGGACAATCTGGAGGTGCTGAAGCTTTTGCAGGAGAGCTATCTCAGCAAGGTGAAGATGATCTATATCGATCCACCGTACAACACGGGCAACGATTTCATCTACCGGGATGATTTCAAGCAGTCTGCGGCAGACTATGAGGAAGACAGCGGTGTGTA